>SKYU01000024.1 GCA_007127715.1 Gammaproteobacteria bacterium | reverse complement strand
GGTCGTGGCGCTGCTGGGCGCGTTGGCCGTGTTCCTGCGCCGCCGCCGCGAACGGGCTGAAGACGAGAACCCCTGGGCTGCGGCCGAGGCCGAGGACCTCGCCGACGAGCAGCGCCCGGTCGACGCCCCTGCGGATCGCGAAGACGACGCAGAGCGAACCCAGCGCATGGCAGCGGTCGGCGGCACCGGCGCGGCTGCGCTGGCGACAGGTGCCCACGCCGCCCAGAGTACCCGCCAGGCCGCCCCGGCCCAGGCCGAGCCAGGCGTGCACGCGCAGGAGGTCGCTGACGGCGACCCCCTGGCGGAGGCCGATTTCCACATGGCCTACGGCCTCTACGACCAGGCCGCAGATCTTGTCCAGCAGGCCCTGGCCGACACGCCGGAGCGCTCCGATCTGCACCTGAAACTGGTCGAGATCTATTTCGTGTGGGGTCACCAGGAAGGCTTCGTCGAGGCTGCCCGTGCGCTCAAGGCGCAGGTGGGCGACGGCGCCGAGTGGGACAAGACCCTGATCATGGCCCGCCAGATCTGCCCCGAGGATCCCCTGTTCGCCGGTGAGACGGCCAGCGGCGACCTCGAGCTCGATTTCGAGGGAGGTGAGGACACCGGCATCTACGCCCTGGACTTCGAGGTCGACGACGCCGAGTCCGCCCCGGGCGCGGATCCGCGGCAGGACGCCGCCTCGCTCGACATGCAGTTCGACGACGATCCGGAGGCCGCTGAGGCTGCGGCCGAAGAGGAGTTCATGCTTGGCATCGGGTCACGCACGGCGACCAATATCGAGCGCGGCCTGCTCGAGGATGAACTCTCCGATGCCGAGTCGCCGACCATCGAGACCCCGACGGTCGAATCCCCCGAGTTGTCCGACACGGCCGAGACGCAGGAGTCGCTGCGCCCCGAGCTTGCGGAGACGCAGGAATCCCCCACCCTGGAGCAGCCGCGCATGTCTGCGCCAGGAGGCGGCGTGGAGGGGATCGAGGCCGACGCGACCAGGGAGATCGACCTGGACGATCTCGGTCTGGATCTCGAGGGGCTTGACGTCGATCTCTCCGACGAAGACCTCGAGGTGACCGGACTCGGCGAAGCGGTCATCGACCTGGGCGACGCCGATCAGGCCGACGCCACCGCAGTCGCGCCCGCACCGGCCCGTGAGCAGCCCCAGGTGGACGAGGATGCCGAAGACGCCGAAGATCTGCTGTCGGCCACAGGCATCACCCAGGTGCTCGACGAGCGTCGGCTTGCTGACGATTTCGAGGACGATACGACGCTCGGCGATGACGATGCCACCCGCCTGGCACCGTCGCTGACCGAGGATGAGCAGACCCGGCTTGCGACCGCGCTGTGGGACGACGAGGCGACCCGGCTCGCGGACACCCTGGACGAGGAGCAGGCGATCGATCGGGGCGCGGCGACGGCGCGCATCGATGTCGGGGAGCTGCCGGCGGCGGACGCCTCCGGCGAGGACGCCCCGGGCGAGCACGCCGCGGAAGATGTCGACGAACGCGGCGACACCGCGCTGTTCCCGGCGATCACCGAATCCGACGGCGACAGCACCGTAGAGCAGCCCCGGCCCGGAGCCTCTGGTGACGATGCGGAGCGTTTTGCCGCCGACGTCTTCGGTGCCGAGGGCGGATCGGATGAGCTGTCCGCCGGTGACGACGCCTTCGATTTCGAGGTTGGTGAACTCTTCGACGGCGGCACCGACGAAGACCTCACTGGCGAGGTCGATCCCTCGGCCGAGCCCGAAACCCTCACGGAGCTCGGCACCAAACTCGACCTCGCGCGCGCCTACATCGACATGGGCGACCCGGAGGGCGCGCGAAGCATTCTCGAGGAAGTCATCGAGGAAGGGGACGGTGCGCATCGTCAGGAGGCCCGGCAGCTGCTGGAGACCCTCGGCGACTGACGCGGTATGCCGGAAGTGAAGCTCGCCCTCGGCGTCGAGTACGACGGCGGGGGCTTCCATGGCTGGCAGACGCAGCCGCACGCGCGCAACGCTCAGGATGTCCTGCAGGAAGCCCTGTCGAGCGTCGCCGACCACCCGGTGGAGGTGGTTGCCGCCGGGCGCACGGACACGGGGGTGCATGCCTCGGGACAGGTGGTGCATTTCGTGACCCGCGCGGTGCGTCCCGCGCGCGCCTGGCTGCTGGGCGTCAACAGCGCCCTTCCTGAAGACATCTCGGTGCGCTGGATGCGCGAGGTCGCGCCCGACTTTCATGCGCGCTATTCCGCCGTGGCCCGCGCCTATCGCTACACGCTGCTGCGTGCGCCGCTGCGCTCCGCGCTGCTGCGCCAGCGGGCCTGGTGGGTACATCAACCGCTGGATGTGCCCGCCATGACTGCGGCGGCCGTGAGCCTGCTGGGTGAGCACGACTTCAGCGCCTTCCGGGCGGCCGCCTGCCAGGCGAAGCGTCCCTGGCGGCGGATGCTGCGCATCGCGCTGCGTGAGGAAGGCGAGTGCCTGCATCTGGAGTTCATGGCCAACGCCTTTCTGCATCACATGGTGCGCAACCTGGTGGGAGTGCTCTACCGCATTGGCCGCGGCGAAGCGGGGGTCGGCTGGGCGGCCGAGGTGCTGGCCGGACGCGATCGCCAGCACCGCGGGATCACCGCACCGGCGCAGGGCCTGTGCCTGATCGGCGTGGAATACCCGGCGCGTTTCGGCCTGCCGGGCCCGGTGCTGGGGCGCGGCGGCCCGGGGCGCTAGCGTGGCCGGCCTGCCGAGTGCACAGCATCCACGCAAGGCCGTATCATTGTCGGAACGTATTCAGGACGGGGCGAAAGCATGAGCTGGTTCGAGAAACTGATGCCCTCGCGCATCAAGACCGAGAAACGCACGCGCTCCGTGCCCGAAGGCGTGTGGATCAACTGTCCGGCCTGCGGTGCGCCGCTGTACCGCCCCGAGCTCGACCGAAACCACCACGTCTGCCCGAAGTGCAACCATCACATGCGCATTGGCGCGCGCCTGCGCCTGTCGCTGTTCCTGGACCGCGATTCCGGCCGTGAAATTGCCGCCGACCTCGAGCCCACCGATCCGCTGAAGTTCAGGGACAGCAAGAAATATCGCGACCGCATCGTGCAGGCTCAGAAGGTGACCGGCGAGCGCGACGCCCTGGTGGTGATGTCCGGCACGCTCAAGGGCCAGCCTGTCGTGGCCAGCGCCTTCGAGTTCCGTTTTCTCGGCGGGTCGATGGGCTCGGTGGTGGGCGAGCGCTTCGTCCGCGGCGTCCGTCATGCCATCGACCACCAGACCCCGCTGGTGAATTTCTCCGCCAGCGGTGGGGCCCGCATGCAGGAGGCGCTGTATTCGCTGCTGCAGATGGCCAAGACCAGCGCGGCGCTCGCGGAACTCTCCGAGGCCGGTCTGCCGTTCATCTCGGTGCTGACCGATCCGACCACAGGCGGAGTGTCCGCCAGCCTGGCGATGCTGGGCGACATCAATATCGGTGAGCCCAAGGCGCTGATCGGCTTTGCAGGGCCCCGCGTCATCGAGCAGACCGTGCGCGAAAAGCTGCCCGAGGGCTTTCAGCGCAGCGAGTTCCTGCTCGAGCATGGCGCGCTGGACATGATCGTCGACCGGCGCAGCATGCGCGACGAGATCGCAGCCCTGTTGTGCAAGCTCACCGGGCGTCCGGTTCCCGAGCAGGCGGTGGTGATCTGATCGATCCGCCGCACCGTCTCGCAGGGATGTCCCGCCGATGAGTGCGCCACCGTTCGATACGGTCGCCGAGTGGCTGGCCTGGCAGGAGCGCCTGAATGCGGCCGGCATCGCGTTGGGGCTCAAGCGCGTCGAGACCGTGCTCGCGCGCCTGCCGGCTTCCGGCTCGCGCGCGCTGACGCTGGTCGTTGGCGGCACCAATGGCAAGGGGTCATGCGCGGCGTACCTGGCCGCCATGCTCGCGGCCGGTGGCTACCGGGTCGGCCTCTACACCTCACCCCACCTGCTGCGCTACCACGAGCGCGTGGTCATCGACGGCGCCTGCATCGACGATGCCGGTCTGTTGGCCGCCTTCACCGAGGTCGAGCAGGCGCGGGGCGACGTTCCGCTCACCTATTTCGAGTACGGCACGCTGGCGGCCCTGAGCGCCTTTGCCCAGGCGGGCTGCACGGCGCGTGTGCTGGAGGTCGGGCTTGGCGGTCGGCTCGATGCGGTCAATGCCGTCGATCCCGGCGGCGCGCTGGTGGCCTCGGTGGCCCTGGATCACATGGACTGGCTGGGCCCTGACCGCGAGGCCATCGGTCGTGAGAAGGCGGGTATTTTCCGCCGGGACCGCCCGGCGATCTGCGGCGATCCCGCGCCGCCGCAGTCGCTGCTTGCACATGCCGACAGCCTCGGTGCCCGCCTGTGGTGCCTGGGCCGGGAGTTCAGTGCAGTCCCGGCGGCCGATGGCCGGTGGGACTATGTGTCCCCGGGCGGGCGCCTTCCGGGGCTGGCGCCCCCGCCGCTGGCCGGGCGGGTGCAGTATGGCAATGCGGCCTCGGCGATGGCGCTGCTCGAGGCCTGTCTCGGGTTTCCGCGCATGGCCGCGCTCGCGCCGGCGCTCGGCCAGGCCCGCCTGTCCGCGCGCGGCCAGCGGGTGTGGCAGGCGGGTGTCGAGTGGTGGCTCGATGTCGCCCACAACCCGGCGGCCGCCGAGGCCCTGGCCGACACCCTGGC
>SKYU01000117.1 GCA_007127715.1 Gammaproteobacteria bacterium | reverse complement strand
GCTCCCGGCAGAGGTCGACGGACATGACTACAGTGGCGCGCGGTTCCCTTCAGTTGCGATCTACCGCCGGTCCAGGCCTGACACGATCACTCTGCGCGATCGCGGATCACGCCCTCGGGTTACGCACGCTCGATGCCCTGTACGACACAATCCCGCAAGGTCTGGAGCCAGCCCGCTTCCTGGCCACGGCGCGTGAACGCCTGGGGATGGACTGCGCGCTGCATGGTCATCCGCTCGAGACCATCCCGGCCGAAGGGCCGCTGGTGGTGGTCTGCAATCACCCATTCGGCGGCGCGGACGGGCTGCTGCTGACCGATCTGCTGCTGCGCCGGCGCCCCGACCTGAAGGTACTGGCCAATGGTGAGCTGGGACGGATCGCCGAGTTGCAGCCGCTGTTGCTGCCGCTGGACATCCTGTCACCCGGACCGCGGGCTGCAGCGACCAACCGGAGCAGCCTGCGCTCGGCCGTTCGCTGGCTCGGCGCAGGTGGCGCATTGTTGCTTTTCCCGGCTGGAGAAGTGGCACACATGCGCATCCATGGCCGGATCACCGACCGAGGCTGGCATCCGGTGGCAGGCTGGCTGGTACGCCGCACGGGGGCGGCCGTCGTCCCTGCCTGTTTCGAGGGGCGTAACCCATGGTGGTTCCAGGCAGCTGGGTGGCTCCATCCGCGGCTGCGCTCGGCACTGCTGCCCCGGGTCCTGCTGATGCACCGCGGGCGGCAGTTCCACCTGCACCTCGGCAGCCGGATCCCTTTCAGCAGGATCGACAAGCTCGCCTGCGAGCAGACCATCAGCAGCTTCCTCCGGGCACTGACCTTGAATCTGCCGGCACAGCGTGACGATGCCGTGGATCGCAGCGGTGCCGGGGCAGCCCTCGCGCCGCTGGCCGCTCCGGTCGCAGCGCATCTGCTGCAGGCGGAAATTCAGGCGCTGGACACCGAACACCTGCTGCTGAAGAACCGCAGCCTGCACGTGTACCTGGCCCGCGCCACGGAGATCCCATGGGTGCTCCGCGAGATCGGACGCCTGCGGGAACTGACTTTCCGACATGTGGGCGAGGGCACGGGCAAGGCGCTCGATCTCGACCGCTTTGATGAAGACTACCGGCACCTGTTCATCTGGGACGCGGGCGCGCAGCGGGTGGTTGGCGCCTACCGACTGGGCCCTGTCGATGAAATCGTGGCGCGACGGGGGCGCCAGGGGCTCTACACCCACTCGCTGTTCCGTTATTCCAGCGGACTTCTGCAGGACATCGGTCCGGCCGTGGAACTGGGACGTTCGTTCATCATCCCCGAATATCAGCGAAGCTTCGCGCCTCTGCTGCTGCTGTGGCGGGGTATCGGTGCGTTCATGGCACGACACCCCCATTACCGGTGTCTGTTCGGCCCGGTCAGCATCAGCGCCGACTACCGGCCCGAACTGCGCCGCTGCATGGTGCGTTATCTGCGTCGCCACGCCTACGATCGTCGGCTGGCCAGACGCGTAAAGCCTCGCCGTCCCTATCGGAGCTGGCCTCTGCCCGGAAACGACGAAACACTCTGGCGCGAGGTCCGCAGCGTCTCGGACATCGACCTGTTCTCAAACCTGCTGAGCGCCACGGACCGGGAAGGCCGCGGCATCCCGGTGCTGCTACGTCACTACCTCAAGCTGGGCGGACGGGTGATCGGCTTCAACGTGGATCCCGAGTTCCGCGACGCACTCGACGGACTGATCGTCGTCGACCTGCTGCACACCGATGAGGCGTCATTGCAGCGCTACATGGGCGCAGAGGGTGCTGCAGCCTGGCGGGTCTTTCACGAAGAGCGTGTGGGCAAGAGCTACCGCCTGACCCACACGACGGACGACGATCAACGGACCGCCTAGCCGTCCCGAGCGGCTCACGGGGCGGCTTCCGCCTGCCTGGCGCGGATCCGCTCGAGCCCCTCGTCCAGACTGGCTCGATCGAACCACACCCCGCGCACCATGACGCCTGTCGGTCGCCGCAGCGGCTCGAAATCCTCCAGCGGATTGCCCGAGACCAGCATCAGGTCGGCAACCTGCCCCTCGGCGAGACGCCCGAACTCGTCGCTGCCAAAGAAGCGCGCGACGTTCACTGTCCCCGCCTGCAGCGCCTCGAAGCGCGACAGGCCGGCGGCACGCAGGGTTTCGAGTTCGGGCACGATGGAGAAGCCTGGCGCATTGAAAAACTGCGGCGAGTCCGAGCCCAGCAGCAGGTCCACCCCTTCAGCGTGCAGCTGCGCGGTGATTTCACGGCGCAGGGCGAGGAACCGTTCTGCACGCTCTGGCGAATAATTGGGGTCACCGAGGAACCGCTGCTTGGCGGCCACCCAGCGCTCCACGAGTTCGGGTGGCAGGTAAGCCATCTCGGGCCTTGCGGCGAGCTGCTCCGGCGGCTGCGGCGACAGGCCGTTGATCATGATGGTCTCGGTCGGAACGTTCCATACGCCCTGCTGCCGGGTAGCGCGGACCAGCCCGGGAATCCTGCTCTCGTCGACCATGTCGACGAGGTTGATGCCGAAAAACCCGGGCGACACCTCGGGCGGGATACGCGGCACGAGCGCGTCCACATAACCATCGAGATGGTCGATCGCGCTCTGGCGCGCGGCGAGCGCACGCGGCACGCCGACGGCCGAGGACACATGCCCGGAGAACTCGATGCCGTGGACGTCTGCCGCAGCCACGATGGCATCGAAGGCTTCACGGCTCAGGCCCGGGTGCAGTTTCAGGAAGTCGTAGCCGGCGGCAGCCTGCTCGGCGACCATCCGCGCGCCGTCCTCGGGGCTTCGCACGCTGTTGCCGTTGAGCGAGGGCCCGGAGGTGTAGATCCGCGGCCCGGGAAGCTCGCCCCTGGCCACCGCCTCGCGAAGCTCGAGGTGCCAGGGCTCGCCCAGCATGCCCCGGATCGTGGTGACCCCGTGGGCGATGTACATGAACAGCACATCGGCGGCAAAGTCCTGCTGCGAGTGGCCGGGGATGTGTGCGTGCATCTCCGCGAGCCCGGGCATCAGGTAGGCGCCCTGGCCGCTGACGACGCGGTAGCCCTCGAGTGCCTGCCCGGACACCGCTGCGGCATCGATCATGCGCTCGATCCGTCCCTCGCGGACGAACACATGCTTATCTTCCAGCACCGTCTCGCTGTCCATGGTAAGGACGTTCACGTTGGTGAACACCCAGGCCTTGTCGGCCGCCTGCGCCAGAGCGCCGCCAGCAAGCAAAAACACCAAGAGAGCTGTTCTGATCATGGGCTACTCCTGTTCTCCCAAGGCGCGCAGGGCGCGGCTCACGATGTCGGCATGGTCGAACGCCAGTGCCGGCAACTCGTCGGTGCTGAACCATACCGCTGACGCCGCGTCGCTGCCGGCAGCGGGTCGCGAGGCCATCGGGATCTCGCCAAGGAAGATCACGCTGATGGTCCGCTCACGGGGGTCCCGGCCTGGCGTCCCCCATGTGCCCAGTTGCCGCAGAGGCCCAGCCACCAGACCCGTCTCCTCGAGCAGTTCGCGGCGCGCCGCAACCTCGAGGTCCTCGTCGATATCGACGAATCCCCCGGGCAGTGCCCACTGCCCGGCGTAGGGCGCCGCCGCGCGCTGCACCAGCAGCAACCGTCGACGCGAAGGCGCGCCGGCAAACAGCGCGACATCGACCGTCACCGCCGGGTGAGGATAGCGATAGGTATACACGCGGCCCCCGTGTGTCGCTGCGGTTTCGCGAGTCGAGCCTAAACCGGCGGTGGAGGACACGCAATCGCGAGTCCGCCGCGCAGCGTGGAAACCTGACGCGCGGCCGTCCGACGCGCTAGAATCCGGGGCTCATGCGAATTGAGGAGTGCTCATGCAGATTGCACAGGATACCGTCGTGCACATTCACTACACGCTGAAGAGCGATGCCGGTCAGGTGCTCGACAGTTCCGAGGGCAACGAGCCGCTGGGCTACGTGCACGGCGGCAGCAACATCATCCCTGGCCTCGAGAAGGCCCTCGACGGGCGCAGTGAGGGGGATCGCTTCGAGGTGAGCATCCCGCCGGAGGAGGCCTACGGTCCGCGGGACGAGTCGCTGCTGCAGGCCGTGCCGAAGAGCGCGTTCCAGGGCCTGGGCGAGATCCAGCCCGGCATGCAGTTCCAGGCGCAGACCGACCAGGGCCCGAGGATCGTCACCATCGCCGCGGTCGCCGAGGAGTCGGTGACGGTCGATGGCAACCATCCGCTGGCCGGCCAGACCCTGAACTTCGCCGTCGAGGTTGCCGGCGTACGCGAGGCGACCTCGGAAGAACTGGCGCAGGGCCAGGTGCAGGCGCAAGGCTGAGGCGGAGCACGACGTGACCGTCCTGAACAGGTAAGCCGCCGTGGCCAGGATCGGTTTCGTCAGCCTGGGGTGCCCCAAGGCGCTCGTCGACTCCGAGCGCATCCTCACGCAGCTGCGCGTCGAGGGCTACCAGATCTCGCCCAGCTACGAGGCGGCGGACCTGGTGATCGTCAACACCTGCGGCTTCATCGACGACGCCGTCCACGAATCGCTGGACGCGATCGGCGAGGCCCTGGAGGCCAATGGCCGGGTCATCGTGACCGGCTGCCTCGGCGCGCAGCCGGAAACCATCCTGGAGCGCCACCCGGGCGTATTGGGTGTCACTGGCCCGCAGGCGTACGAAGACGTCATGGCCGCGGTG
>SKYU01000118.1 GCA_007127715.1 Gammaproteobacteria bacterium | reverse complement strand
CGTTGCCAGCCTTGCGAAACTGCTGGCCGATCACGGTGGGGGCCGTGGGCTGATCTCGATCTGCACGGCCGGGGGCATGGGGGTCACGGCAATACTGGAGGCTGCCGACTGATGGATGCGTTCAACGATTTTCTGGGTGCCGTCAACGATGTGCTCTGGCACGACACGGTGCTGTTCGCCATTCTGGGCACGGGTATCCTGTTCACGTTCTGGACGACCTTTTCGCAGTGGCGCGCGCTGACCCATGGCTGGGCGGTCATCCGCGGGCGCTACGACGACCCCAACGACCCCGGCGCCATCAACCACTTCCAGGCGCTCTCCGCGGCGCTCTCGGCGACCGTCGGGCTTGGCAACATCGGCGGTGTGGCCCTGGCCATCGCACTCGGCGGACCAGGTGCGGTGTTCTGGATGTGGGTGGTCGGCTTCTTCGGCATGTCGATCAAGCTGACCGAAGTCACGCTGTCGATGCTCTACCGCAACACCGACGACCCCGACGACCCGCACGGCGGACCGATGTGGGTCATCAAGAAGGGGATGCGCCGCTTCGGCCCCAACCTGGGCACGCTCGGCACGGTGATCGGCGGGGTCTTCTGCGTCACCCTGCTGATCTCCGCGACCACCGGCGGCAACATGTTCCAGGCCTGGAACGTCGGGCAGATCACCGAGACCTACTTCGGCATCCCGAGCGTCGCCTGCGGCATCATCCTCGCCGTGGTCGTCGGCAGCGTGATCATCGGCGGCATCAAGCGCATCGGCGCGGTCGCCGGGCGGCTGGTGCCGTTCATGTGCGCGCTCTACCTGCTGGCTGGCAGCTACGTACTGATCGTCAACGCCCAGGAAATCCCCGGTCTGCTGGTGCTGATCGTGCAGTCGGCGTTCGCACCGACCGAGGCGGCAGGCGCCTTCATCGGCGGTACCGCGGCCTATGCCTTCCTGATCGGCATGAAGCGCGCGCTGTTCTCCAACGAGGCCGGCCAGGGCTCGGCGCCGATCGCCCACTCGGCGGTCAAGACCAAGGAGCCGGTCCGCGAGGGGATCGTCGCGGGGCTGGAGCCGTTCATCGACACGCTGGTGGTCTGCACCTTTACCGCACTGGTGATTCTCTCCACGGGCATCTGGAACCGCCCGGCGGAGGTGAATTTCATGCAATTGCCGACCGTGCAGCAGGCGGGCGAAAGTGCCTGGACGCTGGAGACGGTCGAGCCCCCGGCCCTGCCGCGCGGTGCCGACGACTGGAGCGCCGGGCAGAACGTGTTCATGGTCGTGACGGCGCATGAGAACCGGAACACGGCCAACAGCCTGCACCGTATCGACGGCACCGTGGTGGACGATGGCGAGCGCTTGGTCATCCAGTGGGGTACGTTGCGCGGGCCTGTAGAGCCGACGCTGCATGACCCGGGCATCTACTTCAGCTATGTGGGCGCCACGCTTACCGCGAAGGCATTCGACACGGTGCAGGACGGGCTCGGCATGTGGCTGGTGACCATCGCGGCCTGGCTGTTCGCCATCTCGACGATGATCTCGTGGGCCTATTACGGCGAGCAGGGCATCGTCTATCTCTTCGGCAAGCGCGGGGTCATGCCCTACAAGCTGATCTACTGTGCGCTGATCATCGTCGCCACGCTGGGCTTCATCCAGACCGATACGGAGCTCGACAACCTGACCGGACTCGGTACCGGCGTGATGCTGATCGCCAACCTGCCGATCATGCTGCTGCTGGGTTATCAGGCGATGCGTGCCTACCACAACTACATCGACCGGCTGAAGCGGGGCGAGGTCGGACCGGGTCATCCGGCGCCGTCCATCGAGGACGTGATCAGCGGCCGGGACGTGCGCTGAGGCCGCACCTGGTCTGCGGAGGACGGGAGACATGGAACTCAAGGACAGCGGACTGTTCCGCGGGCAGGCCTGGGTCGGAGGCGCCTGGACGACGGCCGATGACGACCGCCGGCTGGAGGTGACCAACCCCGCAAGCGGTGCGCTGCTGGGCTCCGTGCCCGATCTCTCCGCCGACCAGGCCCACGCGGCGATCGAGGCCGCGGAGGCCGCCTGGCCGGAATGGCGGGAACGCACCGCCAAGGCGCGTGGCGACATCCTGCGCCGCTGGGCGGAGCTGATGCTGGCGCACCGCGAGGATCTCGCCCGGATCATGACCGCGGAGCAGGGCAAGCCTCTGGCCGAGGCCGACGGCGAGATCGGCTACGCCGCGAGCTTCCTCGAGTGGTACGCCGAGGAAGGCCGGCGCATCTACGGCGAGACCATTCCCGCCCACCGCCCCGACACGCGCATCCTGGTGCTGAAGCAGCCGGTCGGCGTGGTCGCCACCATTACACCCTGGAACTTTCCGGCCGCGATGATCACCCGCAAGATCGGGCCGGCCCTGGCCGCGGGTTGCACGGTGGTCAGCAAGCCGGCCGAGCAGACACCCTTCTCGGCGCTGGCCCTGGCCGAGCTCGGCCGGCGCGCCGGCGTGCCGCCGGGCGTGTTCAACGTCGTCACCGGCGATGCCCGCCGGATCGGTGAGGCGTTCACCGACAGCCCGGTGGTCCGCAAGCTCTCGTTCACCGGGTCGACCGAGGTCGGCAAGCTGCTGATCGCGCAGTGCGCGCAGACGGTCAAGAAGGTGTCGATGGAACTTGGCGGCAATGCGCCGTTCATCGTCTTCGAGGATGCAGATCTCGAGGAGGCCGTGGCGGGCGCCATGGCCAGCAAGTTCCGCAACACGGGTCAGACCTGTGTCTGTGCCAACCGCATCCTCGTGCAGGACGGTATTTTCGAGGCTTTCGCCGGTCGGCTGGCCGAGGAGGCCGGGAAACTCGTGGTCGGCGACGGGCTGCTGGGTGACACCCACCAGGGTCCGCTGATCGACAGGGACGCGCTAGAGAAGGTCGAGGCGCACATCGAGGATGCGGTGTCGCGGGGCGCGAAGCTCATTGCTGGCGGGCGCCGCCACGCGCTCGGCGGCACTTTCTTCCAGCCGACGGTGCTCGCGGAAGTCACCTCCTCGATGCGGATCTCCCGGGAGGAGACCTTCGGCCCGGTGGCCCCCCTGTTTCGCTTCAGCTCGGACGAGGAGGCGATCCACCTGGCGAACGAGACGCCCTTCGGCCTCGCCGCGTATTTCTATACCCGCGACCTGCGCCGCGCCTGGCGCATCAGCGAGGCGCTCGAGTACGGCATCGTGGGGCTCAATACCGGCATCATCTCCACCGAGGTCGCGCCCTTCGGCGGCATGAAGGAATCGGGTCTCGGCCGTGAAGGCAGCCACCACGGCATCGAGGAATATCTCGAAACCAAGTACGTGGCCATCGGCGGGCTGCATGCCTGAGCGTCGCACGAGCTAAGCGCGGCACGGGCCATGGGTACTGCCACAACCGTCCGGGGAGAACACCGGAGCCTGTTTCTGCTGCTCGCGCTGATCGCGGCGCTCGGTCCGATGACCATGCAGATCATGATGCCGGCGCTGCCTGCGATCCAGCAGGAGTTCGGTGCCAGCGTCGCGCAGGCGCAGCTCACCTTCAGCGTATTCGTGTTCACCATTGGCCCGGCGCTGCTGATCTATGGGCCACTCTCCGACCGCTACGGACGGCGCCCGGTGCTCGCTGTGGCCATCGGCGTATTCTGTATCGGCACCCTGATGTGCCTGCTCGCGCCATCGCTCGGCTGGCTGGTGGCGGGGCGCGCGATCCAGGCACTGGGGTCGGCGGCCGGCCTGGTGATCACGCGGGCGCTGCTTTCCGACCTGTTCGGCCGGGACGGGATGGCCACGGCGCTCTCGTGGATGAGCATGGCCATGGTGATCCCCCCAATGGTGGCACCGTCGGTGGGTGGGCTGCTGGTGGATCAGATGAGCTGGCGGGGGATTTTTCTGGTGCTGCTGGTCGCCGGGGGAGCGGTGCTCTGGTGCACCCTGCGGTATTTGCCCGAGCCTCCCCCCACTGCAGCCCAACGCGAAGGCAGCTGGATCGAAAAGTACCGTACCGTGCTCGGCCGACGCAGTTTCTACGCCTATGCGGTGCAGGGCGTACTGATCATCGGGATTTTCTACGGCTTCATGGCCGGCGCACCCTACCTGATGGTCAATGTCATGGGTCGTCCGGCGACCGAATATGGCCTGTTCTTTCTGCTGCCTGCCGGCGGTTACCTGCTGGGCAGCTACCTGTCGGCCCGACTCTCGGGGAGGTTGGGCATCAACCGGATGGTGCTGCTCGGTGCCGTGCTGGCGTTCATGTTCACGCTGCCGCTTGTGGTGGTGACGGGCGTGGGATGGTGGGTGCCACTGGCATTCTTCCTGCCGATGACCCTGATTACCGTGGCCAACGGGATCGCCGTACCCAGCGCCCAGAGCGGTGCGATCTCGGCGGTCCCGGAAGCCAGCGGCACGGCATCGAGCATGATCGGCTTCCTGCAGCAGGCATTCGCCGCAGTGATCATCCAGGTCGTCGGCCTGCTGCAGAACGATACACCGTGGCCGATGGTGATCGTGGTGGTCGCCAGCGCACTGCTCTCGGCGCTGGGCGCGCTGCTGCTGCAGCGCCGCCCAACATCGCCCCCCGTGACCTCAGAGACCCGGTGACCAGCCGGGCACGCCCATCTGCCAGAACAGGAAGGCAAACGTATCCGCGCGCTCGTCGAACACCTGACTGCGGGTGTTCCCGACGCCGT
>SKYU01000112.1 GCA_007127715.1 Gammaproteobacteria bacterium | reverse complement strand
TGGCCGGTGTGCAGATGCGCGGTCACAAGGCCGTCTGGCTGCAGCTCGCCTATCTGCTGGTGATGGCGGTGGTCGCGGTGGTGCAGCTGCTGCTGCAGGGGTTGGTGGCGCTGGTGTCGGGGCTGTATCGGGCTGCGGTCGGGGCAGTGGCAGGGGTGCGTCTATGGCGGGGCAGGGTGGCGCAGGAGAGGCTGCTGGCCGCGCTCGACCCGGCCGAAGCCAGGGCGCTGGCGAAGGCGCAGCTGGGCGATCGGCTGGACGATGGGCTTTCGGCGAGTGCCCAGGCATCCCGCAGCGAGCATCTCGGCGCGCTGGGCTACGCGCTGGTGTGCCTGGGACGGGGGGAGGTGCGAGGCGCAGCCGAACGTCACGGGCTTTCGCCTGAGGGGGGGGCGGAAATGCGCAGGCTGTTGCGGGCGATTCCGCCTGCGGCCAGGACCTTTCGGGACGCAATACCGGCCACCGACGATCCGGACTTTCCCTTGGTGGCGTTGGGGCTTGCGCTGCATGCGGCCGATGCGCTGGATGGACAACTCAACGGCGATGCCCGCGAGCAGACGCTGCTCCTGCTCGATGATGCCTGCCTGGCCGGTGGCCCGAAAACGGTGCTGCAGGAGGCCATGCTCGATGCGCTGGCGGCACGCTGGGAAGCGCGGCTGGTGCTGGCCGGGGAGTCCTGACGGGGAATACCCTGACCCGACGGCGGACGCCGACTGCGGGCGATTTCAATCCGCCGCGTCGAGGCGACAGCCGAGCGCTACCAGGCTCAGCTTCCACAGTGCGAGGCACAACTGCGCTGCAGGCGCTGGTATCAGGTCTGGCCGCTCTGCCGTCAGGCTCAGTCCTCGACGGGTTCATCCTCGAGTTCGAATTCGAAATCCTCCTCGTCGAACTCCGCACGCAGCTCCAGAAGCTCGAAGCGCCCCAGCCCGCAGGCTGCACCCGTGCGCATGATGGGCTTCTCCAGCACTCGGATGATGTCCATGCTGCAGAGCTGGCTGCCACGGATGGTGTAACTGAAGGCGCGTTCGCGGGCGAGGCCCGGACAGCTCCGCGGCAGGCGGTTCATGTACACCCGATCGCGGCCCAGATGGAACAGGATCGTCTGCCCGTCGATCACCTCCGTGCGGCGGATGCGGGTGACATGGATACAGGTTTCGCTGTCCCCGGTCTTGATGTAGGCCTCCAGAGGACCGGGCTCGCCCGGCTCGACCAGCGAACGCTCCTGTGCGCCGGCGCTGCCCGGGGTCGTTCCCAACGCGAACCCCAGCGCGAGGGCCATTGCCGCGCTCACAGCGGCGATTCTGATGTTCATGCTCTACTCCTGTCGTGGTGGCGCGAGTGAGTCCGATCGTCCCAGTTTAACCGGGGCTGCGGGCTCTGCATCCGCAATTTCCGAGGGTCAGCCGGACCCACTTCCCTGAGACCGCAAGCCACTGGCGGGGTTTCCGCGAACAGAGCCACGGGCGGCGCTTCGGTAGTCCGCTATATCGCCTGCGCGCCGCCTCGCTATGATCGAAAGACAGTCCTGCCGGCGATGGGGAGCGCATGGAGTTCAAGGACTATTACGCGGTCATGGGCGTCGCGCGAGATGCGAGCCAGGACGATATCCGGCGCGCCTATCGCAAGCTTGCGCGCCGCTACCATCCCGACGTCAGCAAGGAGCCCGACGCCGAATCCCGGTTCAAGGCACTCGGCGAGGCCTATGAGGTCCTGAAGGATCCCGAGAAGCGTGCGGCCTACGACCAGCTCGGCGCACGCTACACCGCGGGCGAGCCGTTCCGCCCGCCTCCGGACTGGGATGCCGGATTCGAGTTCTCCGAGGGCGCTTTCGACCAGGGCGGCTACAGCGACTTCTTCGAGGAGCTGTTCGGCCGCCGTCGCCCGGGCGGACGTGCTCAAGGGCCGCGCGGCACACGCACGGGCCCGGGGATGCACGCCGCTGGCGAGGATCACCATGCCCGCGTGGCCATCGATCTGGAGGATGCCATCCGAGGCGGAGTGCGGCGCATCACGCTGCAGGTCCCCGAGCTGACCCCGGACGGGCATGTCCGCGTACGCGAGCGCGCACTGGACGTGAAAATCCCCGCAGGCGTGCGCGAAGGACAGCAGATCCGCCTGGCCGGACAGGGCGCGCCCGGGCTGGGGCACGGCCCTGCTGGCGATCTTTATCTGGAGATCCTGTTCCGTCCCCATCCTCGCTACCGGGCGGAGGGGGGTGACCTCTACCTCGACCTGCCTGTTGCCCCCTGGGAGGCGGCACTGGGCGCGACGGTCAAGGTGCCGACGCCTGGCGGTGAGGTCGAGCTGCGGGTACCGGAGGGCTCACCGCCCGGGCGGCGGCTGCGCCTCAAGGGCCGGGGGCTGCCCGGACACCCACCTGGCGACCTCTATGCCGTCCTGCAGATCACTCTGCCGCCGGTGCGTGACGACAATGATCGCGAGGCATGGCGTGAACTGGCCGACCGTATGGCCTTTTTCAAACCGCGCGCCGGGTTCGGAGGTGGACGATGAGCGGGGAGACGATTGTCCAGGGCGTGGTCATCGAAGCATCGGTGGATATCGGCACAGAGGAACTCTGTCGCGCCTGCGCGGTGCGAGAGGAGTGGCTGGTGGCGCTCGTGGCCGAGGGGGTGGTCGAGCCCCGGGGAGGGTCTCCGGAGGCCTGGCGGTTTTCCGGAGACAGTCTGCGCCGGGTCCGGATCGTGCGCCGCCTGCAGAGCGATCTGGGGATCAACCTGGCCGGGGCCGCACTGGCCCTCGAACTGATCGAGGAGAACGCACGCCTGCGTCGCCGCCTGCAGGTCATCAAGCGGGGAGACGATGAAGAACCGTATCCGTAAGCAGGTCGAGAGCTTCCGGGTCACACCGAATCTCCTCGACTATACCGCGACCTGTCGGGAGTTCTCCTGGCAGGCGGCGCGCCGCGGGCTGCAGGGCCTGCCGGAGGGGGGCGGGCTGAACATGGCCCACGAAGCGGTCGATCGGCACGCCAACGGACCGCGTGCTGCGCACACGGCGTTGCGCTGGCTGGGCAAGGCCGGCGCCCGAGAGCACTACAGCTACCGCGACCTCGCGGCCGAAACCTCGCGCTTCGCCAATGCACTTGGTGCGCTGGGCGTCGAGAGCGGCGAGCGGGTATTCCTGCTGCTCGGCCGCGTCCCTGAACTCTACTTCGCGATGCTCGGCGCGTTGAAGGCACGCTGTGTCGTCACCCCGCTGTTCTCCGCATTCGGGCCTGAGCCGGTCGCTACACGCATGCAGATCGGCGCCGCCCGGGTGCTGGTGACCACCGAGACACTCTACCGGCGCAAGGTCGCCCCCGTGCGAGAGCAACTGCCTGCCCTCGAGCACGTGATCCTGGTGGATCGGGACGCATCGATCGAGGAGACCGCGCTGGCGCCGGGGCTGGTACCCTGGCCACGGCTGGTTGGGCGGGCGTCGCCGGAGTACGTGATCGAGCCGACCGACCCCGAAACGCCGGCGCTGCTGCACTTCACCAGTGGCACGACAGGGCGCCCGAAGGGGGCGGTGCATGTCCACGAGGCCATCGTGACACACCATGTGACCGGACGTTACGCCCTGGACCTCCACGATCAGGACATCTTCTGGTGCACGGCCGATCCCGGCTGGGTCACCGGGACCAGCTACGGGGTGCTCGCGCCGCTCAGTTGCGGCGTGACGGTGGTGGTCGTCGAGGCCGAATATGATCCGGCAACCTGGTACGGGGTGCTGCAGGACGAGGCTGTCAGCGTCTGGTACACCGCGCCCACCGCGGTGCGGATGATGATGCGCGCGGGGCTCGAGATGCTCGCGGACTACCGGTTTCCGTCGCTGCGGTTCGTGGCCAGTGTCGGCGAACCGCTCAATGCCGAGGCAGTCGTCTGGGGCGAGTCGGCGTTCGGCTGCCCCATCCACGACAACTGGTGGCAGACCGAGACGGGCGGCATCATGATCTCGAACTTCGCCGGCCTCGACATCAAGCCAGGCTCGATGGGCCGGCCGTTGCCCGGCGTCGAGGCGGCGATCGTGCGGCGCGAGGCCGACGGCGGGGTGGCCGTGGCCGACGAGCCGGATGTGGAGGGCGAGCTCGCGCTGCGCTCCGGCTGGCCCTCGATGATGCGCGCTTACCTCGACGAGGACGAGCGCTATCGCAAGTGCTTCGCGGGCGACTGGTACCTCTCGGGCGATCTGGCACGGCAGGATGCGGAAGGCTATTTCTGGTTCCTCGGCCGTGCCGACGATGTCATCAAATCGTCGGGGCACCTCGTCGGGCCGTTCGAGGTCGAGAGTGCGCTGATGGAACACCCGGCGGTGGTCGAAGCCGCCGTCATCGGCGTCCCCGACGAGACCGCCGGCCAGCTCATCAAGGCCTTCGTCACGCTGCACCAGGGACACGCGCCTGACGAGGCCATGCGCCGGAACCTGCTCGGACATGCCCGAAAGCGGCTCGGACCTGCAGTCGCGCCGAAGTTCATCGAATTCCGCGACCAGTTGCCCAAGACCCGTAGCGGCAAGGTCCTGCGACGGCTCCTCCGCGCACGGGAACTCGGGCTGCCAGAGGGCGATCTTTCCACACTGGAGACCGACAGCCGATGACCACCAAGGCGCATGTCGACCGGGCGATGCTGCTGCACCTGTACCGCGAAATGCGCCGGATCCGCGTGTTCGAGGAGCGCTGCGTCGAACTCTACCAGGCGGAGAAGATCCGCGGCTTCCTGCACCTCTATGACGGCCAGGAAGCCGTGGCCGTTGGCATCATGCAGGCCCTGGCGCCGCGCGATGCGGTAGTGGCCACCTACCGGGAGCATGGCCAGGCGATCGCCCGTGGCATCGGCACCGATGTGCTCATGGCGGAGATGTTCGGGTGCCTGGAAGGCTGCTGCCGGGGCCGCGGCGGCTCGATGCACATCTTCGACCGCGCGACCCGGTTCTACGGAGGCAACGCGATCGTGGGCGGAGGGCTGCCGCTGGCCGTCGGGGTGGCACTGGCCGACCGTGAGTTCGAGCGCGACGCGGTGACCGCCTGCTTCTTCGGCGAGGGTGCGGTCGACGAGGGCGAGTTTCACGAGAGCGTCAATCTGGCCGTGCTCTGGCAGCTGCCGGTGCTGTTCATCTGCGAGAACAACCTCTACTCCATGGGCACGCCGCTGGAGCTTGCCGAGGCCGAAACCGACATCCATAGCAAGGCCGCCTGCTACCGCTTGCCCAGCGAATCGGTGGATGGCATGAGCCCGCTTGCAGTGCTGTCCGCCGCCACGCGCGCGGTCGAGCACATCCGCGCCACCGGAGGGCCTTATTTCCTGGAGTGCCGAACCTACCGCTTCCGCGCGCATTCGATGTTCGATGCCCAGGGCTATCGAACGCGCGAGGAGGTGGAGCTCTGGCGCCGTCGCGATCCCATCCCGCGGTTGGCAAGCTGGCTGCTCGACAACGGTCTGGCCGAGGCTGAGGAACTCGAGGCCATCGACCGCGCCATCCTCGCCGAAATGGATGCCGCCGTCGCGTTCGCCGAGAACGGAAGCCTGGAGCCCGTCGAGGGGCTCGAGCGGTTCGTCACCATGGAAGACATACCGGCATGAACGCCGCGCAACCCCGGCGCATGACCTACCGCGAGGCCTGCCGGCAGGCGCTGCGCGATGCGCTGAACACCGAGCCGCGCAGCTTTCTCATGGGCGAGGACGTGGGCCTTTACGGCGGCTGCTATGCGGTGAGCAAGGGCCTGCTCGAGGAGTTCGGCGAGCGCCGGATCCGCGACACGCCGCTCTCGGAGAGTGCTTTCGTGGGCGCGGGGATCGGCGCGGCAATGGCGGGGCTGCGTCCCATCGTCGAGATCATGACCTGCAACTTCAGTCTGCTCGCCCTGGACCAGATCATGAACTCCGCCGCGACCCTGCCGCACATGTCAGGCGGGCAGTTCGCCATACCCATGGTCATCCGCATGGCCACCGGTGCCGGACGTCAGCTCGCGGCCCAGCACTCGCACAGCCTCGAGGGCTGGTATGCACACATTCCCGGCCTGCGCGTGCTGGCGCCGGGGACCGTGGAGGATGCACGCTACATGCTGGCGCCCGCGCTCGCCGATCCCAATCCAGTGCTGCTGTTCGAACACATCATGCTCTACAACGCCGAAGGGGAGATCCCGGCGAAGCTTTCGGCGGTCGACATCACCACAGCCCGGCTGCGCCGCACGGGCGACGACCTGTCACTGATCACCTACGGCGGCAGCCTGCCGAAGACGCTCGAGGCGGCCACACGCCTGGCGGAGGAGGGAATCGATGCGGCGGTCCTGGACCTGCGGGTGCTCAGGCCGCTGGACGAGGCTGCCATCCTCGCCACGGTGCGCCATACCGGACGGGCCGTGATCGTCGACGAGGGCTGGCGAAGCGGGTCGCTCGCCGCCGAGATCGGCATGCGCCTTATGGAGCACTGTTTCGACCGGCTGCAGGCACCGGTGGCCCGCGTGTGCACGCGGGAGGTGCCGATCCCCTACGCGGCGCATCTCGAACAGGCGGCGCTGCCATCGGTCGAGGCGATTGTCGAGGCCGCCCGCGCCACGATGGAGGCCGCGTGAACGAGTTCCGCATGCCCTCGCTTGGCGCCGATATGGAGGCCGGGACGCTGGTCGAGTGGAAGATCGCCGTGGGTGATTCCGTCCGGCGCGGCGACGTCGTGGCCCTGGTCGAGACCGACAAGGGCGTCATCGACGTCGAAATCTTCGACGACGGAGTGGTCGAGGCGCTATGCGTGACCCCCGGGGAAACCCTCCCGGTCGGGACCGTGCTCGCGCGGCTGACCGGGCTCGCCACCGAAGAACCGGAAGAGGCGAGCACACCCTCTCGCGTCCCTGCGGCTCGGCCCAAGCCGCCCAAGCGGCCCGAGTCGCCGGAGGCCGTGACGTCCACCGCCGCCTCCTCCGGGCGCGAAGCCGAGGCACACGCCACACCCGGCGCCAGACGGCGTGCGGCGGAACTCGGGGTCGACGTGATGCAGCTGACCGGCACGGGGCTCGATGGCCGCGTGACGCTGGCCGATGTCGAGGTCCTGGCAGGATTCGCCAACGGTGCCACCGCAGTGGAACTCCCGGCGGCGTCCCCCGCGCCGTCGCGTACACCCGCCGACGACCCGGCCGCGGCGATGCGCCGGGCGATCGCCGCGGCCATGAGCCGGGCCAACCGCGACATCCCGCACTATGCGCTGTTCCGCGACGTGGACCTCGGCCGCGCGCTCGAGTGGCTCGCGGACCATAACGCGCGCCTGCCCCCCGATCAGCGCCTGCTGCCGGCTGCTCTGTTGGCCAAGGCCTGTGCGCTGGCGTTGCGGCGGGTGCCGGCGCTCAACGCCTACTGGCATGATGGCGGCCTCCAGCCGGCCGAGGCCGTGCACCTCGGCTGGGCCATCTCCCTGCGTGGCGGCGGGCTGGTGGCGCCGGCACTGCACGCAGCCGATCAGCTCGAGCTGCCGGTCCTGATGCAACGGCTGTCGGATCTGGTGAGCCGCGCTCGACGCGGGGGCTTGCGCAGCTCCGAGCTCGCGGAGGCCACCTGTACGGTCACCAGCCTGGGTGAGCGCGGCGCCGATGGCGTGGTCGGGGTGATCTATCCTCCGCAGGTCGCCCTGATCGGAATCGGACGCATCTCGCCGCGCCCGCGGGTGGTGGACGATGCGGTCGTACCGCGACCGCAGGCGACATTCAGCCTGATGGGCGATCATCGGGCCAGTGACGGACAGACGGGCAGTCGACTGCTCGACGTCATCGATGAGCTGCTGCAGGAGCCGGAACGCTTATGAGTGGACAGGACATGCGCGTGGTGCTTGCCGAGGCACTGGCCTCGGTGGCCCCGGAGGCCGATTTCGACAGCTTGCGCGACGAGGAGGATCTACGCGAGGCACTTGAACTCGACTCCATGGATTTCTTCAATTTCATCGTGGCCGTGCACAAGGCGACCGGCGTGGACATCCCGGAACGCGATTATCCGGAACTGGCCACGCTGGCCGGTGCCATGGCTTACCTGGGGCGATGAACGCCGCCGCGACGGCGCGGTCATATGCAGATAGAGGAGGTGACGAGATGACCCGATGGATCCCTGTGCTGCTGCCGATCGTCGCGCTGGCCGCTGGCTGCGCAACCGTGCCCGAGTCCGCCGAAGAGCGCGAGGACGACTTGGTCGAGAGTCGGCCGATCAGCACCGACTGGGTCCGGATCGACCAGGTCCGGGATTTCCGCGTGCTAGATGACAGCAACCTCATCCTCTACGCGCCCACCCGCCGTCAGGCCTATCACGTCGAGCTGATGCCGCCGTGCCGGGGGCTGCGCTTCAGCGACACCATCGCGCTGCGCGGGCGTATGGAGCGGCTCGGCGGTTTCGCTGGCGATTCGGTGATCATCCAGCCCGGCCTCATGCCCCAGCGCTGCCCGGTCAGCAGCGTCCGCCGGCTCGGCGAGACCGAACTGGCGGAATTGCTGGTACGCTTCGAGGGCGAGGCGCCGGGCGAACCGGCGGCCGATGAAACGGAAATCGAACTGCCGCAGGGTGAAGAGGAGTAGAGCATGGGTCAGGACCGCTACAGTGATGTCGGCTACGCCAGCCAGGCGATAGAATTCGGTCTTCGTCCGGCGGTCCTGGTGGTCGATCTCCAGCTCGCGTTCACCGATCCGCAGTATCCGCTCGGCAACCTGCCGATGGTGCAGCAGGCCACGGACCGCACCGGTGAACTGCTGCGGGTCGCGCGATCCCATGGTGTGCCCGTCGCCAGCTGCTACACCGCCTATGGCAGTGAACAGGACATGCCGCACTGGAAGGTCCAGGCGGTGCACGACCAGTTCTACTACGGCCATCCCTGCACCGCCATCGACCCGCGCGTGCTCGACGAGGCGCACGACTTCGTGTTCTGCAAGAATGCGCCGTCGATCTTCTTCCTGACGCCGGTCACGACATTTCTGCACAAGCACGGTGTCGACACGGTGATCATCACCGGCTGCACTACCAGCGGATGTGTCCGGGCCTCGGTGGTCGATGCCTTCTCCCATGGCTATCGCGTGTTCGTCCCCGAGGACTGCGTTGGCGATGTCGACGAGCGCCCGCACCAGGATAATCTGCGGGACATCTCGCGTCGTTACTGCGAGGTGGTCACCGCCGCCGACATCGAGCGGGAATTCGCCAGTCTCGCCGGGCGTTGAGCCCGCCGTCCCTGCCGCCTATCATGCGCCCAGCCCCGGCCCGGCGCGGACGGGGAAGGGCGGCCGGCTGGCCGCGATCGACTGACGGAGGATTCACCCGTGTTTCAGAAAACCACTCCACTGGCGCTGGTCGCCGCGCTGGCCGGCATCACGCTGGCCGCAGGCTGCAGTCGCGATGATGCCCCACCGCCCGCCACCGCCGACGCCCCTGCCGCCCAGGAGGCCGAGATTGCCCGGGATCCGCGGGAGGCCGAGGTGCTGAGCGGTGCCGAGTACCTCGCACTGCCGCGATTCGCCAACGCCGACATGCAGCGCGGTGAGCGGGTATTCCTGCAGTGCAGGGCGTGCCATACGCTGGGGGAGGGTGAACCCCACCGGCCGGCAGGCCCGAACCTCTGGGGCATGTTCGGCAGCGTGGCCGCCGAGCGTGAGGGTTTCAGCTACTCCGACGCGCTGCGCAATTCCGGCGTCGTCTGGACCCCGGCAACCATGGAGGAGTGGCTGGTGCGGCCCAGCAGTTTCGTGCCTGGCAACCGGATGGCGTTCGCGGGCATCCGCCGGGAAGAGGATCGCACCAACCTGATCGCCTACCTGATCAGCGAGACCACGCCGGCCACCGCGGACTGACGTTCACTTCGGCGGGCGCCCGGGAGGGCGCCCGGTGACCCGTCATGTCCCGTTCAGGAGGGACGTGACGGATCACGCGCCAGGCGCGCCTCAGCGCTTGCGGCGGCGACCGCGCCGCTTCGGCTTTTCCTCGTGCTCGTGATGATGATGACCATCGCCATGGTCGTGCGGCACGCCATGCGCGTGGGCGATGGCATGCGGGTCGCCCTGGTCGGGGTATTCGAAATCATTGGGCACATGCGGATGGTTGTGTCCACCCTGCTGTTCGATCCAGCGGTAGAGCTCGGGCTTCCAGGAGAGAATCCTGGAGGCCGCGCGCTCGCGGTTTTCTTCCGGCGTGCTCCAAGGATTGAAGTGGAAATGGTTGTACAGCTGGCTGTCCGTGCGGCCCAGCGCCAGGGTGCCGAGCTTGCAGGCGAACGCACCATGGTTGATGTAGGGCGGCCGCCAGAAATATCCCCCCGTCGGCAGGTTGCCGAACTGCATCATCCAGGACGTGCCCCAGATGTGGTAGGCCTCCTCCGCGCAGTCATGGTAGGAGATGTTGTCCTGCCAGAAGTTCGGCGTCATGCAGTACAGGAAGGTGAACGCCTGGGTGCGCTGATCGAAGCGCAGCACCTTGACCAGACAGCCCGAGGCGGTGGCCGGGAAGAAGTTCGTCGAGGTCCAGTGCATGTCCTCGTAGGAATTGACGATCGTGAGGTTGTCACGCTCGGCCAGCGGATGGTCGGAGTCCGACTCGACGAAGCTCGGCTCTGCGTAGTTGTAGAACATCAGCGCGACGCAGCCGCGCGGCGCGCGCAGTTCCGGCAGGTGCACGCCTGGTGGCACCCAGAAGTAGGTCCCCGGGGTGTAGCGCTTCTCGTCGGTCTCGAGGTAGCCGGACATGATGAACAGTTCCATGTCCGCGTAGCTCATGCCCGGCGGCTGACGGTAGCCGTTCTCGTACATCACGGTCATGGAACAGGCACCGGTGTCGGTATCCAGGCTGAGCATCTTGTAGTGCATGCCCTTCGGGAAACCGGGCAGCGTCATTTTCTTGAAGGGGACGTCGCGGTCGACGAAGGGTTCGATGTGTGGACGGGCCATGCGTCACTCCTGCAGGGTGTCAGCGCGCCAATGGGCGCGTGGGGTGTCGTGGGAACCGGGGTTCAGAACACCACCTTGAATTTACGCCGGGGCTTCTTCGGGATTTCCGAGGCGGGAATCTTCCGAAGCATGTCAGCATGCACGTTGAAGCCGCGCGTCTGGATGCGCTCCAGGAACTCCGCGACCCACTTGTCGCGCTTTGGAGAGAGTGCCTCCTGATCGGCGACGATCTTCTTGTAGCGTGCCTTCTGTTCCACCGCTTCCTTTTTCAGCCAGGCCTTCACTTCCCTGCTGACCTTGTGCTCGATGACTTTCACCATCCGCTGTCACTCCTCGACGTCTTGTTTTCCGGCCATCTTCCGGGCGTGTGCTGCAAGCCTGTGCCCGACCACGCACCCGAGTCTAGCGCCGACGCACGGGATTGCCAAAGCCGCGAGCCGGGCCGATCCCCTGTGACCTTGCGGGTTTCCGCAATGTCATCGCGCAGCATCGGCGAGGCTTAATGGCGGCGTCTATCCGCAATTTCCACCTGTTGCGCTGCAACATCGTGGATAGCGGTGGCGCCAGTGTCCAACCCAAGCGAAGGAGTTGCCCGTGGCCGGTCCTCTTGATGGCGTACGTATCCTCGAACTGACCAGCGTGGTGCTGGGGCCCTGGGCCTGTCAGATCCTCGCCGACATGGGCGCCGACGTCGTCAAGATCGAGCCACCGCGGGGCGACAGCAACCGCTCCCTGGGGGCGGCACGCCATCCGGGCATGGCGGCGCTGTATCTCACCTGCAACCGCAACAAGCGAAGTCTCGTGCTCGACCTCAAGCGTCCCGAGGCCGTCGAGGCCGTGCTGCGGCTTGCCCGTGACGCCGACGTGCTCATCCATAACAACCGCCCGCAGGTCATGACCAAGCTCGGGCTGGACTACGACGCGATACGCCAGGTGAAGCCCGACATCATCTACTGCGGCAGTTACGGTTACGGGCGTGAGGGCCCCTATGGCGCCAAGGGTGCGCTGGACGATTCCATCCAGGCCGTCAGCGGCATCGCCATGCTCAACGAGCGGGTGCTCGGTGAACCCCGCTATCTGCCCACGGTCGTGGCCGACAAGACCACCGCGATGGCAGTGGTGCAGGCCGTGCTGGCCGCGCTGTATCACCGGGAAAAAACCGGGCAGGGCCAGGAGCTCGAGGTGCCGATGTTCGAGACCATGGTGTACTACGTGATGGCCGAGCATCTCTGGGGCATGACCTTCGAGCCTCCCATCGGCACGGCCGGCTATGCCCGACTCATGAGCCATCATCGCAAGCCCTACCGCACCCGCGATGGCTACATCGCCATCCTGCCCTACATGGACAGCCACTGGGAGACGTTCTGCAGGCTGGCCGAGCGACCTGACCTGCTCGAGGACCCGCGGTTCACGACCCTCGCCGACCGGGTCCGCAACATCGACGACACCTACGAGGAAACCGGCAGGATCATGGCCACGCGCACCACGGCCGAGTGGCTGGAGATCTTCGGCAGCACGAGCGTCCCGACGATCGTGGTCAATTCGCTTGAAGACCTGGTGGACGATCCGCACCTGAAGGCCGTGGGCTTCTGGCAGGAAGCCGACCATCCCAGCGAAGGCCGCCTGCGCATGACACGCCTGCCGATGAACTTCTCGGCGACCCCGGCAGAGGTTCGCCGCCTGCCACCGCGACTGGGAGAACACAGCGCGGAGATCCTGGAGGAGGCGGGCTACGACGCATCGACAATCGAGGCCCTGGTGGCTGCCGGGGTCACCCGCGTCGCTGACTGAACCGGCGACTGCGGACAGGGTGGCAGGGGCTGCGCGCTAGCCGCTCAGCCCGTAGATCCGCATGACATTGTCGCGCAGCAGCTTGCGCAGCGGGCCCGGCCGGAAACCGTGGCCGTCGATCTCACGCAGGGTCCGGTCGAACTCCAGCACCGGAAAATCGGTACCGAAAATCACCTTGTCCTGGCCGTAGGTGTTGATGTAGTGGACAAAGGACTGCGGCCAGTACTTGGGGCTGTGGGCGTCGGTCCCGATGAATACGTTGGGGTGTTTCCAGGCCATCGCGATCATCTCGTCGGTCCACGGGACACCGACGTGGATGCCGATGAGCTTGAGTTCGGGCAGGTCGCAGGCCACGGTGTCGAGCAGGATCGGCTGGCCGACACTTCGCATCGGATTGTCCGGGGTGTAGATCAGGGACTGGCCCACCTGCATCTGGATCGGGATGCCCAGCTCGATGCACTTCACGTAGTAGGGGTACATCTTGCGGTGATCGGGAGGGATCTCGAACCAGTGCGGGTAATAGTGCGCGCCAATGAATCCGTACTCCGTCACCGCGCGCTCGAGCTCCCGGACGCCGGCCATGCCTTCGAAGGGATCGATGCCGGCCAGACCATGGAAGCGGTCCGGATACTGCTGACAGGCCTTGTAGACGACCTCGTAGGGCACACGGAAATGCGAGCGCAGACCCTCCCGGCCGCACTTCACGGCGATGAGGAAGGCCCGCTCGATCCCGGCCGCATCCATGCGCTGGAGCATCTGCTCGAGCGGGATGCCCTGGTAGGTCTGCTCCTCGCGGCCGATCTTGTCGACGTAAAAGCCCTTGAGTGCCGATGGCCTCACGGCGAGCGCCTCGTCCGTCCAGATGTTCACGACGGCATCGATGGCAAGCACGTCACGCGGGGAATCGCTCATGGGGCCTCCGACGGGCAGTGGGCATGCGATCGATGATACCTCTGCAGGGTGGGGGCTGCATCGTGGCTTGCCAATGCACTCCGCCGGGCTACCATGGGCCGGCCGCGTCGCAGAGTCCGCCGGCGTACCCGTACCCGAAACCCAGTCCCGGAGGCCGCCCATGTTCCGCCACCGTCTGCTCATCCTGCTGCTCCTGCCGCTCGCGGCGGGCACGGCCTGCGCCACTGCTGCCACCACAGGCGAGGACCCGGTCGGCTTGGCCGAGACGACGCATGCGGACCCCGGCATTCCGGCCTGCGATACGCCGGTGCTGATGGTGGTGACCGGGACGATTTCCGACCCGGTGCGCATGCGCACCTACGGTCAGGCGATCCAGGCCGCAGAAATCTACCCTGCCACGTCAGGCTACTACCTGCACATCGGCCAGCCCATCGACATCTTCGAGGGTGAATACCCCGCAGGCGCCTTCACCGTGATCGCGAAGTTCCCCTGTCTGGAGCACGCCCGCGCGTTCTGGTACTCAGAGGCCTACCAGGCCATCATCCCGCTGCGCGAGGGGGCTGCGGACGTGCTCGTGCGCGTCTACCGTGAGCTGGAAGCGCCCCCGTTCATGCAGGGGCGTCTGGAGGAGGCCCGCTACATCGCCTTCCCGCCCGTGGATGCCATCCCACGTGTCGACTGACGACGCCGGCACGGCGCGTGGACGGGCGCGGTGGCCGCGGTGAGTCACGGCGAACGTCGCATCCGCCGTCATTTCGTCCACGTCGACGGACGGGCAGTGCATTACCGGAGGGTGGGACAGGGGCCGGCGCTGGTGATGCTGCCCGCCGCACCGCTGTCCGGCGCGTCGCTGGCCTCCCGCATGCAGACACTGGCGGATCGGTGGACGGTCATCGCCCTGGATACGCCGGGGTACGGGCGCTCCGCAGCTCTGCCGGTCACGCAACCCTCGGTCGACGACTACGCCGACGCACTCGAACAGACGCTGTGCGCGCTGGGGCTGGGCCGGGTCGTGCTGTATGGTCGTCATGCGGGCGCCTGCATCGCAGTCGCCCTGGCGGTGCGGGCGCCAGACCGCGTGGTGGCGATCTGGTGCGACGGCTATCCCGTCACCGGTGACGCCGGGCCGGCTGCCACGCACGGCGGAGCCGTGGAGACCGTGGCACCCGCATGGGACGGCTCGCACCTGACCTGGCACTGGTACCGCCAGCGCGAGGAGTTCATCCACTGGCCCGGGCCTGACGGGGAGGACGACGGCCGCGCCGACACCGATCTGCCTGCCCCGGACGAACTGCATCGCGGCACGCTCGACCGGTTGACGGCGACGCCGTGCCATACCACAGCCGCCGCGGCGGTGGGCCGCATCGATGCCCGCGCCATTCTCGCCCGGGTCAGCTGCCCGGTGCTGTTCGCGGCCCGCCCCGGGGATGCCTTCTACCGCGCCGTGCGGGCCTTGCCGGCACTGCCGGCGTACATGCAGGTGGTGGCCGTGCCCAGGGACGCCGCCGCGGCAGCCACCATGGCGCGCGACAGCCTGGAACGCTTCACCTCCGGTCTGACGCAGGCGCCGCCTCCGCCTGCTGGCGGCGCGGGCCCGGGCTACCTGGATGGACCTTACGGGGAGCTTGCGATCGAGTGCGGCGGCGCCGGCGATGGGCCGCCATGGCTGCTGCTGCCCCCGGCGCCAGGGGCCAGCGTGCTGCTGGATGGCGAGGGCGAGCGCCACCGCCCGCCAGGCCCCTGGGTGTCGGTCGATCTGCCCGGCCATGGTGACTCCGCACCGGCCAGCGACGAACTGCATCGGCTCGCGGCCTATGCCGAGGCGATCGAATGGGTCTGCCATGAACTGGCCCTGAGCGACCCCATGATTCACGGCAGTGGCACAGGCGCGGCCGTGGCGCTGGAGCTCGCACTGCGCAGGCGCGTGTGTCCCCGGCTGCTGACGCTCGATGACCTGCCGCTGCTGGAGGACGACGATCGCGAAGACTGGCTGGCCCGGCTTGCGCTCGACCTTGCGCCCACTCCGGAAGGCGCGCACCTGCTGCGGGCCTGGCACCAGCTGCGCGACCTGGCCTTGTGGACGCCTGCCAGGGCCGGGCGCCGCGGGGCGATCCGTCACGAAGGCCCGTCGGTCGCGGCGCAGGCCCTGCAGCGACGGGTGCTGCCGGTGCTGCAGCACCCGGAATCGCACGCCGCCGGGTGGCAGGCGCTGCTGGCGGAGAATCTGCTGTGGCGGCTTGACGTCCTGTCCATCCCGACCCTGGGGGTGTCGCGTCCCGACGCGTCCCTCGGGCGGCTGGATGCCGCGGTGGCGGACCGGCCGGCGGCGGGGGGGCGGATGCTCCAGCAGGCCGCCGGCGTGTCGCCGCTGGCGAGCACCACGGCGGCGGCCTCGGCGTGGGTAACCCTGTGAGAACGAAACAGACGA
>SKYU01000002.1 GCA_007127715.1 Gammaproteobacteria bacterium | reverse complement strand
TATCGCGGCTGGACACCGGGCCTGCCGAGTGTCTGGAGGGCGCCCGAATCCTGTTAGCCGAAGATGGCATGGATAACCAGCGTCTCGTTCGGTTTCATCTGACGAGAGCCGGTGGCGAAGTAGACGTCGTCGATAATGGCCAACTCGCAGTGCATCACGTTGAAGCTGCTTCCCCGGCCCAACGCCCACAGCTGGTGCTGATGGACATGCAAATGCCCGTGCTCGACGGCTACGATGCCACTCGTGAGCTGCGCGCCCTTGGGTATACCGCACCAATCATCGCGTTGACCGCGCACGCCGTGTCCGGCGATCGCGACAGATGCCTGGCAGCAGGTTGCGATGACTACCTCACCAAACCTATAAACAGAAAGCTCCTGATCCAGACCTGCGCACGTTGGCTCCACGCCAACGACAGACCAAAAAAGGATTCCCGTGAAACACATAGCGTTGCGTAAGAGCATCGGAAACATCAAGGGCCGCGTGGAAAATTTCAGTGAACTGAACAGCAGCATTGCCATGCAGACCCACATCCTGGCCATGAACAGCAGTGTCGAAGCTGCCCGCGCCGGTGACTCGGGGAGAGGTTTCGCGGTTGTTGCGCAGGAGATCAAGAAACTCGCGGACCAGACTCGGGAGAACGCCCAGGCCTTCTCGAGAGAGGTCCTGAAAAGTGTCGATTCGGCCGAGAGAGACGCCGCCGCACTGGAGCACTCGCTGGCTGAAAGTGAGGGCAACAGGCTGGTGCAGCAGTCTCTCAACCTGGTTCAGCTGCTGGTGCGCAACCTGTTCGAACGCACGGCAGACGTCCGCTGGTGGGCCACCGACGAGGCCCTGTGGAAGGCCGCCGGTGAACCGACTCCCGAACTCTGCGCCCGGGCCACCGAACGCTTGCGCACCATCCATCGTTACTACACCGTCTATCACGACCTCGTGCTCTTCGACCTCCAGGGCAAGGTGCTCTGCTCCGCACTCGGCCAGAACCATGCTCAATCCGCTGCGCGCCAGACGGGCACGGCCGGATGGTTCACCCGGGCTGGTGCGCTGCGCAGCGGTGATGAGTACAGCGTCTCGAAAGTGTACGCCAGTCCCCTGCACGCCGGGCGGCGGCTGCTGACCTACGCCACGGCGGTTCGCGAGGGCGGCCAGGTCAATGGCCGGGCGCTCGGCATTCTTGCAGTCTACTTCGACTGGCAGTCGGAAGCGCAGACTGTCGTACAGGAGGAGTCGGGGTTCAGCGAGGAAGAACTGCGCAGCCACCGGGCGCTGATTCTGGACGCCGATCACCGTGTGATCGCGTCATCGGATACTGCCGACCTCGACATGACCCTGACGCTGCCCGTTGCGGACGCCTCCGTGCCGGCACGCGGCTGCACTTCAGGCCCGGATGGCGCACTCGTCGCCTATGCCAGGACCGTCGGCTATCAGGAATACGATGGCCTGGGCTGGTATGGCGTGATCGTACGTGCGCCCGAGAGGTCGGTAGCCGCGGCCGACGACGCGGCTGCTCACTGAGCGGTGTCGTCAGGACTGCCGCCGTGCAGGGCGAGTATGAGTTCCGCCTCACCGCGGGAAATGCCGGTGCGTTCCAGTAATTCGTCGAGGTTCGCACCCTGCTGCGCCTGGCGGATCGCCTGGAAGTAAGGGCCCGTATCGGCGTCGCGCAGCATGAGCTGTTCCTGCTGGCGCGACAACAGCGCGACCCGCTCCTCCAGTTCCGCCTCCAGCCGGCGGGTCTGGTGACCGTCGTCGTGCACATGGCGGAGCACGCGCTGCAGCGAATGGACCTCACCCTGCAGCTGATCGATGCGCTGTGCCAACGCCACCATCTGCCCCTGCATGCGGAAATAGCTCCACGACAGCACGCCAGCCAGCACGAGCACCGCGAACCCCCATGTCACGTAGATCAGCAGTGCACTATCGGGCGGTGCCATCATGCGAACTTGTCCACCAGCCTTCCGGGTTGCTCCCCCTTGGGATTGTCGTGCAATTCCGATGGCTTGTCATTATCGTCCCAGGGCGGCCCGGCGTCGTGTTCCCCTTCGCGGGGCTCGCTGTCATGGTGACGGGGACGCCGCACCCGGGCGACCGGCGCCAGCGGCGGAATGACGGGATAGTCGTTGATCCTGCGCATGCTCATGCTCACCTCCGTCAGGCGATCGGGCGGCGGCAGTCGCAGCGTAGCCTGGCGCGCCGGGGCGCGCCGCGCTTACGCGGCCAGCCGGGTCAACCCGGACCTGTGCAGCAGAAAAGCGATTTCCTCACCGATGTTCACCGCGCCACGCACATGTGCCGTGGTGGCGCCGGAGCCCTCCGCCGGGACCGGATCCAGTGCATCGATATCCACGTGCAGGATGTCGTCCACCGAGTCCACCAGCACACCTACGTCCTGGCCGTCCTCATCGAGCACCAGCACCCGGGCCTGCGTGCCCGCAGGCACGCCGTCCAGCGACAGCACACGGCGGCTGTTGATCACCGTCACCACGCTGCCGCGCAGGTTGATCACACCCAGGACCTCCGATGAGGCGCCGGGTACGGGCACGACCGGTGGCGGCGAGATGACTTCCTTGACCACCACCAGTTCGATCGCATAGCACTCGTCACCCACCCGGAACCCGATGCAGCGTTCTCCGGTCTTCACCTGCTTACCGGTATTGCCGGCATCGAGCAGGTCGCGCGCGTCGATCATCGCCTTATACAGCGCTCTGGATTCCATGCTCTTCCGCCTCTTCGATCAGTACCGCGGGATCGACGATCACCGCACCGTGGGCCTCGATCAGCCCTGCCAGCCAACGCCGCGAACCCCGAGGGTCCCGCCAGGTTACCGCGGCATCAGCCACTTCCACCACCGCCTCGCACGACTCCACCGACAGCCCCCAGGTCGGGCTCGCAGCCAGCGGGATGGCTACCACCGGCACGGCCACCGTCACCGGCGCGCCGCGAAGCACGCTGCCGAGATCGAGCCATTGGCGGTCGGCCGCCTGATCCTGGTCAGCATCCATCCCCACCGCGACCCTGGCGGCAGCCAGTGCAACTTTCACACCTCCGGCGCACAGCAGGTGATACCTTGGAAGCGCTGACGGCGTCTGCTCGGGCGTCACTGGCACAGGCGCGATGGTCACCGGCAGTTGCCCGACTTCAGGCGATCCCAGCAGGTCGTCCAGATACGCCTGCAGTGCCTCATGGGTTCCGCTGTTCGCTGCCGTACTCATGCGATGGCCACCTCCTCGGCACGAACCTCGTCGAGCGGGGTATCCCAGGCCACGGCCTCATCGCGCGGGCGCTCGCCAAGCAAGGCTTCTACAAGCAGGCGATACACGCCCAGCGCACGCGAGCGGGGGCAGAATCGCGACGGCAGCTCGCCGGCCAGACTGGCGTCCCGCAGCCGGGTATCCACCGGGATCACACCGGGCCACAGCCCTGCCGGGAACTCGCTGCGCAGCCGCCCGAGCACCTCACGCGAGGCGCGGGTACGCTGATCGTAGAGCGTCGGTACGACCCAGCTGTCGATTTCGCGGCCCTGTGAGCGCGCGATCATCTCCAGCGTCTCCTGCATGCGCCGCAGGCCTTCGAGCGCCAGCGGCTCGGTCTGCACCGGCACGATGACCCGCTCGGCGGCCGCCAGCGCATTGACCAGCAGCAGCCCGAGCGTGGGTGGACAATCCAGGATCAGGTGATCCGCCCGGCTGTGCAGGACACCGAGCGCCTCGCCGAGCACCCGTCCCATGCCCGGCTGCGTGGCGAGGCGGCGCTCCAGCGCAGCCAGTGCGGGGGTGGCGCGCAACACCTCGAGCCCTGGCTGCGCCGTGGACTCCAGCAGATCGGCTGCGGCCGGGGCGTCCGCGCCACCAAAGAGCGCGGCCACGCCCTCGCGTGGGCTCGACGCCGACAGCAGCCAGGCGCTGGCGGAGGCATGCGGGTCCAGATCGACCAGCACCACGCGGCGACCCCGCTCGGCCAGCAGGCCGGCGAGGATGACTGCCGTGGTGGTCTTGCCGACTCCACCCTTCTGGTTGGCCACCGCCCAGAGCTTCACCGCCAGTCTCCCGTGGCCTGCGCGGACAGCGTGTCTGCGGCTTCGCGCGCCGGGTTGGCCATCACCACGATGACCACTCGGCGATTCTCCGCCTGCCCCTGCGGCGTCGCGTTGTCGGCGACCGGCCGGTACTCGCCATAACCCACGGCGGCCAGCTGCGCGGGATCGACGCCCGCGGAGGCGAACATGCGCACCACCGTCGAGGCACGGGCCGTCGACAATTCCCAGTTCGACGGAAAGCGCTCGGTGCGGATTGGCAGGACGTCCGTATGGCCCTCGACCTGGACCCGTGTGGCCTTGCCGGCGAGGATGCTGCCTACGCGGAAGACGATGTCCGCGGCCTCGCGGGTCAGCTCCGCACTGGCACTCGGAAACAGCAGGCTGGTATTGATCTCGATTTCCACCCAGAACTGATCGCGGCGCAGACGGACCATGTCTTCGGACATGAGCTCGGCGAGCGCTTCCTCGAGCGCGTCGGTGATCTCGTCGATCATCTCGGCCGCCGCTGCGGCGTCTGCGTCACTCAGCGAGTTGCTACGGCGGATTTCCAGGTCGCGATCGAGGAGGTCGGGCAGGCTGTCGATCTCGACCGGCACGAGCACCCGTTGCTGGCGCAGGTCGAGCTCGTGCTGGGCCAGCGACAGCTCGCCGATCTGGATCGGCTCGAGCGACTTTGGAGAAGCGCGGAAGGCCGCGACCAGGGAATCCGACAGGATGCGGTACTTGCCCTCGTTGATGGACGATAGCGCATACATCACCACGAAGAATGCCAGCAACAGGGTGATCAGATCGCCATAGGGAATGGCCCAGGCTTCGTGGTTGGTGTGTTCCTCATGGCGTCGGCGCCTGCTCACGGCCCGCCCCCCACCAGGTAGCCACGCAGCCGGGTCTCGATGTTGCGCGGGTTGTCTCCGCGGGCAATCCCGACGAGCCCGTCGATGATCATCTCGCGTTCGTTGCTCGCGACCTGGATGACGCTCTTGAGCTTGTTGCCAACGGGCAGGAACACCAGGTTCGCGCCCGCGATGCCGTAGATCGTGGCCACGAAGGCGGTGGCGATGCCGCTGCCCAGCTTCTCGGGTTCGGCGAGATTCTGCATCACTGCGATCAGGCCCATGACCGCCCCGATGATCCCCAGCGTAGGCGCGTAAATGCCGAGGCTCTCGAAGACCTTGGCGCCCTGCTGGTCGAACTGCTCCCGGGTATCGAGCTCCACGTCCATCACATGGCGGATGGTCTCCGGCTCGGCCCCGTCGACCAGCAGCATCAGGCCCTTGCGGATGAAATCGTCGGTCTCCTGCTCGGCGGCCTCCTCGAGGCCCAGCAGACCCTCGCGACGCGCGACCTGGCTCCAGGAAAGGACTTTCTGCAGCAGTTCCTCGGCGTCGCGCACGGGCGAGACGAAGATCCAGCTGACGATACCGAACGCGTGCGAGAACACCTGCAGCCGCACCTGCACCAGAACCGCGGCAAAGGTGCCGACGATGACGATCACGAAAGCTGCGCCATTCCAGAGCGCCGTCAGACCGCTGCCCTTCAGCACGGACCCGCCCAGCACCGCGACCAGTGCCAGCAGCAGGCCAATGACGCTGAGGATGTCGGTCCGCATGTGGCTCAGGCCCCGCTGGTCTCACGCACTGACGGCGGGATCAGGTCCTGCGGCAGACTGCCTGTCCCGACCAGGGTGCTCCAGTGGGCGTGCAGGCTGGCCACGTCGATGATCAGCGCGATGTCACCATCGCCGGTGATGGTCGCGCCGGCAAACCCGGGCAGCGACTCCAGCCGCCGTCCCAGGCTCTTGATCACCACTTCCTCCTGCCCGAGCAGCCGGTCGACCACCAGACCGACCCGCCGGTCGCCGGCAGTGGCGATCACAACCGAGCGGCTTTCCGGAGGCGCCGTCTCGGTCTTCAGCCACTGGTAGAGATCGAGCAGTGGCAGCACCTCGCCACGACGGGACAGCACCACCTGCCCATCGAGTACCGTGCGCTCCTGGGGATAGAAATCAATGATCTCGTCGACCACCGGCAACGGCAGAGCGAAGCCCCGTCCATCTACCACCACCATCAGCGTCGGCAGGATGGCCAGTGTCAGCGGCAGCCGGATGACCACACGCGAGCCCTGGCCGAGCTCCGACTGCAGGTGGACCTGGCCGTTGATCCGCGCGATCTGACTGCGTACCACATCCATGCCCACGCCACGACCGGAGACCTCGCTCACTGCCTCGCGCGTGGAGAAGCCGGCCATGAAGATCAGCTGCAGGACGTCTTCGTCGGCCATCTGCAGGGCGCTGCGGCTGTCCACCACGCCCTTCTCGATGGCCTTGTTGCGGATCCGTTCCGGGTCCATGCCGCCGCCGTCGTCGGCCACCATGATGACGATATGGCTGCCCTCCTGGCGGGCCGACAGGGTCACCCGACCACAGGGCGCCTTGCCGCTGGCCTCGCGGACCTCGGGAGACTCGATGCCGTGATCCACGGCATTGCGCACCAGATGCACCAGCGGGTCGCCCAGGCTCTCGACCATCCCCTTGTCGAGCTCTGTGCCCTCCCCTTCGGTGACCAGCTCGACCTGCTTGCCGAGCTGCCGCGCGAGATCGCGCACCACCCTGCTGAAGCGTCCGAAGACCTTGCCCACCGACTGCATGCGCAGCCGCATGACCGAGGCCTGCAGATCGGAGGTCACCAGATTGAGCTGCGACAGCGCACGGTTGACCTCCTCGTCAGTCACCCGTGCCCGCAGCGCCGCCAGGCGGTTCCTGACGAGAACGAGCTCGCCCACCTGATTCATGATTCCATCGATGCGTGCCGAGGCCACGCGCAGCGTAGCCTCCACGGGTTCGGCCACAGCGGCCGGCGGCGCAGCGCTCGGCGCCGGTGCGGCGTTCTCCGGGGTCTGCGCGGTGGCCACGGCGTCCTGTGACGTTTCTTCCGCTTCTGTTGCCTCTGCTGCTTCAGCTGCCGTGGGGGCATCGGTGGCGATCGGCCGCGGCGCTCCCTTGCCGGCCGCCTGCAGCTGATCCAGCAGGTCTTCGAATTCGTCCTCCGTGATGGTATCAGTCTCGCCGGAGGGGGCCGCCTCAGGGGCGGCAGACCGGGCAGGTGCCGAAGCCAGCATCTGCTCGAACGCCGCCTCCACCGGATCGGGCTCGGCCCCGAGGGGCGCGGCCTGGGCCGCGGACTGAACTTCGGCGGAAACCTGAGCATCGGCCTCCGCCGCAGCAGCGGCCGCCTCGGCCTGCGCTGACGCTGCCGCGTGTTCGCCGGCCAACGTACGTCGCAGTGCCGCAAGCACCGTCGGCGTCGCCGGCGACGGCGGTTGTCCCGCACGGATCTCGCCGAACATGCGCCGGACGTCGTCCAGCGCCCCGAGCACCGCGTCCATCGCCGCAGCATCGAGCGTGCGGTGCGCGCTGCGCAGCGCGTTCAGCACCTCCTCGGCATCGTGGCAGACTTCCACCAGTGGAGACAGGCCGAGGAACCCCGCACCGCCCTTGACGGTATGAAAGGCGCGGAACACCGCATTGAGCAGCCCCGTATCGCCCGGCCGGCTCTCCAGTTCGACCAGCTGGCCGTCGAGCGCCTCGATCAGCTCGCCCGCCTCGACCAGGAAGTCCTCAAGCAGTTCCTCGTCCATATGCCTCTCCGGTCGCCTTCAGCGACTCAGATACCGAGCCCCGACAGCAGATCGTCGACGTCCTGCTGGCCGCTGACGACCTCACGGCGATCGGCGTCGGGCCTGGCCGGACCACGACCGGTCGCTTCCCGCAGATCACGGCGCACCTGACGTTCGGCCTCGTCGATATTGCAACCGTGCGACGACAGGCAGCTCTCCAGCTCGTTCACCAGTCCCGCCACCCGCCGGATGATCTGGCCTGTGAGGTCCTGGAAGCCCTGAGCCATCAGCACCTCGCCGAGGTGACACTTGACGGTCTCGGCGGCAGTCTCGATGCCGTCGAGCAGCACCACCAGGCGTTCATCGCGCGCCAGTGCATCCGCCGATTGCATGCGGAAGTCGCCGATCTGCTCGCCGATCCCCCTGGCCAGCGGCAACGAGGACTCCACCGCGCTCAGGGTGTCGTTTGCGGCCTGCTCGGTGAGCTCCAGCACCTGACTGAGCTGGGCCTGGGCGTCCGGCAGCTCACTCTGAACCAGCCCGGAGAGTTGCGCGGACCGTCGCAGCCCCGCGAGGGTTTCGCGCAGCTCGGCGGTGATGCGCGCCAGTTCCTCGCGGGCGGCCTGCCAGTCTTCCGTCGACGCCGTCATGCGCTCAGCTCGCCATCGCCAGCCGCTCGAAGATCTTGTTGATCTTCTGCTCGAGCGTCTGGGCGGTGAACGGCTTGATGACGTAGCCGTTCACCCCGGCCTCGGCGGCCTGGACGATCTGCTCGCGGCTGGCCTCCGCCGTGACCATCAGCACCGGCAGCTCGCGCGTCGCCGGGTCGGCGCGCACGTGCTTGAGCAGCTCGATGCCCGGCATGTTCGGCATGTTCCAGTCGGTGATCAGGAAATCGATGTCACCGGCCTTGAGCAACGGCAGCGCGCTGTCACCGTCATCGGCCTCGACGGTATTGCTGAACCCGAGCTCGCGCAGCAGGTTCTTGATGATGCGGCGCATCGTCGAGAAATCGTCGACGACCAGGATCTTCATTGACTTGTCCACTCGTGCCTCCTGGCAGCACTCCGGCCGGCTGCCCGTTCTGTCCCGTGTCGATCATGACCCCGCCTCAGGCCATTACCTCCTGCATCTCCCATTCCCCGAGCCGCGATCGCAGCCGGGCCAGGGCCTGACCGTGAATCTGGCAGACCCTCGACTCCGTCACCCCCAGCACCTCGCCAATCTCCTTGAGGTTGAGCTCCTCGTCGTAGTAGAGCGCGAGCACCAGCTGCTCGCGTTCCGGCAGGCTCTCGATGGCCTCGATGGCGTTCTCGGCGAAGGCCTGGCGCACGCACTCGCGTGCCGGGTCCGCCGAATCGCCCTCCAGCATGTCGCCGAACCCTCCGCTGTCCTCGTGCAGCTGCTCGAGGCTGAACACGCGGGTCTCGGCCACGCGCTGGAGCATGGCGTGATACTCGTCGACGCCGACCCCGAGTTCTTTCGCGACCTCGGCGGCGGTGGCCTCCCGGCCGGTGCGTCGCTCCACCGCCCGCATGGCCTCGGCGATCTGGCGGCTGTTGCGATGTGCCGAGCGCGGTGCCCAGTCCTGGCGCCGGACCTCATCGAGCATGGCGCCGCGGATCCGGATTCCGGCATAGGTTTCGAAGCTTGCTCCATGTCCATCATCAAACGATTTCGACGCCTCCAGCAGTCCTACGACGCCCGCCTGGATGAGGTCCTCAGCCTGCACCGTTGCCGGCAGGCGACCGAGCAGGTGGTAGGCGATGCGCCTCACCAGGTCCATGTAACGGCTGACCAGCAGGTCGCCCTCGCGCTGGTGCTCAGCCGCGTACATGGGCCACCTCCTCGGCGCCGGACCAGTCCCGCGCGGCCGCCAGGACCCGCTCGAGGAAAAACACCGGTTGGCCGTTGCTCTCCGGGCGTACTGCCCAGTTATCGGCACGAGCCGCCAGATCCTTGAATGCCCGCGCCGAGGGGCTGGACGGGAAGGCCTGAACCACGGGTTTGCGGGCACGCACCGCCTGGCGCAGCCGCGCGTCCTCTGGGATGCAGCCGCCGTAGACCACGGCGACCTCGAGGAAGCGGTCGCACACGCCGAGCAGTTTCTGGTAGACCCTGCGGCCGTGCTCGGCGTCGCCTACTCCGTTGGCCAGCACCTGGAATCGCCGTACGTTGCGCTCCTGGGAGAGGACCTTGATGAGCGCGTAGGCATCGGTCAGCGACGCGGGTTCGTCACACACCACCACCAGCACCTCGTGGGCGGCCTGGCAGAAGCCCAGCACCCGGCTGTCGATGCCCGCCGCGGTATCCACGACCAGCACCTCGACACTGAGGGGCAGCGTCGAGAAGGCGCTGATCAGTCCGCTCTGCTCGCGCGGGGTCAGCTCGGCCATACGGCTGACGCCGGAGGCCGCCGGCACGATCCGCAGACCCGCGGGTCCCTCGAGCAGGATGTCCTCGAGGTCGAGTTCGCCATCGAGTACCTGCGAGAGGTCCGCGCGCGGCTTCAGCCCGAGCAGTACGTCGACATTGGCCAGGCCAAGGTCGGCGTCAAGCAGCAGGGTCTGGCGACCGCGCTCGGCCAGCGCCACCGCCAGGTTCACCGAAACGTTGGTCTTGCCCACGCCACCCTTGCCACTGGTCACCGCGATCACCTTCACCGGTCGCGCGGTGGCCAGCCCGCGCAGCCCGTCGGCCTGATCGCGCATCTCAGGCGCCTGCATGCAGCACCTCCCGGAAGGTCGCGGGCCTGTGGGCAAAGGGCGCGGGCGGCGCACGCCCGGGCTCGTCGGTGACGTCGATATCGCTGGCCCAGCCCAGCAGATGGATCACGCGGGCGAGTTTCAGGTCTTCGGGCACGCGCTGGCCCTCCGACAGCCATGCCGCTGGCAGCCCGCTCTCCGCCAGGATCGACAGCGCGGCACCGAGGCCTGGAGTTTCGTCGAGCTTGGTCAGGGTGATCCCGGCGAGACTGTCGCCGCCGAAGAACCGCACGGCATCGCGCATCACGGCAAGCTGCATGTTGGCCGAGAGCACCAGCATCCGACGAAGGTCACCCGCCTCGGCCAGTCGGCCGAGCGACCCGGCAAGGCGACGGTCACGCGGCGCCATGCCCGCCGTGTCGACCAGCACGAGCCGGCGCCCGGAGAGCTCATCGAGCTGACGACGCAGGTCCTCTGCGGTCTCGGCTCGACGCACCGCGACCCCGAGGATGGCGCCGTAGGCGTCGAGCTGGCGCTGCGCGCCCACGCGGAAGTTGTCGGTGGAGATCAGCGCCAGCGACTCGGGCCCATGGCGCAGGCAGTGGCGCGCGGCGAGCTTGGCGATGGTGGTGGTCTTGCCCACGCCGGTCGGTCCCACCAGTGCGAACACGCCACCGGCGTCGATCGGGTCCTCGCGGGTGACCTTCAGGCGCCGGGCCAGGCCAAGCAGCACCTCACGCCAGGCCTGCTCGCCGTCATCCGGATGCGCCACCTCCTCGACCAGGGCGGCGGCCAGCTGCTCGTCAAGCGCAAGCGCGGCCACCCGACGAAGCAGCAGCGCACGGGCGGGCCGGAAGGCGCGCAGGTCCGCCCAGGACAGCCGCGCGAACTGCTCGTTCAGCATGCCGCGCACGGCCGAGAGTTCAGCCTGCATGGCCTTGAGCGAGGGGTCGCTGGTCCAGTCGATTTCCACCACCGGACGGGGCGGCGGCGCGGCCGGTGCCTCGGACGCCGGCCGCTCGAACGTTGGGGTCTCCGTGGCCGCCGTCTCGATGGCTTCCGCGAGCCCGTCCGGCTCCGCCGGTGGGGACACCGGCGGGGTGGGCTCAGCCGCGGCCGCGGGGTTTGCCATGCCGGCGATCAGATCGGGGTCGTAGTCCACCGCCGAGACGATCTCGACGCCGCCATCGACCGAGCGGCTCGACAGGATGACGGCGTCGGGTCCGTGTTCCTGGCGGACCTGCTGGATCGCCCGGCGCATGTCCGGGGCCCGGAATCGCTTGATCTTCATGTGGCTGGCACCTCTTCAGGCTGCCCGAGCGGACCACCAAGGGCGGCCGCACGGGCGGGGGGTGCGTCGCGGCCTACGGTGGCCACGACCTGCACCGGTCGGTTGTCGGGGATTTCGGTATAGGCGAGCACGTGCAACCCCGGCAGCGCCGGCCGCAGCCAGCGCGCCAGCCAGAGCCGGATATCGGGAGACACCACCAGCACGGAAGGGTCACCGTTCATTTCCTGTCGCTTCACCAGTTCCCTCAGGGACGATTGCAGACGCTCGGCGAGCCCGGGCTCCAGTGCCACACCGCCGGCGCTGCCCAGGGACTTTTGCAAGATCTGTTCCAGACCCGGATCCAGCGCCAGCAGCGGCAGTTCCGGCGCCGTCCCGGCGATGTTCTGCGCGATCGCACGGGCCAGGGCGGCACGGACCTGCGCCGTGAGGGCGTCAGGATCCTGACTCGCGCTGCCGTGCTGCGCCAAAGTCTCGGCAATGGTGCGCATGTCGCGCACCGGGACCTCCTCGGCCAGCAGGTTCTTCAGCACCTTCAGCACCACGCCGAGCTCAAGCGTCTTCGGCGTGAGGCTCTCGACCAGCTTGGGCTGGCTGCGGGCCAGGCCGTCGAGCAGCTTCTGGACCTCCTCGTGGCCGAGCAGCTCGTGGGCGTGTTCCTTGAGAATTCGGCTCAGATGCGTCGCCACCACCGTGGCCACGTCCACCACCGTGTAGCCCAGCGACTGGGCCTGTTCGCGGTCGGCGGGCTCGATCCACACGGCCTCCAGCCCGAAGGCGGGGTCCTTGGTGGGCTGTCCCGGCACCGTGCCGTAGACCCGGCCCGGGTTGATCGCCAGTTCGCGGTCCGGCTGCACTTCGGCTTCGGCCATGGGCACGCCCAGCACGCTGATCCGGTAGCCGGTCGGTGCCAGTTCGAGGTTGTCGCGGATGTGCACCGGCTGCAGCAGGAAGCCGAGCTCCTGGGAGAGCTTGCGGCGCACGCCCTTGATGCGGGTCATGAGGTTGCCCCCCTGGGCGGTGTCGACCAGCGGGATCAGGCGGTAACCGAGTTCCAGTCCCACCAGGTCAACCGGCGGGACGTCCTCCCAGGAGAGGTCGCGGTCCTCCGGGCTGCCGGCCTGTGCCTCGGCGGGAGCATCCTCGGGGTCTTCGTCCTTGGCCTGCTGGCCGCGACGCACCAGCCAGCCCATGCCGCCCAGACCCGCGGCGAGCAGCAGAAAGACCATCGAGGGCATGCCAGGCACCAGCCCCATCACGCCGACCACGCCGGCGACGGTGAACAGGGCGCGCGGGTTGTTCAGGAGCTGGCGGTTGACCTGCTCGCCCATGTCCTGGGCGGCCGAGACGCGGGTGACGATGATGGCCGTGGCGGTCGAGAGCAGCAGCGAGGGGATCTGCGCGACCAGGCCGTCGCCGATGGTCAGCAGGACGTAATTGGTGGCCGCGTCGCCCAGGCTCATCGCATGGGTGACCGTACCGATGATCAGCCCACCGATGATGTTGATGAACAGGATGAGGATGCCGGCGATGGCGTCGCCACGGACGAACTTGCTGGCACCGTCCATGGAGCCGTAGAAGTCGGCCTCCTGCGCGACCTCGGCGCGGCGGCGCTTGGCCTCCTCCTGCGTCAGGATCCCGGCGTTCAGGTCGGCGTCGATGGCCATCTGCTTGCCGGGCATGGCATCGAGGGTGAAGCGGGCGCTGACCTCGGAGACGCGCCCGGCGCCCTTGGTGACCACCACGAAGTTGATGATGACCAGGATGGCGAACACCACCAGACCGACCGCGTAGTTGCCGCCGATCACGAACTCACCGAAGGACTCGATCACCCGCCCGGCCGCATCCGTGCCCGTGTGCCCGTTCAGCAGCACCACGCGGGTCGAGGCGATGTTCAGCGCCAGGCGCAGCAGCGTGGCGACCAGCAGAATGGTGGGAAATACACTGAAATCCAGCGGCCGCGCGCTGTAGACCGTCATCAGGATGACCACCATCGCGAGCGCGATGTTGAACGTGAAGAACACGTCCAGCGCCAGCGGCGGCATCGGGATGACCATCATGGCCAGCAGCGCCAGCAGGATCAGCGGCGTGCCCAGGCCCAGCAGCTGCAGGCGGCTCGGGGCGTTTTGCGTCAGTGCACTCATCGGCGAGTCCTTCGCGGCTCCGTCATCTCAGCGGGGACGGGCAGCTCGGCCGGCTGCGTCGGCGCCTTGACGCCCGTCTCCCTCGCCGTCTTCACTTGCATGACCCATGCCAGCACGCGGGCGACCGCCAGGTAGAGCGCCGCGGGGATCTCGTCGCCGAGGCGGCAGTTGAAGTACAGGGCACGCGCGAGCGGCGGGGCCTCGCACAGGGGGACACGGTGTTCGGTGGCCAGTTCGCGGATGCGTGCGGCCACCAGGTCCTGCCCCATGGCAACCACCCGGGGCGCGCGATCCGGGCGATCGCTGTAGCGCAACGCCACGGCATAGTGCGTGGGGTTGGTGATGACCACGTCGGCCAGCGGCACCTGCTCCATCATCCGCCGCGAGGCCACCTCCTGCTGCAGGCGACGGATGCGCCCACGCATCTCGGGGTTGCCCTCGGTCTGCTTGAGCTCGTCCTTGACCTCCTGGCGGGTCATGCGAAGCTGCTTGAAGTGGTTCCAGAGCTGGAAGGGCACGTCGACCGCGGCGATCAGTACCAGTCCCCCGGCCAGCACCAGGAAGGCCAGCTGCACCATGCGCGCCACCTCGCGCATGCCCCGCTCCACCGAGCCCTCGCCCAGCGACAGAAGCTCCCCGGAGAGCGTCCACAGCAGCGCGAGCGTAATGCCGGAGAGCACGGCGAACTTCAGCAGCGTCTTGAACAGCTCCATCAGCCCCTGCGCCGAGAAAATGCGCTTCAGGCCTTTGAGCACGTTCAGCCGGTCGAACTTCGGCCGGGCCGCCTCGGCGCTGAACACCGCGCCGCCCAGCATGGCCGGTCCGGCCACCGCCGCGACAATGAGGATGCCCATCAGCGGCAGGACCAGGCGCACCGCATCGCCGATCGAGTCGGCCAGCACCGCGACCGGATCCGCCGAGGCCGCCCCGAGCTGACCGGCCGCCGCCAGCCGTTCGACCATCAGCCCCTGCAGTCCCTGCATCATCCAGCCGCCCATGAGCAGCATGGCGGCCGCCCCCACCAGCATCACCGTCATGGTGTTGAGCTCGCGCGAGCGCGGCACCTGACCCTTGCGTTTCGCATCCGCGAGACGTTTTGGCGTGGGTTGTTCGGTCTTCTCCTGGGCCGGCTGCTGGTTCTCGCTCATTGCGCGGCCTCCAGCATGTCACGGACCCGCATGAGCCCGGAGCCGAGCACCTCGGTGAACTGCCCGCCGAGCGAAGGCATGCTGAGCATCAACACGACGATGCCGAGCAGCAGGGTCATCGGGAAGCCGACCGAGAAGACGTTCAGCTGCGGCGCGCTGCGGGCGATCATGCCCATGGAAACGTTGGCCACCAGCAGCGAGGCCGACGCCGGCAGCGCCACGAACACCGCCGCACGGAACATCTCCGAGCCCCAGGCCACCAGCTCGGCGAAGCCCCCCGCGCCGAGCCCGCCGCCCGCCGGTGGCAGCAGCTGGAAACTCTCGACCAGCAGCGCAAGAAGCGCGAGATGCCCGTCCATGGCGAGAAACAGCAGCGTCGAGAACACCACGAAATACTGCCCGACCAGCGGCACGCTGCCGCCGCGCTCGGGGTCGACCATGCTGGCAAACGCCAGCCCCATGGACAGCGCCACCAGCTCACCGGCCATCGCCATGGCCGAGAACACCATCTGCACGATAAAGCCCATCGACACGCCGATCAGCACCTCGCGCAGCACCAGCAGCGCGCCGTCGATCGACAGCGGCGAGACGTCCTGCGGAACCGGCACCATCGGAAACACCACCACGGCCAGCAGCAGTGCCAGCGCGATGCGCACCCGCACCGGAACCGTACGGGCACCGAACAGCGGTGCGGCCACCAGCAGCGCACCGATCCGGACGAACGGCCAGAGCAACCCGGTCAGCCAGGCCAGCAGCTCGGTTTCGGGAATCTCGAACAGCGCCACTGACCCGGCTCCGTGTTGCCGCTCAGCCGAGCAGCAGGGGGATATCCAGGATCAACGTTTCGAACCAGTCGACCATCATCGTGAGCATCCAGGGGCCGGCGATCACGAGTACGCCCACCACACCAAGAAGCTTCGGGATGAACGACAGCGTCATCTCCTGGATCTGCGTGGCCGCCTGGATCATGCCGATCACCAGACCGATGGCCAGCGCGGTCAGCAGGATGGGGGCGGCCAGCAGCACGGCGATCCACATGGCCTGGTTGCCCACCTGCAGCACGTCTTCGACCATCATCGTGAGTCACTCCCGGCGCACACGCGCGTCATATGAAGAAG
>SKYU01000107.1 GCA_007127715.1 Gammaproteobacteria bacterium | reverse complement strand
GAGACGGATGCACGGTTGAGCCCGGAAGGCTCCTGGGAGGCCGACGACACAGCCGACGACACAGCCGACGACACAGCCGACGACACGGCCGACGACACGGAGACTGCGGCCCCGGAAACCACTGCTCTCGAGCCGGAGGCGTCCCTCGACGTCCCTCATCTGCAACCGGAAGAAGACGCCCGCGAGAGCGAAGAGACAGTGGACATCGACGAGGCGCCGGCCGGGGTGGCGGCGCTGGAGCGGCCGATCACTGCGCAGCGGCCGCGGCGACTCGTCCGCTGGACCGGGGGGCTGCTCGCGGCAGGCCTCTGCCTTGCGCTGGTCGCTCAGCTGGTGCACCAGTACCGCGAAACCCTGGCCGTACATCCCCTGAGCGCCGACTGGGTGGCCAGGCTGTACGAGACGCTCGGGCAACCGCTCTATCCGGCCTGGCCGCTGGAGGACTACCACCTCAGGGCGCGCGATGACGCGGCGCTTTCCCTGGAACGCGAACTCGAGATCGTGGCGACTCTGAGCAACCGCGGCGTACGCCCGCTGCCTCCCCCGCTGATCCGGCTCACGCTGCTCGATCGCTGGGGCGCCCCCATGGGCAGCCGGGTCTTCACCCCACAGGACTATCTCGCCGGCCGGACGCCCGCGCGAATGGCACCGGGACAGCAGCTTCAGGCCACCCTGGCGGTGCGCGCGCCGGAGGGCGAGCTCTACGGCTACCGGCTGGACATCTGCAGACCACTGGATACGGACACCCTGCGCTGCGACGCACAGGCCCGCTGAACACCGGCGACAGGCGCGAGGCCAGCCGCCTTCCCCGCCTGTCATGCTGTGCTATGATCGCCGACCCGTTCACGACAGCCGAGGCATCACATGTGCCCGGCGTGTGCGGTCACACCAGGATCAGTAACAGTCGGCACAGGCTGTCACCGCCCGGTCGGAAGACGCTCTCTCGCGTTGGCGTCCCGTCAGGCGGCCGTATCGCATCAGCGTGCGAGCGTCCTGGGCAGCGGGTAGGCGGGCGATGGGGACGAGCGACCAGTGAGCAATGCAAAGACAGCCAACAGCGCCGGTGCCAGCTGCATCCGCGCCAACGATCAGCCGCTGTGCACACTCACCGAACAGGCGCTTGCCAGTTACTTCGCCAACCTGAACGGCCATGCCCCCGGGGCCCTGTACGATCTGGTGATGCGGGAGGTGGAACGGCCCCTGTTCCAGACGGTGATGAGCTTCACCGGCGGTAACCAGACCCAGGCGGCAAGCATTCTCGGAATCAACCGAGGCACGCTTCGCAAGAAACTCCGCGCCTACGACCTGCTCGACTGAGCAGCCTCCCGGCCCTCTCGTGCGAGACCGCCGGGATCAGCCAGGATAGAAAACCATGCAGAAAATCAGGCGCGCCCTGCTCAGCGTCAGCGACAAGTCGGGCATCGAGACCCTGGCCAGGGGCCTGGTGGAACACGGTGTAGAGATTCTCTCGACCGGCGGGACTGCCGCGCTGCTGCGGGAACGAGGTCTGCCCGTGCAGGACGTGGCAGCCCTTACCGGCTTCCCCGAGATCATGGGCGGCCGGGTGAAGACCCTGCACCCGCGCGTGCATGGCGGGCTTCTCGGGCGACGCGGTATCGATGACGAGGTGATGGCCGAGCACGGCATCCCCCCCATCGACCTGCTGGTGGTCAATCTCTACCCGTTCGTCCAGACGATTTCGCGGGCAGGCTGCACGCGTGAGCAGGCGATCGAGAACATCGACATTGGCGGCCCGGCGATGCTGCGGGCAGCGGCCAAGAACCACGCCGACGTCGCGGTGGTGGTCGACCCGGGCGACTACGACAGCCTGCTGAAGGCCGTGGCTGCGGGCGAGGCCCCGGACCTGGCGCAACGGGGACGGCTCGCGGCCAAGGCCTTTACCCACACCGCCGCCTACGACGCGGCGATTGCACGCTACCTCTCCGGCACTGACCAGGACTCGGGCGCACCGCGCTGGCCGGCACGGCTGAACCTGGAGTTCGAACGGCGCCTGGAACTGCGCTACGGTGAAAACCCCCATCAGCAGGCGGCGTTCTACGCGGAGCCGGGCGCCGGGGCGGGCCTCGTGGCCACGGCCGAACAGCTCCAGGGCAAGGCCCTGTCGTTCAACAACATCGCCGATGCCGACGCCGCACTGGAGTGCGTCAAGCAGTTCATCGAGCCGGCCTGCGTCATCGTCAAGCACGCCAATCCCTGCGGCGTTGCCGAAGCCGGCACGCTGCGGGAAGCCTACGAGCGGGCCTACGCCACAGACCCGACCTCGGCGTTCGGCGGCATCATCGCCTTCAACGGGCTGGTCGACGCCGAGACGGTCCGGGAGATCCTCGCCCGGCAGTTCGTGGAGGTCATCGTCGCGCCGGGCGTAGACGAGGCTGCGCTGCCACTGCTCGCGGGCAAACCGAACGTCCGTGTACTCGCCACCGGTGAGTGGCAGGACGCCCCGCTTCCCACCACCGACTTCAAGCGGGTCGCCGGGGGGCTGCTGGTGCAGGAGACTGACCAGGGGCGCATCGGCGCCGCTGAACTCAAGGTCGTCACGCGACGCAGCCCGACGCCGCGTGAACTCGCCGACCTGCTGTTTGCCTGGCGTGTAGTCAAATTCGTCAAGTCGAATGCCATCGTCTACTGCCAGGAGGGCCGCACCATCGGCATCGGCGCAGGCCAGATGAGCCGCATCTACAGCGCAAGAATCGCCGCCATCAAGGCCGCCGACGAGAACCTGCCGGTGACAGGCTCGGTGATGGCCTCCGATGCCTTCTTCCCGTTCCGCGACACGGTGGACCAGGCCTTCGATGCGGGCATCACGGCCATCGCGCAGCCGGGGGGATCGATCCGCGACGAGGAAGTCATCTCGGCGGCCGATGAGCACGGCCTGTGCATGGTCTTCACCGGCATGCGCCATTTCCGGCACTGACAACAGGATAAGGGTTGATGAAGGTACTGGTGATCGGCGGCGGGGGACGCGAGCACGCACTCGCCTGGAAAGCAGCGCAGTCGCCGCATGTCAGCGAGGTGCTGGTGGCGCCGGGCAACGCCGGCACGGCGCTCGAGCCCGGTGTGCGAAACGTCGACATCCCCGCGGATGACATCGACGGGCTGCTCGCCATGGCGCGCGATCAGCAGGTCGGACTGACGATCGTCGGCCCCGAACAGCCCCTGGTCAAGGGACTGGTGGACGCATTCCAGAGCGCCGGGCTGGCCTGTTTCGGGCCGAGACGCGATGCCGCCCAGCTCGAAGGCTCGAAGGCGTTCACCAAGGCGTTTCTGGTCCGCCATGGCATTCCCACCGCCGCCTACCAGGCGTTCACGGAGGTCGAGCCCGCCCTGGCCTACCTGCGCGACCGGGGCGCGCCCATCGTCGTCAAGGCCGACGGCCTCGCCGCCGGCAAGGGCGTGGTCGTTGCAGCTACGCTCGCGGAGGCCGAGCGCGCGGTCCGCGACATGCTGGCGGGCAATGCCTTCGGGGAGGCCGGCCACCGCGTCGTCATCGAAGAGTGCCTGCAGGGCGAGGAGGCCAGTTTCATCGCCATCGTGGCCAACGGCACGGTGCTGCCACTCGCCAGTTCGCAGGATCACAAGGCGCGTGACGACGGCGACCGGGGGCCGAACACGGGTGGGATGGGCGCATACTCGCCCGCGCCGGTCGTCACCCCCGCCATGCACGAGCGCATCATGCACGAGGTGATGCTGCCGACGGTCGCAGGGCTCGCCGCCGAAGGCATCGACTACACGGGATTCCTCTACGCCGGCGTGATGATCGGCGAAGACGGCGTCCCCAGGGTCCTGGAGTACAACTGCCGCTTTGGTGACCCCGAGACCCAACCGATCATGATGCGGCTGCGCTCCGACCTGGTGGGCTTGTGCCAGGCGGCGCTGGACGGCGAACTTGCGGCGCAGGAGATCGACTGGGACCCCCGGGCCGCCGTGGGCGTGGTGCTGGCTGCAGGCGGCTATCCCGCCGCCTACCAGAAGGGTCGGCACATCGAGGGACTGGAGGATGCGGCAGGGCTCGCCGACACCAAGGTCTTCCATGCCGGCACGCGCCTGGAAAACGACGCTGTAGTCACTGCGGGCGGACGCGTCCTGTGCGCAACCGCCCTGGGCGCGACCGTCACCGAGGCCCAGCGCCAGGCCTATCGCCTGGTCGACCGGATCCGCTGGGAAGACATGGCCTACCGCCGCGACATCGGCTACCGCGCCGTGGCGCGGGAGCAGGGTCGGGGCTGACTCAGCGCTTCATCGCCTCGAAGAACTGGGCGTTGGTCTTGGTGTCCTGCATCTTGTTGATGAGGAATTCGACCGCCGCCAGCTCGTCCATCGGGTGCAGCACCTTGCGCAGGATCCACATCTTCTGCAGCTCGGCCTCGTCGGTCAGCAGCTCTTCGCGACGCGTGCCGGAGCGGTTGATGTTGATCGCCGGATAGACCCGCTTCTCGGCAATGCGCCGATCCAGATGGATCTCCAGGTTGCCGGTCCCCTTGAACTCCTCGTAGATGACTTCGTCCATCTTCGAGCCGGTATCGATCAGCGCAGTGGCGAGGATCGTCAGGCTGCCGCCTTCCTCGATGTTGCGGGCAGCGCCGAAGAAGCGCTTCGGCCGGTGCAGGGCGTTGGCGTCGACGCCGCCGGTCAGCACCTTGCCGGATGACGGCACCACGGTGTTGTAGGCGCGGGCGAGCCGGGTGATGGAATCGAGAAGAATCACCACGTCACGCTTGTGCTCGACCAGCCGCTTGGCCTTCTCGATGACCATCTCGGCCACCTGCACATGCCGGCTCGCCGGCTCGTCGAAGGTCGAGGACACCACCTCGCCGCGGACGGTGCGCTCCATCTCCGTGACTTCTTCCGGACGCTCGTCGATCAGCAGCACGATCAGATAGCAATCGGGGTTGTTCCCGGTGATGGCTGTGGCGATGTTCTGCAGCAGCATGGTCTTGCCCGCTTTAGGCGGTGAGACGATCAGTCCGCGCTGGCCCTTGCCGATCGGCGAGACCATGTCGATGATGCGCGCGGTCAGGTCTTCCTTGCTGCCGTTGCCCTGCTCCAGCTTCAGGCGCTGTTTTGGAAACAGCGGAGTGAGGTTCTCGAACAGGACCTTGTGGCGGGTCGCCTCGGGCGGCTCGAAGTTGATCTCGCCCACCTTCAGCAGCGCGAAGTAACGCTCGCCATCCTTCGGCGGGCGGATCAGCCCGGAGACGGTATCTCCGGTGCGCAGGCTGAAGCGACGGATCTGGCTCGGGGAGACGTAGATGTCGTCCGGCCCGGCGAGATAGGAGCTGTCGGAGGAGCGCAGGAAGCCGAAACCGTCCTGGAGGATCTCCAGCACGCCATCGCCGTAAATGTCCTCGCCCTTGCGGGCGTGGGCCTTCAGGATGGCGAAAATGATGTCCTGCTTGCGCGAGCGGGCAAGGTTCTCGAGGCCCATGTCCGTCGCCATGTCGACCAGTTTCGAGGCCGGCATGGCCTTGAGTTCGGTCAGGTTCATGGCCGCACGGGACTGCGCGAGATCCTCGCTGGAGATGATTTCGAGGTCCTCGTTGTCGGGGAATTCCTCGTGCATCTGATGCTCGTGCGACTGGGACTGAGGCTTGCGGCGCCGCACCTTCTTCTTGCCCCCGCTGCGCCCTGGCGCCGGTCCCTGGCCGCCTTCGCCACCACCCTTGGACCGGTTGCGCGCGGTGTTGCCCAGGTAGCCCCTCACAGGTGCGATTCCAGGAAGTCTTTGAGCTGCGCCTTCGACAAGGCGCCGACCTTCTGCGCCTCGACGGTGCCGTTCTTGAAGAGAATCAGCGTCGGAATGCCGCGAATGCCATAGCGCGGCGGGGTCTGCGGATTTTCGTCGATGTTGAGCTTGGCCACCGTCAAACGGCCGGAAAACTCGTCGGCGATCTCGTCGAGCATCGGCGCGATCATCTTGCAGGGGCCGCACCATTCGGCCCAGAAATCCAGCAGCACGGGTCGATCCGCCTTGAGCACATCCTGCTCGAAGGACGCATCGCTGGTATGCACAATGCGATCACTCACTCGTTGGCTCCTTGTGATGTCAGCTGGCGTGGTGTCGTGTCTGGTATCAAAACGGGGAGGCCCCAGTTGCCGATCGGCAAGCTGGTCAGGCCGGGGTCCGGCTTTGCAGCGGGAGGTGTGACGCGGCCTGGTTAATCAGGCACAATAATCGAGCTATATCAAGCGCGTTCCGTGTGTCGCCTTCAGCGTGCTCGGGATGTTCTGCTTTCGGAGGGCGGCAACGGACGTCGCCGGTAATTGGCTTTATTTTGACCCCGCGACAGGCCAATTTGCAATAGCCTGCCGAGAACTTGTGAAATCTGGAGTTCCATGTCGGACCATCATCTCAGCGAACTGGCCTACAGCGAGCTGCCCCTGCACGAGTCGGTCGCTGCTGGCATTCGCGACGCAGGCTTCACCCACTGCACCCCGATCCAGGCGCGCACCCTGCCCATTGCCCTGACCGGCCGCGATGTCGCCGGCCAGGCCCAGACGGGCACGGGCAAGACCGCCGCATTCCTGGTCGCGGCCTTCAACCGCCTGATGCAGCACCCCGCGCCCGAGCCGCAGCGCGGTCCGCGCGTGCTGGTGCTGGCACCAACGCGTGAGCTGGCCGTGCAGATTCACGCCGATGCTGGGGTGCTCGCCGGCACCACCGGCCTGCGGCTGTGCATCGCCCACGGCGGCACCGATTACGACAAGCAGCGCGACGCCCTCACGGCTGGCGTGGATGTCCTGATCGGGACCCCTGGCCGGGTCATCGATTACTTCAAGCAGGGGGTGTTCGACCTCAAGAGCATCGAGGTGATGGTGCTCGACGAGGCCGATCGCATGTTCGACCTCGGCTTCATCAAGGACATCCGCTACGTCATGCGCCGGCTCCCGCCGGTCGAGCGGCGCCTGTCCATGCTGTTTTCGGCCACGCTCTCGCACCGCGTGCTGGAACTGGCCTACGAACACATGAACGACCCCGAGCTGGTCCGGATCGAGCCTGAAAAGGTGACCGCCGACCGGGTCCGCCAGATCATCTACTATCCATCGAACGAGGAAAAGCTGCCGCTGCTCGTCGGCCTGCTGCGCAAGCTCGATACACCACGGTCGATGGTGTTCGTGAACACCCGCCGGGAGGCGGAATTCCTGCGGGACCAGCTGGCAGCCAACGGCATCGAGGCCGAGGCACTGTCGGGGGACGTGCCCCAGAAGAAACGCCTGCGCATGCTGCGCGATTTCCAGGCCGGCCGGCTGGCCGTGCTGATCGGCACCGACGTCGCCTCCCGCGGACTGCATGTCCCGGAAGTCAGCCATGTCTTCAACTACGACCTGCCCCAGGATGCCGAGGACTACGTCCATCGCATCGGCCGCACGGCCCGGGCCGGCGCGGCCGGTGATGCCATCAGTTTCGGCTGCGAGCGCTACGTGATGTCGCTGCCGGACATCGAGGCCTACATCGGCAACCGGATCCCCGTGGGCACCGTCGAACCCGAGCTGCTCGCCGAGGTCCGCCGCGCGCCCCGGGCGCGCCGCCGCACGGGCAACGACACCCGCCCGGCCGGAGGGGGGCGCACACGCCCGCCATCGCGCAGACCACGCGAGACGCGTTCGGCGGATCCGCAGGTGGCCGATGCGCCTCGACCTGCTCCGGACGCCCCGGACAGCACTGCAGACACTCCCGCTGCCAGCCAGACGCCCGCGAGCGAGACACCTGCCAACGGGACGTCTGCCGCAGACCAGGACGCCGCAGCACCGAAAAAGCGCCGGCGGCGTCGCCGGCGCAAGCCTGCAGAACCGCAGGAGTAGCCGGCCATCGCCCCGCGGCCGCCCCTCGGCGACCTGCCCCCGCTGGAGGCACTGCTGGCCCTGTGTCACCGGGCTGGTGAAGCCATCATGGCCGTCTACCGGGAAGGGTTCTCGGTCGACACCAAGGCGGATGCCAGCCCGGTGACAGAGGCCGACCTGCGCGCTCACCGGGTGCTGGTCGAGGGCCTCGCCACGCTAGGCGGGCTGCCGGTGCTCTCCGAGGAGGGTGTCGAGGACATCGACCCGGCCGAGCGGCGCACCTGGACGCGCTACTGGCTGGTCGACCCCCTGGACGGCACCCGCGAGTTCATTCACCGACGTGACGAATTCACCGTCAATGTGGCGCTCATCGACCAGCACCGGCCGAGTCTGGGCGTGGTGCACCTCCCGGTGACGGGCGAGAGCTGGTGGGGTATCCCCGGCCGCGGCGCCGGTCGGGTCGACGCCAATGGCGCGCACACTGCGATCCAGGCAGCCCCCCGGGCGGCCGAGCCGGTCCGCGTGCTCGGCAGCCACAGCCACCGCGACCCCTTCCTGGGTGCCTATCTCGAGGCGCTCGGGCCCCACAGGCTGCACACCGCAGGCAGCTCACTGAAATTCTGCCGGATCGCCGAAGGTGCTGCGGACCTGTATCCGCGCTTCGGCCCGACCGCGGAGTGGGACACGGCTGCAGGCCAGGCGGTTGCCGAAGCCGCCGGCGCATCTGTCGTCGACCTCGAGGGGCACCCGTTGCGCTACAACACGGCCACCGGCCTGCGTAACGGGTTCTTCATGGTCTTTGCCGACCGGCAGCGGGACTGGCTGTCGGCAGTTCCCGCAGCCACCCGGGACGCCGGTCGTCGCGAACCATGACGCTCAGTCTTTCAACCCTGGCAATCATGCTTGGCGTGCTGGCGGCTGCCGGGTTCTGGTATGACACCATGCGGGTCCGCGAGGCGGCCAACCGGGTGGCCGCGAGCACCTGCCAGCGCCAGGGCCTGCAGCTGCTCGACGGCACCGTGGCGCTGTCGTCGCTGCGGCCACGACTGGCCTCGGGCGGGTTGCGTATCGAGCGGACCTACGTATTCGACTACACGGTCGATGGAGTGCTGCGGGCGAGCGGGTTTATCATCATGCTCGGGCGGCGGCTGCAGCATGTCGGCATGACCGGCCAACACTAGCAGCACCGCGCGCCAGACTGGAACGGCACGGACACCGACATGGGCGGCACCATCGAGAGCGGGCATTTCAAGCGGCTGGAGCGTCTGCGCGAGCTCAGGATCGCCCATGGAGACCTCGACCAGGTCATCACCCACCTTGCGCATGACCCTCAGGTCGACCAGCTCATGCTGCGGCGGCTGAAAAAGCGCAAGCTCCAGCTCAAGGACGCCATCGCGCGGCTCGAGAGCGGCCTCATTCCCGATCTGAACGCCTGACGCGCCCTGGCCGGGGCAAGGCGGGATGGACCCTCCGGCGGGCCCGTGGCTCGTGGCTCAGGCGGCCGCGTCGTGCTCGTCTTCGGGCTCCACCGTCGCCTGCGGAGGCTGGAGGGAAATCACCTGCTGCAGTGACTGGCGGATCTGCGCGCCGAGAATCTGGCGAGCGTCCTCGTCGACCGCACGCAGGTCATCGTCGAAATGCAGCCGGTTCTCGCTGTCGACGCGAAGAATCCCCTGTGCGCGCAGCCCGTCGACGAACACCGACAGGACCGCGCGATCGAAGAAATCCGGGGAATGTAGCTCGAACACCAGCGACAGGCGCTCGGCCACCTGCTGGGCCAGGTCCAGCAGCTCGCTGCGACGCAACCGACCGGGCCCGGCCTGGAGCAGCAGGGCGATCACCAGGTAGTAACGCTGCAGGGTGGGCATCATCGTCTGCCCGAGCACCAGCAGCTGGGCCGTCGACGCGGAGCCCGCGCGGGCGCGACTCCAGATCCGGCCACCGCGTCCGGGGCGCAGCAGCCCGGCGTCGGCCATGGCCGCGAGTGTGTCGTTGAGCGCCCGCCGCAGCTCACGCCGGTCCCAGGGCAGGCGCAGCTCACCGGCAACGTAGGGGAAGACCAGGCGGATCAGCCGACGGATGCGGCGCAGCCCCAGGCTGCGGTGGTTCATGTAACAGCAGGCGACCAGGCCGTGCAGGGCGAGCAGATGCTGGACGTTGTTGCGGAAATAGGTGGCCAGCACCGCCCGGCCCTCGTCCATGTGGATCACGTCACCCAACGGGTGGCCGTGCCGGAGCACCAGGCCCAGCGACTCGGCGCGGCGGACCATCGCGCCGGCGTCGAGCGAGGGCAGACGATCGCCCATGGACCAAGGCGCGCGGCGCAGCAGGGTCAGACAGAGCTCGAGCTGGGCCACAAGTTCGCGTTCCACCATCGACTGTTTGGGCATGGCAAGCAGCAGCAGCGCGACAAGGTTGACCGGGTTGGGTACCGCGGCGGCATTGATCCGGACCAGAATCTCCTGCCCCAGCTCATCGACCAGCGCGGCGAGCCAGGCCGGTCGGCTGTCCAGGGAGTAAACGCCTTCCCGCCAGTCGGCACGATGCCGATCCAGCAGAGCGGTCAGCTCGATCGGCTCACCGACCGATACCTGCACCCGCCCGAACTGCTCGCGCAGCGTACGCAGTGAACGCACCAGGCCGAGGATGGACTCCTTTTTCTTGCCCTGGCCCGACAGCTCGCTCAGATAACTCTGGCCTTCCACCAGCTTTTCGTAGCCGAAATACACCGGAACGAAAGCCAGCGGTCGGCTGGGCTGGCACAGGTAGCTGTGGACGGTCATCGAGAGCATTCCGGCGCGATGAGGCAACGGCCGCCCTGTACGGCTGCGGGTCCCCTCGATGAAATATTCGATCGGGTGACCGCGGCTGAGCATGGCCGACAGATAGCCCCGGAACACCGCCGTGTAGAGGGCATTGCCGGCGAAACTACGGCGGATGAAGAAGGCTCCGGCGCGCCGGAGCATCGGACCGATCATCGGCAGGTTGAGGTTGATCCCTGCGGCGATGAACGGGATGGCCAGCCCCTGCTTGTACACGACATAGGACAGGATCATGTAATCCATGTGACTGCGATGGCAGGGCACATAGACCAGGGTATGGTCACGGGCCGTGTCGCGCAGCCGCTCGATCTGGTGAAGGTCGATGCCCTCATACAGCCGGGTCCACAGCCAGGTCAGAAGCTTCTCGAATAACAGGATTGCGGGATAGGAATAGTCCGCGGCAATCTCCAGGCCATAGCGCCGGGCGCGCTCGCGGACCCTGGCATGGCGCTGTCCCGTCGCTGCCACCTCGTCATCGATGGCCTGACGGACAGGGCCGGTGGTCAGCAGCTGCGCGACCATGCTGCGGCGGTGGGACAGGTCGGGGCCGATCACCGCCGCACGGACATTGCGGAAGTGGGTGCGCAGCAGGCGCGAGGCACGGCGCACCGCCAGCTCCTCGCGCGACTGCCCGCCGATCAGTTCACGCAGTGACATCGGCTGACCGAACTCGACCAGCACGTTACGGCCATGGAGCAGGAACACCAGGGCCCGACGCAGCCGACCCGCAAGCCCCCATTGCTCGGCAAACAGCAGCTTGAGCCAGGAGTCCTCGCGCGCCGGTGCGCGGCCCCAGAACACGGCCACCGGCACCAGCGTCACGTCGGTATCCGGCTCGGCCAGCAGACCGGCCACCAGCCGTCGCAGCCGGGGTGACACCTCCGGCAGCGGCCGGCGCACCAGCCGATCACGGTATCGGCGCACGCCGAACAGGTTGCGCGGCACCCCCAGCACCGCCTCGGTCCCGGGCCGTGGCAGCCCATGCAGGCGGCAGGCGGCATCGAGCATGGCCTCGTCGAGCAGAAGCTCGTTCTCCAGCACGTAGCACACCCCGGCCGCCGGGAGGCCCAGTTGCCCGGGCTCCGGCGGCGCCACGCTGAAGCGTACCCAGAGGTTGATCAGCCTGCGCAGCAGGCCACGCCAGGGGGCGGCAATGATGTCCAGCCAGCGCAAGCTCAGTGTGCTCCTCTGCCGCCGCGGGGACAGGTCCGGTCGGCAATGGTATCAACACCGGCGGTCTGGCCGCCGCTTTCCGGCACGCATGGCAACAGGTATGGTGGCGGGATGACCGTCATGCCATTGCCGCCCCCAGAGCGCGCCGCGCTGTTCCTGGATGTCGACGGCACGCTGCTCGAGCTGGCACCGCGGCCTGACGCGGTGGTCGTGACCGACCGGACCCGCGCGCTGCTGGAGCGCGCGGAACGTCGACTGGCCGGCGCGCTGGCGCTGGTCAGCGGCCGTCCGCTGGAAGAGCTCGACCGCCTGTTCAGTCCGCTGCGTCTGCCGGCGGCCGGAGTTCACGGTCTGCAACGGCGCGACGTCCATGGGCGGGAACACCATGCCGCCCCGCCACCCGGCTGGCACGCGTCACTGGCCCCGCGGCTCGCGCGCTTCGCGCGCCAGCACCCGAACGTGGTGGTCGAGGACAAGGGACATGCCATCGCGCTGCACTACCGGCGCGCCCCCGAGCTGGCCGAGGCTGCACTGACCCTGGCCGGGACCATCGCGGACGACATGGGCCCGGAGACCCGACTGCTGCGCGGCAAGATGGTGCTCGAATTCATGCCTGCGGGCAGTGACAAGGGGCAGGCCATCGAGGCGTTCATGGGCGAACCCCCCTACAGCGCCCGCACGCCGGTATTCATCGGCGATGACGTGACCGACGAGGCAGGCTTCAGTGCCGTCAACGCCATGGGCGGGGTCACGTTGCGGGTGGGTACGATCGAACACAGCCATGCCCGCCATGCCCTCCCCGACGTGGCGGGCGTGCATGCCTGGCTGCAGTCCTGGCTGAACTGAATTCCCCGGCACGGAGGCCGTCAATGCCCGACCTGAACCTCGCCGTCATCGGCAACTGCCAGATCGCCGCCCTGCTCGATGCGCAGGCCCGCATCACGTGGTGCTGCCTGCCGCGCATGGACAGCGATCCGGCGTTCTGCGCCCTGCTGAACGACCAGACGCCTGCGGAACTCGGCAGCTATGAGGTCCAGCTGCATGACATGGTGAGCTGCGAGCAGGCCTATGAAACCAACACGGCGGTGCTGGTGACCACCCTGCGCGACAGTCATGGCGGAGCGATCCGCATCCGCGACTTCGCGCCGCGCTACGCACAGTATGGCCGTCATTTCCGACCGGTGATGCTGGTGCGCATGATCGAACCACTTTCCGGCAGCCCGAGAATCCGAATCCGCGTGCGACCCGCGCAGGACTGGGGCGAGACGCGGCCGGCGACGACATTCGGCAGCAACCATGTGCGCTTCGTCTCGCCGGGCTTCACGCTGCGCCTGACCACCGACGCACCCATCAGCGCAATCCTCGAAGAATACGAATTCGTGCCGGAGGGGCCGCTGCATCTGCTGCTCGGCCCGGACGAAACCCTGACCGACAGTCCGGGCCAGAGCGCCTGGCACATGCTGCGTGAAACCCGCAGCTACTGGCAGAACTGGGTACGCTCTCTGGCGATCCCCTTCGAATGGCAGGACGCGGTCATCCGCGCAGCGATCACCCTCAAGCTCTGTGCCTACGAGGATACCGGCGCGGTGCTCGCGGCACTGACCACCTCGATTCCCGAGGCCGCCAACAGCGGACGTAACTGGGACTACCGCTACTGCTGGCTGCGCGACAGCTATTTCGTGGTCCATGCCCTGAACCGCCTGGGCGCGACCAAGACCATGGAGGCCTACCTGCGCTACATCATCAACGTGGCTTCGGGCATGGACGAGAACAAGGGGCTGCAGCCACTCTATGGCATCAGTGGCCAGGCCCGGCTGCTCGAGCGCCAGGTCACCAGCCTGCCGGGCTACCGGGGCATGGGCCCGGTGAGGGTCGGCAACCAGGCCTGGGAGCAGGTTCAGAACGACGTCTACGGCGCGGTGGTGCTGTCGTCGGCGCAGATCTTTTTCGACCGCCGTCTGCCGACCAACAGCCGACAGGCGACCTTCGAGATGCTGCAACGGCTTGGCGAGCAGGCCGCGCGGCGGTTCGACCAGCCTGACGCGGGCCTTTGGGAGTACCGTGGCCGCCAGCGAGTGCACACCTTCTCTGCAGTCATGTGCTGGGCCGCCTGCGACCGCCTGGCGCGCATCGCGGCCGTGCTCGGGCACGATGGGCTGGCGCGACAGTGGCAGGCGCGGGCGTCACACATCCATGCAGAGATCTGTGCCCGGGCCTGGGACGAACGCCAGCAGAGTTTCACCGAGAGCTTCGGGCGCCCGGAGATGGACGCGAGCCTGCTGACCCTGCATGAACTCGGCTTCCTGCCGGCCGACGACCCCCGATTCCGTGGCACCCTGAATGCGATCGAAGGCCAGCTGCGGCGCGGCAGGTTCCTGTTTCGCTACGGCGCCGCCGATGACTTCGGCCTGCCCGAGAACGCCTTCAACATCTGCACCTTCTGGTACATCAACGCGCTGGCCGCGATCGGTCGCCGCGAAGAGGCGCGCGAACTGTTCGAGAACATGCTGGCCCATCGCAACCCGCTCGGGCTGCTGTCGGAGGACATCGACCCGGCGACCGGCGAACTCTGGGGCAACTTCCCGCAAACCTACAGCATGGTGGGTATCATCAACGCGGCGATGCGCCTCAGCCGCCCCTGGGAGGAGGCGTTCTAGGGCGCGCCTCGGCGAGAGCGCAGGGAGTACAGATGAGTGGCAGACTGATCGCGGTATCCAACCGGGTGGCCATCCCGCGCGGTGGCCAGGCGGCCGGGGGGCTGGCCGTCGGTGTGCTGGCCGCCCTGCAGGAATACGGTGGGATCTGGTTCGGCTGGGACGGCAAGACCACCGACAGCGAACCCCACGATGCCAGGCTCCAGCACGACGGCAACATCACCTACGCCACCATCAACCTCAACGCCGGCGAGTTCGATGCCTATTACAACGGCTTCAGCAACGAGACACTCTGGCCGCTGTTTCATTTCCTGCTGGGTTTCTTCCGCTACAACCGCCACAACTTCGAGGCCTACCTGCGTGTCAACGCATTGTTCGCGCGGAAACTCGTGCCGCTGCTCGAAGCCGACGACATCCTCTGGATACATGACTACCACCTGATCCCGCTGGCGGCAGAGTTGCGCCGCGCCGGCGTGACCCAGCCCATCGGGTTTTTTCTGCATGTGCCGTTCCCGAGCTTCGATGTCCTGCGCGCACTGCCGGTCCACGAGCATCTGCTGCGCTGCCTGTGCAGCTACGATGTGGTGGGCTTTCATACCCAGCGGGACCTGCGCTCCTTCCAGGAGTGCATCGCACAGCCACAGATCGGTGCCCAGATCCTCAGCGACGGACGGGTACGCGCCGGGGACCGGACCCTGCGCGCCGACGTGTTCCCGATCGGCATCGAGGTCGATACCTGCGCGCGGCTGGCGGTGGAGAACGCCGGCAAGAAACCCGTGGAGCGGTTGCGCCAGAGCCTGCTGGGGCGGCGCATGATCATGGGGGTTGATCGGCTCGACTACAGCAAGGGGCTGCCGGAACGCTTCAACGCCTACGAACGGCTGCTGGAGCACTACCCGGGTAACCGCGGGGACGTGGTGCTGCTGCAGATCGCACCGCCCACGCGTACCGGCATACGGACCTACGCGGAAATCCGCGAGGAACTCGAGCGTATCGCCGGACACATCAACGGGCGCTTTGCGGAAATCGACTGGGTGCCGGTACGCTATCTCAACCGCGGCTTTGATCGCGGCATGCTGATGGCGCTTTATCGCGAAGCACGCGTCGGCCTGGTCACGCCGGTGCGCGACGGCATGAACCTGGTCGCCAAGGAATATGTCGCGGCCCAGGACCCGGACGACCCCGGTGTCCTGGTGCTCTCGACACTGGCGGGCGCCGCCTACGAACTCGAGCAGGCCGTACTGATCAATCCCTACGATACCGACGGGGTGGCCGAGGGCATCCAGACGGCGCTTGAAATGTCGCTGGGCGAGCGGCGCGAACGCCATGCGGCGATGCTGGAAGTCCTGACCCGCAACGACATCCAGACCTGGCGGACACGCTTCGTCGATGCGCTGTCGTCGGTCCGCGGCGAGCCCGGCCCATGATCGACCTGATCGCCGACATCGGAGGCACCAACACGCGCTGCGCGCTGGTCGATGGCGGCCGGATCACCGCCGTGCGGGAACTGAGCAACCGGCGGTTCTCGGGACTCACCGAGGCGCTGATGCATTACCTGGCCGAGGTGGGCCGGCCGGCGCGGCTGCGCAATGCCGCGCTGTGCGTCGCCGGACCGGTCCTGGCCGACCAGGTGTCGATGGTCAACATCGACTGGGCGTTCTCGCGGGCCAGGCTCGCGCGCATGCTGGGGGTCGAGCGGCTGCACGTGGTCAACGACTTCACTGCCCTGGCCTGGGCGCTGCTGCGGCTCAAGCCCCAGGACCTCCGTGCGCTCGGCGAGGGCCTCGGCGACCCCCGCAGTCCGCGCATCGTGCTCGGCCCCGGCACCGGCCTGGGCACGGGGCTGCT
>SKYU01000133.1 GCA_007127715.1 Gammaproteobacteria bacterium | reverse complement strand
GCCTGTAGAGCAGACTATCCCAACCAGACCCGTTTTCCAAAATCTCTGGAGCTTGGTCCGGTAGCAGCAGCCAATGGTTCCCCGGAAGTATAGCCCAGCGTCGGCCCCAAGGCTACGAATTCGACCACCCTGCAGAGCAAATATGCATAAAAAACATAATTTTAGGGAATAATGCCCGCGCAGGATCACCTGCGGGGATGACCCATGGGTCCACCCTCCGCCAACAGCGCACGAGGCGCATGACACCCTGGCCCCCCAACACAGTTTCACCGGGGACGAGCCATCAACCCGCCAGGGGATTGCGCCACTTCAGGGCGGGGAGTCGCGCCGGGTTCGGGGCACCACACATTAGAAGGGGTTCGGGTGACGCATAATCCAGGCCTGAAGCGTCGAGGCGGGGGATGTCATGACACGGGCGGAGACACAGGGCGCGAGGCAACAGCCGACGGCGGGTCGGCTCGGACCGTTCCGCTGGGAGGACCCGTTCCTGCTCGAGCAGCAGCTCAGCGACGAGGAACGCGCGCTGCGCGAGGCCGCCGCGGAGTTCGCGGCGCGCGAACTCGCGCCGCGGGTGACCACGGCCTTCGAGCAGGCACGGACGGACCCGGAGCTGTTCGCGCGCATGGGCGAAATGGGCCTGCTCGGCGTGACCGTGCCAGAGCAGCTCGGTGGGCTGGGGGCCTCCTACGTCGCCTATGGGCTGGTGGCGCGGGAAATCGAGCGGATCGACTCGGGCTATCGCTCCATGATGTCGGTGCAGTCCAGCCTGGTGATGTATCCGATCCAGGCCTACGGGTCGAAGGCCCAGCAGACGGCCTACCTGCCCCGACTGGCGCGCGGCGAGCTGATCGGCTGCTTCGGGCTGACCGAACCCGATGCCGGGTCGGACCCCGGCGCGATGCGCACCCGCGCCGAGCAGATGCCCGGCGGCTACCGCCTCCACGGGACGAAGACCTGGATTTCGAACAGCCCCATCGCGGATGTCTTCGTCGTGTGGGCGCGCTCACAGGCTCACGACGGGCGCATCCGGGGCTTCCTGCTGGAGCGGGGCATGCGCGGCCTCTCGACGCCGCGGATCGACGGCAAGCTCAGTCTGCGGAGTTCCGTGACCGGCGAAATCGTCATGGACGGCGTGGAGGTGCCGGAGTCGGCCCTGCTGCCGGGGGCCGAAGGGCTGTCCGGTCCCTTCGGCTGTCTCAACCGGGCCCGCTACGGCATTGCCTGGGGGGTGATGGGGGCGGCGGAGTGCTGCTGGCTTGCGGCGCGCAGCTACGGGCTCGAACGCCAGCAGTTCGGACGCCCACTCGCCGCCACGCAGCTCTACCAGAAGAAGCTTGCAGACATGCAGACGGAGATCGCCCTAGGCCTGCAGGCGGCGCTGCGCGTGGGGCGTCTACTCGAGACCGGCCAGGCCGCCCCGGAGGCGATATCGCTGATCAAGCGCAACAACTGCGGCAAGGCACTGGACATCGCCCGCCTCGCCCGCGACATGCACGGTGGCAACGGCATCTCCGGGGACTATCCCGTGATGCGCCACATGATCAACCTCGAAACGGTCAACACCTACGAGGGCACTCACGACATCCACGCGCTGATCCTGGGTCGGGCGCAGACGGGGCTGCAGGCCTTTTTCTGATCGCGCTCAACGGCGCCTGGGCGTCAGGCACCGACCTGCTGCAGGATCTCGATCGCCGCGCGCTCGCCGGACTCCATGGCGGCTTCGATACCGGTGTGCTGGATGCCGGTGTGTTCGCCGGCGAAGTGCAGCCGCCCGGCGGGCTGGTTCATGCGCCCGGCCCAGCGCGCGATCATGCCCGGCGCCCAGTGCATGTAGGCGCCACCGGCATGCGGGTTCTCCTCGGTCCAGCGCACCACCTCGTGCACCTCGAGCCGCCCGGCGGAGGCAGGACGCATGCGTGCCATCTCCGCGAGCGTCATCGCCGCGACCTCGGCGTCGCTCATCCCGGCCAGCCGCTTGGCGGCGGCACCATCCAGCCAGGCCAGGTGGCGACCGCTGGGCTGTCCATCCTCGCCATCGCTCATGAATACCCGCTGCAGCGGACTGTCGGTCCACATGGCGGGTGGCCAGCCGTCCTCCTCCCAGTAGGGTTCGGTGGCGCTGAAGTGGATCTGCGCGATCTGCGTGTAGGGCAAGCCGGCGATCGCCTCACGCTGCACCGGGGCGATTGGCGCATCCAGATCCAGCCCGCGCAGAACGGCGAACGGCAGGGTGCAGATCACGAAGTCTGCATGGAAGCGGCTGCCGTCCGTACAGCGCACCTGGGCCGCGCTTTCGTCCGCGGTGATCCCGGCCACCGTGCGCCCGGTAAGCACCGGGGCAGACAGGCTCTGCGCCATGGCCTCGGGCAGCCGCTGGCTGCCGCCGACCACGAAGTGCGTGCGCCCCCCGCGAATGGCATCCTGAAACAGCACGCCACTGCGCCAGCGTGCGAACACCGATACGGTATCCAATGCATTGGCGTTCATGGTGACGCCCGCCAGTGCGATGGCCTGTTCGGAGGCACCTGCAGCACGCATGAAGGCTTCGTAGGACTGGTCCAGCGTCTGGAAGTCCTCGGCCAGCCAGTCATCGAACGCCCGCAGGGGGTTCTCCGCATCGAGATAGGCCCCCAGCAGCTGCCACGGCGGCAGCGAGCGCTCGCGCCCCTCCAGCCGGTTTGCCGGATGCTCGGGCCAGTCTGCGACCGCGATCATCTCGCCACCGAGGTTGAACGCCTGGCCAAAGGTCGTGCTGCGCCCACCCCGGGTCTCCAGTCCGAGGGCGTCCAGCGTCGCCAGGGTGCGGGCATAGTTGGCGCCAATCTGTGCGCCGCCGGCCTCGGGGGTGCCTGGCACGCGGTCCAGCGTGCGCATCCGCCCGCCGATCTCCTCGCGGGCCTCCAGCACCAGCACCTCGAGCCCCTGCTCCTCCAGCAACCGCGCGGCATTCAGGCCGGACAGGCCGGCACCCACCACGATCACCTCGGCATCCCGGCGAGCCGGACTCGCACAGGCGCCCAGCCACAGGGGCGACGTTGCTGCGACCACTCCAGCACTTCCAAGCAGCCTGCGTCGGGACAACTTGCCAGTCATGGGCTATCTCCTCAGAGCCAAACGGGGCGACTTCGGCGCGACGCCCGAAGCTCACTATACAATGGGGTCCGAATCCGGGAAGGTCCCGGTTGGTCACGGAGCACTCATGAATACCCGCAGCGATTTCATCGACGCCATCGGCAATACGCCACTCATCCGGCTACGCAGGGCGTCGGAACTCACCGGCTGCGAGATCTACGGCAAGGCGGAGTTCATGAATCCCGGTGGCTCGGTCAAGGATCGTGCGGCGAAATACATGATTCTCGATGCCGAGCATCGCGGCCTGATCGAGCCGGGTGGCACCGTGGTCGAGGGTACGGCGGGTAACACCGGCATCGGTCTGACCCTGGTCGGCAATGCTCGCGGATACCGCACGGTCATCCTGATGCCGGACACGCAGTCCGCCGAGAAGAAATCGGCCCTGCGTGGCATGGGGGCGGAGCTGCGGACCGTGCCGGCCGTCCCGTTCCGCGATCCCTCGCACTATGTGCACCAGGCCGAGCAACTCGCCCGTGATCTCGGCGCCAGCGCCGAGCATGGCGTGCTCTATGCCAACCAGTGGGACAACACCGCCAACCGCGAGGGCCACATCCAGAGCACCGGCCCGGAGATCTGGGAGGCGCTCGACGGTCGGATCGACGGGTTCATCTGCGCGGTCGGCACCGGGGGCACCCTGGCGGGCACTTCCGAGTACCTGCGCAGCCGGAATCCACAGCTGGTGACCGGTCTTGCCGACCCCGAAGGCGCGGCCATCTACCACTGGGTCAAGCACGGCGAACTCAAGGCCGAGGGCAGCTCCATCACCGAGGGCATCGGCCAGGGGCGCATCACCGGCAACCTCGAGGGCCTGCGGGTCGACGTGCCCTTCCGGATTCCGGACACCGAACTGCTGCCTGTGCTGTGGGATCTGATCCGTGACGAGGGGCTGTACCTTGGCAGCTCCAGTGGCATCAACGTCGCGGGCGCCCTGCGCCTCGCCCGGCACCTGGGCCCTGGACATACCATCGTCACCATCCTGTGTGATTCCGCCTCGCGTTACGAGTCCAAGCTGCTGAACCCCGAATTCCTGCGCGCCCGCGATCTGCCACTGCCCCCCTGGCTGAGCTGAGCGCCCCGCACGAGGAGACGGCCATGCGCGTACCCTGCCCCACCCTGCCCACCCTGCTGCTGGCCGCCTGGCTGGCGCTCATGGCGGCACCCCTGGACGCGCGCGAACTGGCCACCCCGGTGGAAGATCTGGTGGAGGTCGAACTGGCCAGCGTTGGCATGAGCCGGCTCACCGGCTCGCCGGTGGTACTGCTGCGCGAGATGGTCAGTGGCGACGTGGTGCCGATCTTCATCGGCGTCCCGGAGGCCCGTGCCATCCTGATGGCGATGCATGACACCCCGGTGCCCCGGCCCATGACCCATGACCTGATGCGCGACCTGCTGGGGGCACTGGACGCCGTTCTCGAACGCGTGTACGTCGACGATCTCGACGAGGGCACCTACTACGGGATGCTCGAACTGCGGGTGGCCGGCCAGGACAGCCCGCTGCGTGTGGACACGCGCCCAAGCGACGCGCTGGCCCTGGCCGTGCGCACGGGCGCGCGCATCCTCGTGGCGCCGCAGATCCTGGTCGCGGGACGCGATCTCGAGTACGAGGGCTTGCCGGACGAGCAGGTGGTCACCGCGCTGGGCATCACGGTGGTGGCGGTGACGCCCAGCCTGCGCGAGACACTGGAGTTGCCCGAGCGTCCCGGCCTGCTGGTCAACCGTACCGCCGGACTGGCGGCCGAGGCAGGCCTTGACCCGGGTGCCCTGCTGCTCGAAATCAATGGTGAGATCCCGACCTCGCCGATGGGGTTTCTGGAACGGGTCCGCGCAACACCGAGCGGCGAGCGCGTGGAACTTCGCTACTGGCAGGACGGCCAGGAACACACGCTGCACCTGCCGGTGGATGCCGGCAGACAGGTCGACGAGGCGGAAGACGAGGGCGGCGAGATCCGCACCTGACCCGCGCCCCGGTCAGTACAGACAGCTGCGGATGCCACCGGCCAGGACTTCTGCAACACAGACCCCATTGCTGGGGTGCACCACGGTATTGCAGGTGACCACGCGTGCGGCTCCAGCCTGGCGCAGCGCCGCCTCCGCCTGGTCGGCAAACAGCCCATGCACGGCAAGACACACGGGCGCGACAGCCCCCTGACTCCGCAGGTGCTCCAGCGCCGCGACCATCGTTGCGCCGGTCGAGACGATGTCATCCAGCAGCACCGGCGTACAGTGCCGATGGGCCTCCAGATCCGGCACCGAGACGGACACCTCCCGGTCACCCCGGCGGGACTTCTCGAGCACCCGCCACGGGGCGCCGATCCGCTTTGCCACGTCCGCGACCCACTGGGCGCTCTCGGCATCCGGCCCGATCAGCACCGGGTGCGCGACCTCTGCCGCGATCCAGGCCGCCAGGGCCGGCGCGGCGGCGAGACTGCGGGTCGGGATGCGGTAGATCTCGTCGAGACTGTCATAGCGGTGCAGATGCGGATCCACGGTCACCAGCCAGTCCAGCGCGTCGGAGAGCAGCGCTGCGTAGGTTCGGCTGGTGACGGCCTCGCCCGGGCGGAAACGGATGTCCTGGCGCATGTAGGCGAGGTAAGGGGCCGCGAGGCCGACGCTGTCCGCACCGAGCTCCCGGCAGGTGGCGGCAGCGAACAGCACGGGCAGCGTACGCGTATCCGGCCCATCCAGCGGACAGAGCAGGATCACCGCCCGCGCGGCCGGCGAGGTCTCGAGGCGCAGATAGCATTCACCGTCCGGAAAACGCCGCAGCTCGAGCGCGCCCCGCTCGGCGCCGAGCACGGCCTGGACCCGGGCGGACAGCCCGGGATGGGCTCCGAGGTCGAACAGCAATGGTCTCACGGCGTCTCCTCCTGCTCGATCGTGAACATCGTGCGGCGGTCGAGCCAGTAGTCGTGGGCGTAGGCCAGCTGGCCGCGGGTCTGGGCATGAAGCGTGAACAGCGGCTGGCCCCGCTCGATCCTCTCCCCCGGTCGCACGGCCAGCTCGAGGCCCGCGGCGCGGTCCACCGGCGCGCCCGCGAGCTTGGCGACCCGCGCGAGCTCGCGGTTGTCCAGGCGGATCAGCACCCCCTCGCGCTCCGCGCTCACCACCCGGGTATGTGGCGCGCCGGGCGGGGTACGCATGCCGCCCTGGGCCTCGCAGATGGCCTGGAACCGCGCCCAGGCTTCGCCCGTGTCCAGTAATCGCCGGGCGAGCTGCTCGCCCGCACCGGCTTCTGCGGCGCCACCGATCTCCAGCAGTACACCGGCCAACGCCACGGAGCGCGCGGCCAGGTCTGCCGGCGCGCCGGCAGACCCCTGCAGAACCGAGAGCACGTCACGGGCCTCAAGTGCAGGGCCGATACCCCGCCCGACAGGTGCCCGGCCATCGGTCTCGACCACGTGCACCGACAGGCCCAGGGCGACCCCCGTGCGTCCGATCGCCGCGGCCAGTGACGCCGCCTGGCGGGCATCGCGCACCTTCGCCGTCGGCCCCACGGGCATGTCGATCACCACGTGGCTGGCACCTGCCGCCACTTTCTTGGACAGCACGGAGGCCACCAGCTGGCCCTCGCTGTCGATATCAAGCGAACGCTCCACCTGCACCAGCACATCGTCTGCCGGACTGAGACTCACCGAACCGCCCCACACCACGCAGCCTCCCGTGCGCTCGGCCACTCGGCGCATCTCCTCCAGGCTCAGCTCCACCGGGGCCAGCGTCTCCATGGTGTCGGCCGTACCGGCGGGCGAGGTGATGGCACGCGATGAGGTCTTGGGGATCAGCAAGCCCGCGGCGGCCACGATGGCCACCACGATGGGCGTGGTGCGGTTCCCGGGCAGGCCGCCGACGCAGTGCTTGTCCATCACCAGGCGTCCGCCCCAGTCCAGGCGCTGGCCGGCGGCCACCATCGCGCGGGTCATGCCGACCATTTCCGCATCCGACAGCCCCTGCTGCGCACAACCGGTGATGAAGGCGGCCAGATGGACGTCCATGTACCGACCGGCGGAGATATCCGCCATGATGGCGGCATATTGGGCCTCGCCGAGCGGCTGGCCGTATACCTTCGCGCGAACGTGACCCAGCGAGTCCACCGGCGGCGGGTGCCGGACCCACACGGTCTCGTCCTCTCGGGCATCGAGCCGCCGCCAGGCCGACTCCGAGAGCCCGCCCAGACCGCGCGACAGCGCCTGGTTGCTGACCGTGTGGACGGTCGCCAGCGTGCGGTGGGTAGCGGTACTCAGCTCCACGCGGGAGTGGGCCTTGAAACCCTCGGCGCGCGCGATGTCGGAGTCTTCGCGCAGGAAAATGACCGCCTCCTGGCCGGTGTCGACACCGAGGCGCCGGGCGTGGACGAACAGCGGGGGATCGTCAGGCGGCTGGGCCATCAGACCGCAGCGGCGTCTTCTGCTGCTTCGCGGGCGACCTCGGCATCCACCCAGGCCTGTTCGAGCCTCTGCTCGAAGGCTTTCGGGCGCTGTGAAAACAGCTCGGCCGAGAGTTCGGCAGCGGCGGCATAGCGCAGCCCCTCTCGCTCTGCGAGAAGCGGCCGCAGCAGGGCCCCGAGCGACCCCGCGGGGGCTTCGGCGAGGCTCTCGTGCAGCATCCACAGATCATGTGCTTCACCGAGGAGGCTGGCCAGGCGAGTGAGCTCACGCTGCCGGCTGCGGAACCGGCCTCCTGTGCACTCGCGCAGGGCCTTCAGCTGATTGAGGTGGACCTGGACGGCGCTGCGCAGCTCGTGCCAGGCCTCGGGACACCGTGACGAACGGGCCGAGCGCCCGCGCCGTCTGGCGCGCCGATAGGCCAGGCGTGCGCCACGCAGCAGGCTGCGCCGTGAGAGCTGGCGCAGGGCGGTGTCGTCGAGCAGGTCGGCCAGTCCCTCGAGCGTTGCGCTGGCATCGTCCCGCGCCTGCGGCGGGACTTCGGCCGGGGCTTCCACGGCATAGACCGCCTCGAGCGCCGCGCAGGCCGGCTCACTCAGCACCTCCCGATGCTCGGCAACAACGGAGGCCAGCGTCGCGGCGCGTACCGTGGCATCGCGGGCGGGTGCCAGCTGGCGCGCCGACACGGCGATCCAGCGCCGCGCCTCGACGGCGGTCTCGCCGAGAGCGGGCTCGGCCAGGCGCAGCAACGCTCTCAGCCGCTTGCAGGCCCGGCGGGCCTGGTGCACCGCCCGCGCGGGTGCCGTCTCGTGCCCCCCCGACAGCCAGGCCAGTGCCGTCTCGCACTCGCCCGCGACGGCCTTGCGCCAGGCCTCGGCCGGGTCAACGGCCGGATCGAGTCTCCCTGGTTTCATCATGCGGCTCCGCCACTGGTGTGCAGCCAGATACTCTAGCAGGCCACCATGCCTGCAGGGGTGATGGCCGTCATGGCTGGCCGCTTCGACGGCGGGCTGCTAGCGTTGGACTCCCGCACGCACGGAGTCCCGCCATGTCCGACCCGGTCCGCCTCGAGCATTGCCACGGCATCGCCGTCATCACCGTCGACCATCCGCCGGTCAACGCCCTGTCCCAGCCGGTGCGTGCCGGGCTGCTCGAGGCCGTGCAGACGGCCGCCCGGGATCAGGCGGTGTCCGGCATCGTGCTCGCCTGCGCCGGGCGCACCTTCATCGCCGGCGCCGACATCACCGAGTTCGGGCGGCCGCATGCCGAGCCCTCGCTGGCCCGCGTGCTCGATGCGCTGGAGCATGCCGGCAAGCCGGTGGTCGCCGCACTGCACGGAACAGCACTCGGCGGCGGCCTCGAGCTGGCGATGTGCTGTTCTCACAGGGTGGCGGCCCCTGGCACACGGGTCGGCCTGCCGGAGGTCAAGCTGGGCCTGCTGCCCGGCGCGGGCGGCACCCAGAGGCTGCCACGGCTGCTCGGGCTGGACGCGGCCCTTGAGGCGATACTCACCGGGCGCATGCTGAAGGTCGAGGACGAGGCGGCGGGCGTGGTGGACGCAGTGCTCGAAGGCGAGCTCACCGAGGCCGCCGTCGCCTGGCTGCAGGGCCAGCTCGCCGAAGGACTCACCCCGCGACGGGTACGCGAACTGGGCGTGCCTGGTGCGGAAGCGCTGCCCAGCGGTCACTTCGACGCGGTACGCGCACAAGTCGTGCGCGAGGCACCGGGGCAGGTCGCGCCACTGCAGATCGTCGCCTGTCTGGAGGCGGCCGCCACCCTGCCTTTCGAGCAGGGCATGAACGTCGAGCGGGAACGGTTCGCCGAGTGCATGCGCTCGCCGCAGTCGCGGGCCCTGCAGCACCTGTTCTTCGCCGAGCGCGAAGCCGCCAAGGTGCCGGATCTGCCGCGCGAGACGCCGACACGGGTGATCCGGCGCGTGGCGGTAATCGGTGCCGGCACCATGGGCGGCGGGATTGCCATGTGCTTTGCCAACGCCGGCCGCGAGGTCACACTGATCGACACCAGCGAGAGCGCCGTACGCCGCGGCCTCGACGTGATCGAGGGCAATTACCGCCGGAGTGTCTCGCGCGGGCGCCTCGACGAGGCCACCGCCATGGCCCGGCTCGCCCGCATCACACCGGCCGACCAGCTCGCGGCCGTGAGTGAGGCGGATCTGGTGATCGAGGCGGTCTACGAGGATCTGGTGCTGAAGCAGCGGATCTTCGCCGAGCTCGGCGAGCGGGCGCGCCCGGATGCAATCCTGGCGACCAACACCTCAACGCTCGACGTCGACGCCATCGCCGCCGCCAGCGGTGCGCCCGAGCGGGTGATCGGACTGCACTTTTTCAGCCCTGCCAATGTCATGCGACTGCTGGAGATCGTCCGCGGGCGGGAGACGGCCGACGAGGTCCTGGCGACCTGCCTGCGGCTGGCGCGCGAGATCGGCAAGGTGGGCGTGGTCTCGGGCGTCTGCTACGGCTTCATCGGCAACCGCATGCTCGAAGGCTACGGCCGCGAGGCGGGGCTGATGCTGCTGGAGGGTGCCGCAGCCGAGCGGATCGACGGGGTGATCACGGACTTCGGGCTGCCCATGGGGCCGTTGGCGATGGGCGATCTCGCCGGCATCGACGTGGGCGCGCGGGTGCGGGCCGAGCGCCGGGGGGCGGGCATGCTACCGGCCGATCCACGCTATGGCGCGGTCCATGACAGGCTCGCGGACCTCGGCCGCCTTGGCCAGAAAACGGGACGAGGGGTCTACCGCTACGCCGAAGGCTCGCGCCGCGCCCAACCCGACCCGGAGGTCACCGCGCTGATCGCCAGCCTGGCCGAGGACCTCGGTGTGGGTCAGCGCGAAATCGATGACAAGGAGATCCTCGAGCGTTGCCTGTTTCCGCTGGTCAACGAGGGGCTGCGGATCCTCGAGGAGGGCATTGCGCTGCGCGCCTCGGACATCGACGTGGTCTGGGTCTATGGTTACGGGTTTCCAGCCTGGCGCGGCGGACCGCTGCACTGGATCGAGGAGGCCGTCGGCCTGCCCTACCTGCTGGAGCGACTGCGCCTGTACGCCACGCTGCTCGGCAACGAGTACGGCTACTGGACGCCGGCGCCGCTGCTCGAGCGCCTGGTTGCCGAGGGTGGACGGCTGGCCGACTACCGGCCCGGCAGCCGCTGAGCCTGCCCGCGCGCCTCTGCCAGATCGGCGAGCTGGCGACCCGCCTCTTCATACCCGAAGGCGATGAGCTCGCGGGCGCGGTAGAACTCGAAGAAGCCGCAGAGATTGCGCGGAATCTCCACCACCGCGTCGACCGAGTGGGTGGCCAGACGAAGCCGGGTGATCTGGGTCTGCATGCAGTCGAGCGACCGCGACATCAGCATCACCAGGTCCGGCTCGTCCTCGGGGGTCTCGGCCTCCTCATCGCCCGGCCACAGGCTCAGCACGAAACCGCGCACCCGCTCGGCCATGTCCGCAGTGCGCGAGGAGGGTTCCGCCACGACGGGGGCGGCGGCCGGCATCCGCCGCGGGGTCGCCTCAGCCAGGGGGATGGCCTGACGGGCCGCGTGTGCGCCGAGGTTCACCGCGATGATCAGGTCGGCATCACTGTTCAGCACCGGGGCCACCGGCATCGGGTTGACCAGCCCCCCGTCGACGAGCAGCCGCCCGTGACGGCGCACGGGAGCAAACACCATGGGGACCGCAATGGAGGCGCGGATCGCATCGAACAGCGAGCCTCGATCCAGCCATACCTCGCGCTGGCGCTCGATGTCGGTGGCCACTGCGGTATAGCGCATCGGCAGGGACTCGATATCGTGTTCACCGACCAGTTCACGCAGCTTGGCGATGATCCGCTCGCCCTTGAACAGCGAGTGCCGGCTGAGCGAGAGATCGAGCAGCCGCAGGACATCGACGCGCTCCAGCGCACTGACCCAGTCGGCGTAGACGTCGAGCTTGCCGGCCGCGTGGATACCCCCGATCAGGGCCCCCATCGACGAGCCGGCGATGCTGCGGATGCGGTAGCCGTGATCCTCGAGCCAGCGGATCACGCCGATATGTGCGAGGCCTCGCGCCCCGCCACTGCCGAGAACCAGAGACACGGTGCGCATAAGACCTCCCCGCGAGGACCCTGTCGGCATCACCCCCGCGCGGGGAGACGCCCGGCGACCCAGCCGCCGATGAGCAACCCGAAGACAAACAGCCAGGGGTCGGCCTGGCCCGACCCGAGCGCCGCCACGGCCGGCCCGGGGCAGAACCCGGCAAGCCCCCAGCCCACACCGAACAGCGCCGCGCCGGTGAGCAGGCGCGCGTCGAGAGACTGTTTTACCGGCAGGTGAAAACTCTCGTCGAGCAGCGGCCGACCGCGCCCGAGAATGACACGAAAGGCCGGCACCGTCACCAGCAGCGCCGCGCCCATGACCAGGGCGAGACTGGGATCCCAGGCGCCGGCCACATCGAGAAAAGCCAGCACCTTGGCCGGACTGGTCATCTGGGAAACCACCAGTCCGATCCCGAACAGCGCCCCCGCCGCAAGCGCGGCCCACAATCGAAGCGTCACCCGTGTCATGTCAGCCTCCCAGTCCGTGCCGGATGATGAATACCGTGATCGCGCCAGCGAGCATGAAGGTCAGCGTGGCGGCCAGGGACCGTACGCTGAACCGCGCCAGTCCGCAGACTCCGTGGCCGCTGGTGCAGCCACTGCCGAGGCGCGTCCCGAAACCGACCAGCAGGCCGGCCGTGATCACCAGCGGACCACTGAGGCCGGTGATGCCCGCCAGCGGCTGCTCGGTCACCGCCAGAGCCACCACTGCGCCCAACACCAGCCCGCCGAGAAACATCCAGCGCCAGCCGCGCGGGGTGCCGTGACCCTCGACCGCGCCGCTGACGATGCCGCTGATACCGGCGATGCGTCCGTTGAGCCACAGCAGCAGTGCCGCTGCGCTGCCGATCAGCAGGCCACCGATACTCGCGGACAGTGGGGTAAAGTTCTCCATGGGGATCTCCTCAGAGCGTGTTCAGCGGAACCTTGATGTAGGCGATGCCGTTGTCCTCCGACGGCGGCAGGCGCCCTGCCCTGACATTCACCTGGACCGAGGGAACGATGAGTTCCGGCAGGGGAAGATCCCTGTCGCGCGTCGTTCGCATGGACACGAACTCCGATTCGCTGGTTTCGTCTCGGACGTGGCGATTGGCCTGCCGCTGCTCGGCGACACTGAACCAGGGGCGGGGCTCGCGTCCCTCGGGCGCATAGTCGTGACACAGATACAGGCGTGTGTCGTCGCCCAGCGCGTAGAGCTTGCGGATGGAAGCGAACAGCTCACCGGCATCGCCCCCGGGGAAATCGCAGCGCGCGGAGCCGAAGTCGGGCGCGAACAGCGTATCGCCGATGAAGGCATGGCCGTCGACGACATAGGTGACACTGTCGTTGGTGTGCCCCGGTGTGGGCAGGACCTCGAAAGTACTGCCCCCCACCGTGAAACGCTCACCCTCGGCGAACAGGTGATCGAACACGCTGCCGTCCGGCTCAAGGTCGCTCATGTTGAAGATCTGCTTGAAGCGCGCCTGGACCTTGCGAATACCTTCACCGATCCCGATGCGCCCGCCCAGGGCCGCCTTGATGTGCGGCGCCGCGGAGAGATGGTCGGCGTGGGCATGGGTCTCGAGAATCCACTCGAGCGCCAGGCCCTGCGCGCGGACCCAGTCGATGATCGCATCGGCACTGGCGGTGTGCGTCCGCCCGGAACTCGCCTCGTAGTCGAGCACCGGATCGATGATCGCTGCGCCGCTGCCGTCCGCCCCGACGAACACGTGCGACCAGGTCTTGGTCTGGTCGTGGAAGAAACTCTTTACCTGCTCGGTCATGTCGATGACTCCCTGGCCTGATGTTCGACGTCATTAAATTAGATATTGCTAAATTAGTCAAGTCTAATATAATGACGTCAACCAAGCGGACCACTGCCAGGCTCTGGCCGTGGCCGCCCCTTGAAGCGGAGAGTTCCATGGCTGCCCTGTCACCTGTCATGGCCGAACTGTCGGCCGAAGAAATGGCTCGCAACGCGGGGCGCGCGGCGCGCCTGCTGAAGGCACTGGCCAACGAGCACAGACTGATGATTCTCTGTGCGCTGGCCGAGGGCGAATACAGCGTCGGCCAGCTGAACGAGATGATCCCGCTGTCCCAGTCGGCGCTCTCGCAGCATCTCGCCCGCCTGCGTGCCGACGGGTTGGTGCAGACCCGCAGGGAGGCGCAGGTGGTGCACTACGCACTGGGCGAGCCGCTCGCCGCAAAGATCGTCGAACTGCTCTACGCGCATTACTGCCAGCCGGCCCGGAGCCGGCCCCGGGGACACTGAGATGGCGCTCCTGGGTTGGCTGGGCGCCCTGCTGATCGGGCTGAGTCTCGGAGTCTTCGGCTCCGGGGGGTCGATCGTCACCGTGCCGGTACTGGTCTACCTGTTCGGGCAGGACGAGAAGACCGCCATCGCCGGGTCACTGTTCGTCGTCGGGCTGGTCGCCCTGATCGGGGCCCTGCCGAAAATCGCAGGGCGCCAGATTCACTGGCGAAGTGTGCTGCTGTTCGGTCTGCCGGGCATGCTGGGCACCTACCTCGGCGCCTGGTCGGCCAAGTTCATTCCGGGTCTGGTACAGCTCGCGGCCTTTGCCGTGGTCATGCTGCTGGCCGCCATCATGATGCTGCGTCCCCGCAAGGTCGAGCCGGAAGGCGGCATGCCGCGGGCGGCATGGAAAATCATTGCCGACGGTATCGTGGTTGGAGCGATCACGGGGCTGGTCGGCGTGGGTGGCGGCTTCCTGATCGTGCCGGCGCTGGTACTGCTCGGTGGCCTGTCGATCCATCTCGCCATCGGCACCAGCCTGCTGGTGATTGCGCTGAAATCCTTCGCAGGCTTCTGGAAATATCTCGAGGTGCTGGCCCATCAGGGCCTGGCGCTGGACTGGTGGGTGCTGCTGGGTGTGAGCGCCTTCGGTGTGGCCGGCTCTCTGGCCGGGGGCTGGCTGTCCCGGCATATTCAGGCCGACCGGCTGCGCACGGGCTTCGCGATCTTCCTGGTGGTGATGGGCGTCTACATCCTGGGTTCGAGCCTGTACCGGCTGCTGGTCTGAGTCGAATGCAGACCCTGGGGCATGGAGCCCTGGGCTCAGCGCACCGGTGTCGCCCCCTGGGCCTCGCTGGCCAAGGCGGCGAAGTCGAACAGCCGTGTGTCAGCCAGATGCGAAGGCACGACGTTCTGCAGGCTGCGGAACAGCCGCTCGATGCGACCCGGATCGTCCCGCTCCCACTCCGCGAGCATGCGCTTGATGTGCTTGCGCTGCAGGTTCTCCTGGGAGCCGCAGAGATTGCAGGGGATGATCGGAAAGGCCCGTGCGCGGGCATAACGGGCGATGTCGCGCTCACCGCAGTAGGCCAGCGGCCGGATGACGACGTGACGACCGTCGTCGGAGCGGAGTTTCGGCGGCATGGCTTTCAGCTGGGAGCCATGGAACATGTTCAGAAACAGCGTCTCTACGATGTCGTCGCGGTGGTGCCCGAGTGCGATCTTCGTACACCCCTCCTCCTCGGCGATGCCGTAGAGGATGCCGCGACGCAGCCGCGAGCACAGGCTGCACATCGTACGGCCCTCGGGGATCACGCGCTTAACCACGCTGTAGGTGTCGCGCTCGACGATCCGGAACGGCACGCCGAGGCCGGTGAGATACTCCGGCAACACATGCGCGGGGAAATCCGGCTGCTTCTGATCGAGGTTGACCGCCAGCAGCTCGAAGTTCACCGGAGCGGCACGCTGCAGGCTGATCAGCAGATCGAGCAGGGTGTAGGAGTCTTTCCCACCGGACAGGCAGACCATCACCCGGTCGCCCTCCTCGATCATGCCGAACTCGGCAATCGCCTTGCCCGTGAGCCCGCGCAGGTGTGCCTGGAGCTTGCGGAAGGTGTTGGAACTGCGGGCGACGCCGTCGATGCGGCGCAGCGGCTGCTCGTTGATGACTGCGGGATCTGACATGCGGGCAAGTATAAAAGGGCACGGGTCATTTTGCCCATGCAGATCACCCCGCCCGCGCTAGGTCTCCGGCGGCGTCACCTCTCCCGCAAGCAGCGCGCGGGCGTATTCCGGCGCGACCAGATGGCAGTAGAACATGCCCTTCCAGGCGCGAGGGATCGGGGTCCACGAGTCGAGCGGTGAGATCATCGACTTGGCCTGGACCTGCAACCGGCCGTCCGTATCGCGATGTACGGAGGGCCAGGGCATCGGGCTCAGCCACTGGGTACCACGATTGGCCTGCTCGTCGGCGACGAAGTTCACGCCTGCCAGGTCGATCACCAGGGTCACACCCTCGGCCTCGAGTGCCTCGGCCTGGCTCAGGAAGATCTGGCGGTTGAAGTCGCTGCAGCTCAGGTCATCGATCACCTGCTCAGGGCCGACGACCTCGGCGAGATGGTCGGCCCCCTTGAGCTTGCACGACACACCCTCCGCGGCCCCGCCCGGCGTGCCGGTGAACGCCATCTGGTGAATCACCAGCGGCTCGACCGTCGGCTTGGCCAGCACGAAGGCCTCCCAGTCATCGTGGATCTCGTTGACCATCTCCAGCGGTGCGAGACTCAGCTGGGCCTGGAAGCCTGTGCAGAGTGCCGGATCGGTCATCGCCAGAGGAGGCGCGTCCGGGGCCGCCCGCATGCCGCAGCCGGCGAGCAGACAGGCAAGCAACGGGAACAGGGCTAGGGTGCGCTGTGGCATGAGGCCTCCGGTGAACGCAGCTGGACGGCCATAATTTACCACTCGGTCAACAAGATTTGGCAAGGCCTTTGGTTGCTCGGCCGCCCACCGGTCATTCCGGCGT
>SKYU01000129.1 GCA_007127715.1 Gammaproteobacteria bacterium | reverse complement strand
TGGGTAACCCTGTGAGAACGAAACAGACGAGTTGACGGCAAGGAGAGCGTATGAGCAGCACTGCGGAACCCCGGGAACGCTCGGGGGCGGAGGCGGGGTGGGTGAGTTATCGCCAGGGCGGGCGCGAGGGTGTCGGCTGGCTCGAGCAGGGACGCATCCGGCCGGTGACTCTCGATCTGGCTGAGGTGCTGACGCTGGCAGGGCCGCCGCCCGATACTCAGGCAACCGGGCTTGCCCTCGAGGAGGTCAGCCTGGCACTGCCGCTGGTTCCAGGCGCCCGGGTCTTCTGCATCCAGCGCAACTATCACGCCCATGCGCGGGAGCTCGGCGGCGAGGCCCCCGCAGACCCGGCCATCTTCCTGCGCGGCCGGGCGAGTCTGGTCCCCGCCGATGGCCTGCTGCAGCGCCCCCGCAATTCCGTGTGTCACGACTATGAAGGCGAGCTCGCGGTCATCATCGGCCGCCCGGCACGTCACGTCGGCGTGGCGGAAGCCCTGGACTGCGTCGGTGCATACACCTGTTTCAATGACGGCAGCGTGCGCGACTGGCAGCGCCAGTCCATCACCGCGGGCAAGAATTTCGATGCCAGCGGGGCGCTCGGCCCCGCCCTGGTGCCTGCCGCCCGGGTCGGTGATCCCGGCAGCCTGGCAGTGCGCACGCGGCTCAACGGCCGGGAGGTGCAGTCAGGCAGCACCGCACAGATGATTCATGATGTCGCCGCGCTGGTGAGCTACCTGTCCGGCATGACCTGCCTGCAGCCCGGCGACGTGATCGCGACCGGGACCCCCGAGGGGGTAGGCTGGGCGCGTACGCCACCGCTGTGGCTGCAACCGGGCGACGTGGTCAGTGTCGAGATCGAGCGGGTGGGGCGTCTGGTCAACGGTGTCTCCGGAGAAGCGTGATGCCCCCGCCAATGTGTGATGACAGGCACTCTTTCCGCGGCGTGACTGCGTTCTAATCACTGTCGGCTTAAGTTAACATTACGGGTTTGCAAGCACCTGCCTGTCACGTCGGCGTGACAGGCAGGCTGGAGCTGACCCCGCCAGCCGACGGCAGGTTGAAAATGAGCGCATCTCTCAAGGACCGATACGAGACCTCACCCCTCTACGGCACCAATGCCGCGTACATCGAAGCGATGTACGAAGACTATCTCGAAGACCCCAAAAGCGTCCCCAAGCCCTGGCGGGAGTACTTCAGAGGCCTGGGCACGACCGCGGGCCACGAGATCGCACACGGCCCGATTATCGCCCAGCTGCGCGAAAAACCCGCGCGCACGGCGGGGCCGGCTCGCGCTGCAGGGGCGTCCGTCACTTCCGACCAGAAGCAGGCCGCCGTCGCACGGCTGATCCAGGTCTACAGCCTGCGTGGCCACCAGATCGCCGATCTCGATCCGCTGAAACTCTGGGAGCGTCACGTCCCGGCGGTCCTCAAGCTCGATTTCCTCGGGCTTGACGAGCGCGACATGGATACAGAGTTCTTCACCGGCGGACTGGCCGGCACGGGCAACCAGCGGATGAAGCTCCGCGACATCCTCGACCTTCTGAAGAAGATCTACTGCGGCAAGATCGGCGCCGATTTCGCGCACATCTCCCGCGCCCGCGAGCGCCTGTGGATCCGCGAGCGCTTCGAAAAGGGCATGATGGTCTCCGGCGGGCTGACCGATGAAGAGAAACGCTTCATCTTCCAGCGCCTGACCGCCGCCGAGGGCATCGAGCGCTACCTGCACACCAAGTATGTCGGACAGAAGCGCTTCTCGCTGGAAGGCGGCGAGACCCTCATCCCGATGCTCGACGACCTGGTCCAGCAGGCCGGTGCGGCGGGCTTCCAGGAGATCGTCATCGGCATGGCCCACCGCGGCCGCATCAACGTGCTGGTGAACTGCCTGGGCAAGTCGCCCGAGGTACTGTTCTCGGAGTTCGAGGGCGCCTACGACCCGGAGAAGCTGAAAGGCTCCGGCGACGTCAAATACCACATGGGCTTCTCCGCCGACATCCGCACACCTGGTGGCAACGTCCATCTGGCGCTGGCCTTCAACCCGTCCCACCTCGAGATCGTCAACCCGGTGGTCGAGGGCTCGATCCGTGCGCGCCAGGCCCGGCGCGGCGACAGCGAGGGCAGCACGGCCCTGCCGCTGCTGATCCACGGCGATGCCGCCTTCGCCGGTCAGGGTGTGGTCATGGAAACGCTGCAGATGTCGCAGGCCCGCGGCTTCGCCAATGGCGGTACGGTGCACATCGTCATCAACAACCAGGTGGGCTTTACCACCAGCCATCCGCTGGACGCCCGCTCCACGCCCTACTGCTCCGACGTCGCGAAAATGGTCGAGGCCCCGGTGTTCCACGTCAACGGCGACGACCCGGAAGCCGCGGTGTTCGTCACCCGCCTGGCGTTGGCCTACCGGCAGGCCTTCCGCAAGGACGTGGTCATCGATCTCGTGTGCTACCGCCGCCACGGCCACAACGAAGCCGATGAACCGGCCGCCACCCAGCCCGCGATGTACCAGGTCATCCGCAAGCACCCCTCGACCCGCGCGCTCTACGGCAAGCGTCTGGTCGAGGCCGGCGTGCTCGGCGAGGAAGAGGTCGGCGAGATGGCCGATGCGTACCGCGACGGCATGGATGCCGGCCAGGCCCAGAACCCGAACGCGCTGGGCCTGATCGGCAACAAGTACACGGTCGACTGGTCGCGTTACATGGAAGCCGATCTGACCGACAGCGTGGACACCGCCATCGCCGTCAGGACCGTGCGCGAACTCGGCGAGCAGATCACCCGCCTGCCCGAAGGCTTCAAACTGCATCCGCGCGTGGAGCGGATCATCCAGGACCGCCGCCGCATGGCCGCCGGTGAGCTGGACATGGACTGGGGCTTTGCCGAGACCATGGCCTATGCCTCGCTGCTCAAGGACAACTTCGACGTCCGTCTGACCGGTCAGGACAGCGGACGCGGCACTTTCTTCCATCGCCACGCGGTGCTGCACGACCAGGCCGACGCGGGTATCCACGTGCCGCTGGCGCATGTGCGCGGGCGTCAGGGCGCGTTTATCGTGACCGATTCGCTGCTGTCGGAAGAAGCAGTGATGGGCTTCGAGTACGGCTACAGCACCACGGCACCGGATACGCTGGTCATCTGGGAAGGCCAGTTCGGCGATTTCTGCAACGGCGCGCAGGTGGTGATCGACCAGTTCATCAGCTCCGGTGAGGCCAAGTGGGGCCGGCTCTGCGGCCTGGTGCTGTTCCTCCCGCACGGGTACGAAGGCCAGGGCCCGGAGCACTCCTCGGCACGTCTGGAACGGTTCCTGCAAATGTGCGCGGAGCACAACATGCAGGTGTGCGTCCCGTCGACGCCAGCCCAGATGTTCCATATGCTGCGTCGCCAGATGATCCGTCGGGCACGCAAGCCCCTGGTGGTGATGACCCCGAAGAGCCTGCTGCGGCATCGGCTCTCGGTCTCGCCGCTGGAGAGCCTCAGCAAGGGCCGGTTCGACGAGCTGATCGGCGAGGCCGACAGCCTGGATGCCGAGCGCGTCAACCGTATCGTCTTCTGCAGCGGCAAGGTCTACTACGATCTGCTGGAGGCGCGTCGCGGGGCTGGTATCGAGGACGTCGCCCTGGTGCGGATCGAGCAGCTTTACCCGTTTCCAGCCGAGGAGTATGCCGCGACGCTGTCGGCCTATCCGAACGCCCGCGACATCGTCTGGTGCCAGGAAGAACCGCAGAACCAGGGCGCCTGGTACCAGATCCGTCATCGCCTGCAGGAGGCGCTCACAGCGGACCATCGCCTGCACTACGCCGGCCGGCCGGGCGCGGCAGCGCCGGCCTCGGGCATCTACCAGCTGCATGTCGGCCAGCAGGAAGCGCTGGTCGCCGCGGCATTGGGTACGGAGGACCAGGATGTCTCCGTGGACAACAAGAGTGAATCAGTCAGGAAGAAAGCATGAGCATCGAAGTCAAAGTGCCCCAGCTGCCGGAATCGGTATCCGACGCCACGCTGGTGTCCTGGCACAAGGGAGAGGGCGAGTCGGTCGATCGTGACGAGAACCTTGTCGATCTCGAGACCGACAAGGTCGTGCTGGAAGTGCCGGCACCCCGCGGCGGCAGGCTGGCCCGCATCATGGTGAAGGATGGCGCCACGGTCACCACCGGGGACGTCCTCGCCATCATCGAAGAAGGCGAGGGCGCCGCGGCCGGCAAGGCCGAAGCCGGGCCGGACGCCGAAAAGGTCACAGCCAATGCCGAGGCCTCAGCCGAAGACGACGCCGACGCGGACACGGACGACGCGCCGGGCGAAGACGACAGCGCGCCGAAGGGGGCTGCGGCAAAACTGAGCCCTGCCGTACGCCGCCTGGTCGAGGAAAACGATCTCGACCCGAAAGCCATCCGGGGCACGGGCAAGGACGGCAGGATCACCAAGGCCGATGTGCTCGATTACCTGGAGCGCCATGACGAGGGCGATGCCGAGGCACCCAGCGATGGCGAGGCCGCCGCGCCCGCTGCGGCCACACCCCGCCGCAGCGACCGCCGTGTGCCGATGACCCGGCTGCGCGCCCGCATCGCCGAGCGCCTGGTCGAGGCCCAGCAGACCGCGGCCATGCTGACGACCTTCAACGAGGTTGATCTCACCGAAGTCATGGCCCTGCGCAGCCGTTACAAGGAGCGCTTCGAGAAGGTGCACGGCGTCAAGCTTGGGTTCATGTCGTTTTTCGTGCGCGCCGCCGTCGAGGCGCTGCAGAAGTACCCGGCCGTGAACGCCTCGATCGAAGGCAGCGACATCATCTACCACGACTACCACGACATCGGTATCGCCGTGTCGACCGACCGGGGA
>SKYU01000182.1 GCA_007127715.1 Gammaproteobacteria bacterium | reverse complement strand
GGCCGACAGTCGCCCGTTACACTCAGTCGCGCGGGCGAATCAGCACGATGACGTCGGTGTCCACGGCATCGAGGATACGCTCGGCCGTGTTGCCGACCACCGCGCCGCCAAGACCCTTGCGCGCCAGCGAACCTATGACCACCAGGGGCTGAGCCAGCTTCTCCGTGACCTCGGAGATCAGCGCTTCCGGGGCGGCATCGCCCACATGTGCGCGGCTGCGCTCGGTGCCCACCCGCTTCGCAAGGTCTGGCGGGTGGATGAAATTCAGCGAGCCGGGATAGGCGTTAACGGCATGCAGCTCACTGCCGGTGGCCTTGGCGATCATGTTGGCGTACTCGATGACCATGTCGTTCAGGGCCTGGTGGTCGGCTTTCTCGGCCGCCAGGTTGACCGCGGCGAGCACCTGCCTGAGTGGCTCGACCCGGTCGGTCTTCACGAACATCACCGGAGCCTCGACGTTGCGCAGCAGCGTCCAGTCGGAGGTTTTCAGCAGCCGCCGCTGGATGGCGGTGCGGCGGTAGCTGGCCTTGATCACCAGGTCAGCCTTGGCGCGTTGCGCGGCCGGCGCGATGGCACCGCGCCAGTCATCGTCGCATTCGACCTCAATGGCCACGGACAGGCCCTGTTCCTGCAGCGGCCGCACCATCTCGCGCAGCCAGGCCTCGTGCCGGGCGATTTCCGCCGCCCGTGCATCGTCGCGATCCTCGGCCGGCAGGTTGCCCTGGCCGGGCACACACACGTAGACGTGCAGCGCGGCGCCCGATTCGGCCGCGATCGCCGCCGCGCGCTTCAGGGCGCGCTGCTCGGGGGTGGTCGGGTCGATGATGCAGAAGATCTTGCTGACTTTGGTGATCATGGAAGCCTTCTCGTTGGTGTCTGTTTCCACGTGCACCGGATTATGCCTTGCGTGGCGCCGGGGCCAAAGCGTGGTCTGCCGCCGTGTCGTTTCGGCAAATGCGCATGTCGCCTCTCCCTCCCGGCGACGGTGGCCCTGATCGGCCAGGCTGTCTCACCGGCCCAGGAACTCACGGAAGAACAGCACCACGGCCTGCTGGTAGATGTCCTGGTTTTCCTTACGGCGATAGCCGTGGCCCTCGTTCAGCGCGTTCATGTACCAGACCGGCCGGCCGCGTTCCCGCAGGGCCGCGACGATCTGCTCGGCCTCGGAGACCGGCACACGCGGGTCGTTCTGGCCGTGGACGACGAACATGGGCACGTCGATGCGATCCACGTTGTTCAGCGGGCTGATCTCCTCGAGGAAGGCGCGCATGTCCGGGTCACGTTCGTCACCGTATTCCACCCGACGCAGATCCCTCCGGTAGCTCTCGGTGTTCTCGAGGAAGGTCACGAAGTTGCTGATGCCAACGATATTGACGGCGGCAGCCAGCCGGTCGCTGTAGTGCACGGCGCTGGCCAGTACCATGTAGCCCCCGTAGCTGCCGCCGAAGACGGCGACCCGCGAGGCATCGAGGTCCTCCTGGGTGTCGATCCAGTCGAGCAGGGCGCCGATGTCGCGCACGGCATCCTCGCGCAGCTTCCCGTTGTCGAGCAGCAGGTACTCCTTGCCATAACCGGAAGATCCGCGGACGTTCGGCGAGATCACGGCAGCACCCAGTTCCCGCAGCCACATCTGGAAGGTGCTGCTGAAAAAGGGCCGTGACTGGGCCTCGGGGCCACCGTGGATCTGGATGATGACCGGGTGGGGCCCCTCACCCTGGGGCCGGTAGACGAAGGCCGGAATGCGCCGGGGTGCCCCGTCGACCTCGTCAAAGGTCGGGTAGTCGATCAGCTCGGGCTCGATGAAGCTGTCGGTGTCGAGTCCGCCGACCTCGCTGTAGGTCCAGCGTTCCAGCCGCCCGGCACCGAGGGCGCCGCGGCCGAGCTCGAGCACGAAGGTGTCGCTGGGGGTGCGCGGAGTGTTGAGCGTCATGGCCAGGCGCCGGCCCTCCGGGCTGAAACGCATCCGGGTGACGATGCCCACGGGCAGCTCGTCGACCACGCGGTAGCGCAGACTGCGCGGGTCGAGCAGGTAGACCCGGCTGATGCCGCCTTCGTTGGTCACGAAGGCCGCCCGGTCTCCGCGCTCGTTCACGCCGAAGTCCGTCACCGACCAGTCGATGTCGCCGGTGATCACCCGGGCGGTCGCGCCCTCGGCCAGGGGGAGCAGGGCCAGGCGGGCGAATTCGCTGTTCTCGTCGGTGAGCAGGAAGATGCCCTGCCCGTCCGGGTGGAAGCCGGCGGCGAGATTTCGCACCAGGGCATCGTCCCGACCGGCCAGCCGGCGGCGCTCGCCGGTCGCCACGTCGACAAGATACACGTAGGAGTCGTTGGCGCTGACGTAGCGCTGGACCAGCAGCTGGCGCCCGTCTGGAGAGAACTCCACGCCGCCCCAGAACGTTCCGTCGTCGGCAGCGACAAGCAGCCGGGCGCTGGCGGGGTCGTCGGTGGCCATGACCCAGACATCGTTGGCCCTGCCGTCGCGGCGTGTGCTGGAGAAGGCCAGCTGGCGGCCGTCGCGGGAGAACACCAGCCCGCCGTTGCGCGATTCGCCGTCGCTGACCATGCGTGCCTCGCCGTCGGCGGGGTCGAGCAGGAAAATCTGGCTGAATTCGTTGCCACCGGCGTCCATGGTGAAGGCCAGCAGGTCGCTGCCAGGCGCGCGCAGGACCTGGCCCACGGCCTCGTCGAACCAGGTGAGCTGTTCCCGACTGCCACCGGGGCGGGAGACCCGGTGGATCTGGGCCGTCTCGGCGAACCGGGTGGTGATGTACAGGCCGTCTCCGGCAGCGGTCCAGTCGAGCAGCGCGGCGCTTCGGGTATTCTGGAAGCGTCGCAGGGCCTCGACGATGTCCCCGGGGATCGGGGGGATGTCCTCCATCACCAGGTTGCCGTCATTGGCGGTACGGACCTGCACCTCGGCGGTGGCAGCCGGCACCCACAGGGCCAGGGCGGCGACAAGCGCCACCAGGGCAGCCGGAACGAGCGCCCCGGCGGGGCGGGCGGCAGTTCTGAGAGGGAGTGGGCTCATGCTGGGGACTCCTCGGAGTGATGCGACCGATACCGGAATGCTACGCGATCCGCGTGCGCGAGGCATGGCCGTGAGCCGGGGAGAGATGGCGCTCCCTACGAGAATCGAACTCGTGTTTCAGCCTTGAGAGGGCCGCGTCCTAACCGCTAGACGAAGGGAGCGCTGCACCCGAGCGGGTGAGGGCTGATATTATAGTCCGCTTTCATGGCGGCACAAGCGGAGTGCGTAGAACTTGAATCCGGCCCAGTTCGACGGATCGAAGGCGGATCGCCTCGACGAGGATCACCCGGCAAGCCACCCACCGGTATTGGCGGGGCAGGGCGCGGCCACCATCGTCCCCCGCCCGGATCACAATATCTCGCGCGCCAACATTTCGCGCAACGCACTCAAGGTGCTTTACCGCTTGCGTGAGGGAGGTTTCCAGGCCTTCCTGGTCGGTGGCAGCGTCCGCGACCTGCTGCTCGGTGTCACCCCCAAGGATTTCGATATCGCCACCGACGCCCACCCGGATCAGGTGGCGGAGCTGTTTCGCAACTGTCGGCTGATCGGCCGGCGCTTCCGCCTCGCGCACGTGCGTTTCGGCCGCGAGATCATCGAGGTGGCCACCTTCCGCGCCGGCGGTGAGGAAGCCCACGACGACCGCGTGCACGACGACGCCGGGCGGATTCTCCGTGACAATGTCTACGGCAGTATCGACGAGGATGTCTGGCGGCGGGATTTCACCTCGAATGCTCTTTATTACAACATCGCGGACTTCTCCATCTGGGATTTCACCGGGGGCTTCCAGGATGTGCATGACCGCGTCCTGAGACTGATTGGCGACCCCGAGACCCGTTACCGCGAGGATCCGGTGCGCATGCTCCGGGCGGTGCGCTTCGCCGCCAAGCTGGGGTTCTCCATCGCGCCGGAGACTGCCGCGCCGATCGCCCGGCTGGCGCCACTGCTGGTTGAGGTGCCACCGGCACGACTGTTCGACGAGATCCTCAAGCTGTTTCACGGTGGCCACGGGCTGCGGGTGTTCGAGCTGCTGGGGCAGTACGGGTTGTTCGGCCAGCTGTTCCCGCATACCGAGGCCTCGCTGGCCGGTCCCCATGGCGAGTCACTCGAGAAGCTGATCCGCCTGGCGCTGGCCAATACCGATGCCCGCGTGGCCGAGGAATTGCCGGTGACACCGACGTTCCTGCTTGCGGTGCTGTTGTGGGGGCCGATCCGGGAGCGCGCGGCGCTGCTGCTGGAGGAGGGCGGATCCGATGTCGATGCGCTGGCCGGCGGCACGACCGAGGTCGTGCTGGAGCAGCTGGAACGGGTCTCCATCCCGCGGCGGTTTTCCGGGCCGCTGCGCGAAATGCTGGCGCTGCAGCCACGGTTCTCGCAACGGCGAGGTGTTCGGGCTATGCGCCTGCTCGAGAACAAGCGATTCCGGGCCGCCTACGATTTCCTGGTGCTGCGTGCGGAATGCGGCGAAGTCGACCCCGACCTGGTCGAGTGGTGGACCGAGGTGCAGGAGATGGATGCCGAGACCCGCCGCAAGGAAATGGGCCTTCGGCGCGGGGGTGGCAAGCCTGCGGACGGTCGGCGTCGGCGCAGTCGCCGGCGGAGCCGTGCGGATTGACCGGCGGCGGCGCTGCGCGGCGCTGGCAGCCGGCCTATGTGGCGCTGGGCAGCAACCTCGACGATCCGGCAGCCCAGCTGCACGCGGCGGTGCTGGCGATGCGGGCACTGCCGGAGACACGGGTCGTTCTGGTTTCGCCGTTCTACCGCTCGCCGCCCATGGGGCCGCAGGACCAGCCGGCCTTCGTCAACGCCGTCGCCGGCGTGCTGACCCGCCTCGCGGCGACGGCCCTGCTCTCTGGCCTCAAGGGGATCGAGCGCGCGCGCGGCCGGCCGGCCGACGCCCCGCGCTGGGGACCGCGACTCATCGACCTCGACATCATTGCCCTGGGTCGCCAGCAGCTGGCCCAACCCGGGCTCACCATTCCCCACGCGGGGGCATCGGCCCGGGCATTCGTCCTGAAACCATTGGCCGACATCGCGCCCGCGCTGGAGCTGCCTGGCATGGGTCGGCTGGAATCGCTGCTGGCCACGGTCGATCTCGCGGGTCTCGAGCCGCTGGAGTCGCTCGGGTGAGCGAGCGGCGCTACATCGTCGTCGAGGGGCCGATCGGTGTCGGCAAGACCAGTCTTGCACGGCGGCTGGCCGCGAGCTATGGCAGTGACCTTGTGCTAGAGCAGGCCGAGGACAACCCGTTTCTCGCCCGCTTCTACCAGAACCCGCGTGAGGCGGCCCTGCCGACGCAGCTTTTTTTCCTGTTTCAGCGCGTTCGCCAGCTCGAGCAGCTGCGCCAGGAAGACCTGTTCGCACAGGTACGCGTCGGCGATTACCTGCTGGAGAAAGACCGGCTGTTCGCGCAGCTCACTCTCGATACCGACGAGCTCGCGCTCTATGAACAGGTCTGGCGGAACCTGCGTCCCGATGCGCCGGCGCCTGATCTGGTCGTCTATCTCCAGGCGCCGGTAGACGTGCTCCTCGCACGGATCGCACGGCGCGCCATTCCTGCCGAGCAGGCGATCCAGCGCCCTTATCTGGAGCGCCTGGCGCAGGCCTATGCCGGTTTTTTTCATGCGTATGACGCCTCGCCACTGCTGATCGTCAACACTGCCAACATTGACCCGGTCAACCGCGAGGCCGATTATGCTCAGCTGTTCCAGGCGATAGAGCGGGTCCGCCACGGGCGGCATTTCTTCAACCCGGTCGCCGACCTCGGGGCCTGAGCGAGGACGAATCGACATGTATACCCAGCTGCAGCAACGCGACATGGAGTCGCCGCCGGTCAATGTCGGCACGCTGCGCCGCATGAAGGCGAAGCGCGAACCGATCGCCTGCCTCACCGCCTATGACGCGAGCTTCGCGCTGCTGGTCGACCAGGCCGGTACGGATCTCGTGCTGGTCGGGGACTCGCTGGGCATGGTGATCCAGGGGCACGACACCACCGTGCCCGTGACGGTCGAGGATGTGATCTACCACAGCCGTCACGTGGCCCGGCGGCTGCGCCGGGCTTTCCTGGTTGCCGACATGCCGTTCATGAGTTACACCACGCCCGAGCAGGCGCTGGCCAACGCCGTGCGACTGATGCAGGAGGGCGGGGCGATGATGGTGAAGCTCGAGGGTGGGGCCGGGCAGGTCGGGATCGTCGAGCACCTGGCCCGTCATGACATTCCGGTGTGTGCCCACCTGGGCCTCAAGCCGCAGTCGGTCCACAAGATCGGCGGTTTCCGGGTGCAGGGCCGCGAGCGCGCCGTCGCCGACCGCATGCTCGACGACGCCCGTGCCCTCGAGGCGGCTGGCGCGGACATCGTCCTGCTGGAGTGCGTACCGAACGACGTCGGTGCAACCATCACCCGGGCACTGGACGTGCCGGTGATCGGCATCGGCGCCGGGCCAGAGGTCGATGGGCAGATCCTGGTGCTCTACGACATCCTGGCGATCACCCAGGGCCGGAAGCCGCGGTTCGTCCGCGACTTCATCGCTGAGGCCGGCACCCCGACGGCGGCGATCCGCGCCTATGTCGAGGCGGTCAAGCAGCGCGCCTACCCGGCCGCCGAACACTGCTTCTCCTGAGGAAGGGGCGGCGCGCATGCAGGCCTTCAGCCGCGTAGAGGCGCTGCGCGCCCAGCTTGCCGCCTGGCGGCGTGAGGGCGCGCGGATTGCGCTGGTACCCACCATGGGCAATCTTCACGAGGGTCACCTCGAGCTGGTCAGGCAGGCGGCGCGTGAGGCGGAGCGGGTGGTGGTCAGCATCTTCGTGAACCCGACCCAGTTCGCGCCGGGCGAGGATTTCGCCAGTTACCCGCGCACCCCCGATGCCGACCGGCAGGCGCTGGCGCGCGAAGGGGTGGATGCGGTGTTCCTGCCGGTCGAAGCGGAAGTCTACCCCCTGGGTCGTGCCGCCGCGACGCGGGTGAGCATTCCGGCGCTGATGGATGATCTGTGCGGGCGCAGCCGGCCCGGGCATTTCGAGGGGGTGGCCACCGTGGTGCTGCGCCTGCTGAACATGGTGGGCCCCGATGTTGCCGTGTTCGGGCAGAAGGACTACCAGCAGCAACTGGTGATCCGTCACCTGGTGCGCGACCTCAATATCCCGACCCGTATCCTCGTCGCGCCCACCAGCCGGGAGGACGACGGGCTGGCCCGTTCCTCGCGCAACCAGTATCTCGAGCCGGCCGAGCGGGCACAGGCGCCGGCGCTGTATGCTGCGCTGCGCGCCGTGGCCGATGGGCTGGCCGAAGGCGGGCGCTCACCGGCGTCGCTGTGTGCCGCGGCGGTGGCGACCCTGCGTGACGCGGGTTTCGAGCCGGAATACGTCGAACTTCGCGATGCCGCGACCCTGGCACCGGCCGATCCGGCCCGCCGGCCTCTGGTGGTGCTGGCTGCCGCGCGCCTCGGGCGGGCGAGGCTGATCGATAATCTGTTGATAGCCTGATATGATTTAGAGGTTTGTCCGGTCAGGTTTCCAGCTGACACGGCAGGGAGTCCAGAGGTTTCGTCATGCTCACGACCATGCTCAAGGCCAAGCTGCACCGCGCACGCGTCACCCACGCGGAGCTCGACTATGAAGGCTCCTGCGCCATCGACGAGGCGCTTCTGGAGGCCACCGGCATCCGCGAGTACGAGCAGATCGATCTCTACAACGTCACCAACGGCGAGCGTTTCACCACCTATGCCATCCGGGCCGACCGCGGCTCCCGGGTCATCTCCGTGAATGGCGCCGCCGCGCACAAGGCCCAGCCTGGCGATATCGTGATCATCTGCGCCTACGGCCAGTACGACGCCGAGGAGCTCGCGCGCCACAAGCCGGCACTGGTCTACCTCGGAGAGGGCAACCACGTGAAGGGCTCGGCCAACGTCATTCCCTGCCAGGCGGCCTGACACCGCCGGCAACCGCCGCTGTCCGGGTGCGGCGCTGGCGCGCCAGCGCCCAGCGGACGTGCTCCACCACCATGGCGTCGGGGTGAGCCAGACGCCCCTCGAGTGCTTCTATCACCCTCTCCGAGTGCGGCGCGTTGCCCAGCGCGACGGCGATGTTCCGCAGCCACCGGGCATGGCCGATACGGCGGATGGCGCTGCCCGCCGTCCGCGTCTGCCACTCGGCCTCGCTCCAGCCGAACAGCTCGATCAGGGCTGCACTGTCGAGCGCATGTCGCGGAACGAAATCCTGCTCGCCGGTGGTGCGGGCGAACTTGTTCCAGGGGCAGACCAGCTGACAGTCGTCGCAGCCGTAGATGCGATTGCCCATGGCTTCGCGAAAGACTTCGGGAATACTGCCCGGGTGCTCGATCGTGAGGTAGGAGATGCACCGTCGGGCATCGAGCTCGTAGGGCGCGACGATGGCACCGGTGGGGCAGGCGTCGATGCAGGCCCGGCAGGTTCCGCAATGGTCGCTTGCGGGGGTATCCGATGGCAGCGGCAGATCCGTGTACAGCTCGCCCAGGAAAAAATATGATCCGCTGTCGCGATCGATCAGATTGGTGTGCTTGCCGATCCAGCCGAGCCCGGCGTTGCGCGCCAGGGGTTTCTCGAGCACCGGCGCGCTGTCGACGAACACCCGGTAGCCGAACGGGCCGATGCGTTCGACAAGGGCATCGGCGAGCTGCTGCAGTCGCCTGCGCAACACCTTGTGGTAATCGCGGCCGAGAGCATAGCGGGAGACATACGCCCGCGTGCCGTCCTCGAGCACCGACCAGGCCTCGGCGGCATCGCCCGGCCAGTAGTCCATGCGCACGGCAATCACGCTGACCGTGCCGGGTACGAGCTCGTCGGGGCGGCTGCGGCGACGTCCGTGCCGCTGCATCCAGCCCATCTCGCCGTGGCGACCGAGTGCCAGCCAGCGCTCCAGGCGTGCCTCGTCTTCCGCCAGGTCGATGCCGGTGATGCCGAGCCCCTGGAACCCCAGCGCGTGTCCGAGCGTGCGCAGCTCTGCCGCAAGGGCCTCGGGGTCCGGGCGGGTGGAAGGGGGGGCGGTCACGGTGGGGTGGTGCCTCCGCGGCACGGTGTGGGCGGTATACTCGGGGGATTATGCCTACCCTGCCCGCAGCGCTGCACACGGCCGCACAGGTGCGCGCCATCGACCATTACGGCATCGACACCCAGGGTATTCCGGGCTACACGCTGATGACGCGCGCCGCGACCGCCGCGCTTGCGGCCCTGCGAACACGGTTTCCCGCCGCGCGCCGTCTTCGGATCTGGTGTGGTGCCGGCAACAACGCCGGTGACGGTTACGTCCTGGCCCGTCTCGCCAGGGCTGCCGGGCTCACGGTCGAGACCGTCGCCCTGGTGCCGCCCGAGCGGCTCGCAGGGGACGCCGCCCGGGCCTGGCAGGACTGGCGGGCAGTCGGGGGGGATCCCCTGACCCGCGAGGCCAGCCGGGTGCCGGATGTCGAGGTCGATGCGATGCTCGGGACGGGACTGGATCGCGCGCTGGCCGAGCCCTTCGCCCCGGTGGTGACGGCGCTCAACGCCGCGCCGGTGCCGGTCGTCGCGCTTGATCTGCCCACCGGGCTGCACGCCGACACCGGGGCGGCGCTCGATGTGGCCGTGGACGCGGCCCTGACTGTCAGTTTCGTGGCCCTCAAGCAGGGCCTGTTCACGGGCGCCGGTCCGGCGCACGTGGGGACGCTGGTGTTCGATGACCTGGGCGTGGACGCCAGCGCCAGTGGCGTGCCGGTGTCGATGGACCGCCTGTCCGCCACCGCGCCCCTGCGGGCGCTGACCCCGCGGCGGCGTGACGGTCACAAGGGCGACCACGGCCGCGTGCTGGTGATCGGCGGCGGTCGCGGTATGCCAGGCGCGGCCCGGCTGGCGGCCGAGGCTGCGCTGCGCAGCGGTGCGGGACGGGTGACCGTGGCCACCCTGCCGGCGCATGTTGCCGCCATCGTTGCCGCCCGCCCCGAGATCATCTGCGAGGGGATCGAGCCCGGGGCCGAGGGTCTGGCCCGCCTGGATACGCTGCTGGCGCAGACCGATGTCCTGGCGCTCGGGCCCGGGCTCGGACGCGATGCGTGGGCAAGGGCGCTGTGGGCGCAAGCCCTGCGGTTCGAGGGGCCGGCCGTGCTCGATGCCGATGCGCTGAATCTCCTGGCCGAGGCGCCGCGGCCGCTGCCGAAGGAATGCGTCCTGACGCCCCATCCCGGCGAGGCCGCACGCCTGCTCGGATGTACGGTCCGCGATATTCAGACCGACCGGCCGGCCGCGCTTGCGCGGCTGTGCGAGCGCCATCACGCGACGGTGGTGCTGAAGGGGGCGGGCAGCCTGGTCGGCCGACGCGGCGAGCGGCCGCAGGTGTGCGACCGTGGCAATCCCGGCATGGCCAGCGCCGGGACCGGGGATGTGCTCACCGGGGCCATTGCCGGACTGGCGGCACAGCTTGGCTGCCTCTGGCAGGCGACCCTGGCCGGGGTGCATGCTCATGCGCTGGCCGGTGATGTCGCCGCACGGCAGGGGGAGCGCGGTCTGCTTGCCGGCGACCTGCTGGTGGAGTTGCGCGCATGTCTGAACCCCTGATGCCGGCCACCCGCCCCGGAAATGGCCCGGGGGCCGTCACGCTGAGCCTGCCCGACGCCGCGGCAACCGCGCAGGTCGGGGCCGTGATCGCACGGGCGCTTGGCGAACTGGCGCGTGAGGTTCCCGTGGTGGTGTGCCTCGAGGGCGAGCTTGGCGCCGGCAAGACGACCCTGGCGCGCGGCCTGCTGCGGGCGCTCGGCCATGCCGGGCGAGTACCCAGTCCCACCTACACCCTGATCGAGCCTTATGAACTCGATGGTCTGCCGGTCCATCACCTCGACCTCTACCGTCTGGCCGACGAGGAGGAGTTGCTGTTTCTGGGCGCGAGCGACTGGCTGGACCGCCCGGGCCTGACGCTGGTCGAGTGGCCTGAGCGGGCTCCGGGGATGCTTGCGCGCGCGGACCTGCGCCTGATGCTGGCCCTGGCCGGGGAGGGCCGGAGCCTGACGGTGCACGCGGCATCGGTTCGCATGGATGCGGTCGTGGCTGCAGTGACTGACGCACTGGAGCGCGACGGCACCTGAACAACAGGGCATATCCTGCTAATTTGAATCGAAAAAATATTGACGCCCCGCGCGATCTGCTGGAGTATTGCCACTCCGGCGTTCGAAGAACGGAGACCTGGGGCCGTCATGAGGCGCGTGCTGCTGTGGGGATGGGTGGGCCTGTTGATGGCCACCTCGGCGCTCGCCACCGAGGTGCAGAACGTGCGCCTGTGGGCGGGACCCGAGGGCACGCGCGTGGTCCTGGACCTGTCCCGACCCGCCGAGCACACGCTGTTCACGCTGCGCGATCCGCACCGGGTGGTGGTCGACATCCGTGGTGCGCAGCTCCAGGGCGCCCTGCCGAGGGCCGACGGCAGCGTGCGTGGCCTGCGCAGTGCACGTCAGCCCGACGGGGCGCTGCGCGTCGTGCTCGATGTCAGCGATGCGGTGCAGCCCCGCAGTTTCCTGCTGCCGCCCAACGACACCTACGGTCATCGCCTGGTCATTGACCTGCCGCCGCGAAACGGCGCCGCCCGCCCGGTTCGACGGGTGCCGCAACCCGAGGGCCGCGGACGCGACCTGGTCATCGCCATCGATCCCGGGCACGGCGGCGAGGACCCCGGGGCGATCGGCCGTGGCGGGACGCGCGAGAAGGACGTGGTCCTGGCCATCGGCCGGGAACTTGCACGCCGTGTGGATGCCGAGCCGGGCATGCGCGCGGTCATGATCCGTAACGGTGACTACTTCATCCCCCTGCGCGGGCGCATCGAGCGGGCGCGGGCCCATCAGGCCGACCTGTTCATTTCGATCCATGCCGATGCCTACCACAGCCAGTCGGCACGTGGCGCCACCGTCTATGTGCTCTCGCAGCGTGGCGCGAGCGACGAGGTCGCGCGGCGGGTCGCCGAGCGCGAGAACGCCTCGGACCTGATCGGCGGCGTCACGCTGGCCGACAAGGACGATCTGCTCGCATCGGTGTTGCTGGACCTGTCGCAGAACGCCTCGTTGTCGGTCGGCGCGGCCGTGGGTCAGCATGTCATCGACGAGATGTCGCGGGTCACGCGGATGCGCCGCACCCAGGTCCAGCGTGCGCCTTTCGTGGTGCTGAAATCCCCCGACATTCCCTCGCTGCTGGTGGAGACCGCCTACATCTCCAACCCGGAAGAGGAGCGCGGACTGTCGGACCGTGCGCATCAGGCTCGCCTGGCCGACGCGATGCTCGCGGGAATCAGGGCGTATTTCCACGAAAACCCGCCGCCCGATACCCATCTCGCGCAACTGCGCCGGGAGGGCGCGCTGGCGCCGGCACGCTACGTGGTGACGCGCGGCGACACCCTCAGCGGCATCGCGAATCGGCACAACGTCTCCATCGGGGCCCTGCGGAGCCACAACAATCTCAACGGCGACCGCATCCGTGTCGGGCAGGTACTGACCATCCCGCCGGGCGCGGGCGGCTAGGGGCGCTTTGCGCCCCGCGGCGCATCTGAAACAATGGGCGGATGCCGATCCGCCGTCTTCCGCCCCAACTCGTCGACCAGATTGCCGCCGGCGAGGTGGTCGAGCGCCCCGCCTCCGTGATCAAGGAACTGCTCGAGAACAGTCTCGACGCCGGCGCGCGGCGCGTCGAGATCGAGGTCGAGCAGGGGGGGTGTGCGCTCGTGCGGGTGCGCGACGATGGTGCGGGCATCCCGGCTGGCGAGCTCAGTTCGGCACTGGATCGCCACGCGACCAGCAAGATCGCCTCGCTCGATGACCTCGAGCAGGTGGTCTCGCTCGGTTTCCGCGGCGAGGCGCTGCCTTCGATCGCGTCGGTGTCGCGCCTGACGTTGACCTCCCGTCCGGCGGAGTCCACCGAGGCCTGGCGTGTGCTCAGCGAAGGCGGGCGGATGCTCGACCCCGAGCCGGCCCCGGCCCCAGCGGGCACCTGTGTCGAGGTGCGCGACCTCTTCTACAACACACCGGCCCGGCGCCGGTTCCTGCGCACCGACCGAACCGAGCTCGGCCACGTCGATGCCATGGTCCGGCGCATCGGCCTCGGCCGTTTCGATACCGCGATCAGCCTCAGCGCGGGGCGGCGCAGTCAGCTGCGTCTGCCCGCCGGGCAGGACGAGACCAGTCGGCTGCGGCGGCTGGCCGCGGTCTGTGGGGAGGCATTCGTCGAGCACTGCCTCTACATCGAGCGCGAGGTGGAGGGCCTGCGGCTGTGGGGCTGGCTCGCCCAGCCCACGTTCTCCCGTGCCCAGCCCGACCTGCAGTATGTCTACCTGAACGGGCGGGCGCTGCGCGACCGGCTGCTCTCGCACGCCGTGCGCCACGGATACCGCGATGTGCTCTATCACGGGCGCCAGCCGGCCTATGTGCTGTTCCTGGACATGGATCCGGCACGCGTCGATGTCAACGCACATCCTGCGAAAACGGAGGTGCGGTTTCGTGACTCGCGCCGGGTGCATGACTTCGTGTTCCGTAGTGTCGAGCAGGCCCTCGCCACCACCCATCCCGGGGAAGCTGCGGCAGTGCCATCCGAGCCGCCGGGTGTAGACGCCCCCGCGTCCGCCCCCGGCCGGGTGTCCCCGGCGTGGGTCTGGTCCGGGAGCCCCGACCAGGCGGGGCTCGCGCTCGGGGGGCCGTTGCCCTGGGCCCTTGGTGGCCCGCCGGCAGGGCGGTCTCCCGCCGGGGCATCTGATTTACGGGTGTCCGATGTGCGGGGGAGCGACGCTCGCATGCCAGCGGCCGGGGGGGCTGACGGTGCCTACGGCGTTCCCGGTCCCGCCTCCGCGGACGCCGCCCAGGCGATCCCACCGCTGGGCTTTGCGCTCGCGCAGCTGCACGGGGTCTACATCCTCGCGCAGAACGCCGAGGGCCTGGTGCTGGTGGATATGCACGCGGCGCACGAGCGTATCGTCTACGAGCGGCTGAAACGGGCCATGACCGAGGGCGGCGTACCCTTGCAGCCCCTGCTCGTGCCCGAGTCACTGGCAGTGTCCACCGCAGAGGCCGAGCGGGCCGAGCAGCACGCCGCGCGGTTGCGCGACATGGGGCTGCATATCGATCGCCAGGGGCCAGAGCGGCTGGTGATCCGCGCGGTGCCGGCGATGCTCGCCGGGGCAGACGCCGCCCAGCTGGTCCGTGACGTGCTGGGCGATCTGGGCGAGCTGGGCGCTTCCGCACGGATCGAACAGGCCCAGCACGACCTCCTCGCGACGCTGGCCTGCCATGGCAGTGTCCGTGCCAACCGCAGGCTCACCTGCGAAGAAATGAACGCGCTGCTGCGTGACATGGAGGCCACCGAGCGGGCCGACCAGTGCAACCATGGGCGGCCCACCTGGACGGTGCTGCCGCTGCGCCAGCTCGATGCCCTGTTTCTGCGCGGTCGGTGAGCGCGCCGCTTCGTTCCGCCGTCTGTCTGATGGGGCCGACGGCCACCGGCAAGAGCGCGCTCGGGCTGAGCCTCGCCGAGCGGCTCGACGGCGAGATCATCAGTGTGGATTCCGCCCTGGTCTATCGCGGCATGGACATCGGCACGGCCAAGCCCAGTGCCGAGGAGCGGGCCCGCGTGCCCCATCACCTCATCGATGTGGTCGATCCTGCCGAACCCTACTCGGCGGCGCGGTTTCGCGAGGAGGCGATCGCAGCCCTTCACACGATCGCCGCGCGGGACCGCCTGCCTCTGCTGGTCGGCGGCACCATGCTGTACTTTCGTGCGCTGCTGCAGGGGCTCAGTCCGCTGCCGCCGCGCGATCCCGGTCTGCGCGCCCGACTCGACGCGCAGGCCGCCGTCGAGGGCTGGCCGGCGCTGCACGCCCGTCTGGCCGCCCTGGACCCGGAGTCAGCCGCGAGAATCCGTCCGCGTGACGCCCAGCGTATTCAGAGAGCGATGGAGGTCGTGCTGCTGACGGGACAGCCGCTCAGCCGGCTGCAGGCGCGCCCGGCCGGTCCGCCGGCGGGTTGGCGCTTCTTCACCGTGGCGCTCGTGCCCGAGGATCGGACACGGCTCGCCGCGCGGATTGCCGGGAGATTCGACCAGATGATGGAACGCGGGCTGCTGGAGGAGGTCAGAGCGCTGTATCAGCGGGAAGATCTCGACGAGGAGGCGCCGGCGTTGCGGGCGGTGGGTTATCGGCAGCTGATGGCGCATCTGCGCGGCTGCTGCACGCTCGGTGAAGCGCGCGAGCGCGCGGTGATCGCGACCCGCCAGCTGGCACGCAGGCAGCTGGTCTGGCTGCGTCGCGAGAGCCCGGACCAGGCGCTCGACCCCTTCGCCGACGGCGCGGACCGGATGATCGAGACGCTGATTGGCGAATGGGTCGGCAGGCAGGCGGGTTGACACCGCGTGGTAGGATTCCAGCCGTGCATGCCGGTGACTGATTCGACGGAACGTACCGAAAAAACCAACAAGGCGGGCCGAGGCCGGCCACCCAGGAGAACTCAAGAATGGCCAAGGGGCAGTCATTACAGGATCCGTTTCTCAACACCCTGCGCAAGGAGAAGGTGCCAGTGTCCATTTACCTGGTCAATGGCATCAAGCTGCAGGGCCAGATCGACTCGTTCGACCAGTTTGTCGTGCTCCTGCGCAACAGCGTGAGCCAGATGGTCTACAAGCACGCCATTTCCACCGTCGTGCCTTCGCGCAACGTGCGCCTGCCCGGTCCCGGGGGCGATGACGCCCAGGACGGAGGTGACGACGCCTGACGGCGTCGTCTCCGGAGCAGCAGCGCTTGGGCACCTCCAACGCACCCGACACCGTCCGCGCGGTGCTCGTCAACGTCGGCCTCGGGCACACCGTGTCCCCGGATGATGCGGCGGAGTTCGAGGCGCTGGCGCGTTCCGCGGGGGTGGCTCCTGTCGCCTGTCTGGAAACACGGCGCGACCGCCCCGATCCCCGGCTGTTCGTGGGCAGCGGCAAGGCCACCGAGATCGCCGAGGCCGTGGCTGCCCACGAGGCCGAGCTGGTGCTGGTGGACCAGGCGCTCTCTGCCAGCCAGGAACGCAATCTCGAGCGGGCGGTATGCGCACGGGTGCTGGACCGCAACGGGTTGATTCTCGACATCTTTGCCCAGCGGGCCCGGTCCTTCGAAGGCAAGCTGCAGGTCGAACTGGCGCAACTCGAACGCCTGTCCACCCGCCTGGTGCGGGGCTGGACCCACCTCGAGCGGCAGAAAGGCGGTATCGGTCTGCGCGGCCCCGGCGAGACCCAGCTCGAGACCGACCGCCGGCTGATCGGCGAGCGCATCCGCCAGCTCAAGCGGCGCCTGGAGCGCGTCGACCGGCAGCGCGCGCAGAGCCGCAGCCTGCGAAAGCGCACCGCCGTACCCACGGTATCGTTGGTC
>SKYU01000074.1 GCA_007127715.1 Gammaproteobacteria bacterium | reverse complement strand
TTCGACTTCTACGAGCTGCTGCCGCAATTCGAGGTGGTCCTGCCGGAGACGGAAACCCCGGTCCGCCGCGATGGTGGGGCCCAGCCTTCTCCCGCGCCGGTCGAGGCCCCGGGCAGCTATGTGCTGCAGGCGGGCTCGTTCAGGCGCCAGGAGGATGCCGACCGCATGCGTGCCACCCTCGCGCTCCGCGGCATCGAATCCTCGATCCAGCGGGTACAGATCGACCAGGACACTTTCCACCGGGTGCGCATCGGGCCGATCGCCGACCTCGGCGAGCTGAACCGCGTCCGCGACCAGCTTCGCGAGGCCCGCATCGACGTGCTGCTGATCCGCGTCCCGGACTGATCGGGCCACGAACCGCTGCGGGCCACCCATCTGCCTGGTGGACAGGAAGCTTGTTGACCGGCCGGTCCAGACCTGTGCGCGCGCCGGGACGGCTAAGATTCATGAACCCTCCAGCCACTCGCAGGGCCACCCGATGAGCTCCCGGACACCCCCCGCGGCGCGCAGCCGTCTAAGCCACGCACTGGACTGGCTGCTTGCCATGGCCTACCTCGCCCATTCCTGGGTCACCATCGTCAAGGCGCGGACCGACCGCGCCCTGCCGCTGCGCGACGAGCTCAGGGGCTGGCATTTCCTCGTCGGCGCGGTACTTTTCGCGCTGGCACTCTGGCGCCTCTGGGTCTGGTGGCGGGAGGCTCGCGGGGCCCGTCCCGGTACCGGCGTCCCGCCAGGATACTGGCTCTGGGGCCGGACCGTGGCCCTCGGCATTCTGCTCATCCTGGCCGTGGCGCCCGTGCTGGGACTGGGCTGGGGCTGGGGTGAGGGCATGCGCCTGCATCTCGGACCCATCCCTCTGCCGCCGCTGCTCGGCGAGAGCCGTGCACTCTGGCAGTTCTCCGGATACTTCCACTCCAGCGCGGGTTTCATGATCACGCTGCTCGCGCTCGGCGCCCTGCTGGCCGCCGCCTGGGGCAAGCTGTTCCATGGCCGCGGCCTGTTCGTCCTGCTGCCACCGGGGCTCGCCGCCTTCGTACTGGTCTCGCTAGGCTCCACGGTCTACGCGCTCGCGACCTTTGGCGGCCCGGAACCCGGCCCCCCTGCTCTGGCGGTGTTTGCCGTCCTGATGGGCCTGGTCTGGCTGGCCGGCACCCTGCTGCACCGCAGCCGCCATGACTCGACGGTCGTGGTCCAGGCGCCCACGCGTGGTGGCCCGACCGACTTCCCCGAACGCCTCGTCCCTCCGCCGCTGCAGCAGCGGGAGACGGCGCGCGGCCCCGGGGGCATGGCACGGCTGCTCTCCCCGGTGGCGGCACTGGCCCTGGTGACGGTCGGCGCACTGGGTCCCTACCAGCAGTTCAGGGTGACCCCCTGGCCACGTGGGGAGGTGGTGGCGGTCGAGGACGACCGTGTCTGGCATGCCGAGGTCCGGATGTCGGTGGTCGTCTATCCAGAGACGGCTTTCGAGCGCCAGATCCGCGAGGATCTCTACAAGTGGTGCACCTTCTGCCACACGGTCACCGCCGGGGACCGGCGGTTCAAGGTCGGTCCCAACCTGCATGCCATTTTCGGTCAGCAGGCGGGCACGGTGCCGGGATTCCACTACAGCCCGGCGTTGGCGCGCGCCGGGCGCGAGGGGCTGGTATGGACAGAGGAGACGCTGGCGGCCTACATCGCCGATCCGCAGCGCTTCGTGCCAGGCACGTCGATGATCGTCTCGTCGGGACCGATCCCGGACCCGGCCGTACAGGCGGCGATCATCAACATCCTCAAGCGCGACACCATGCCGCCTGAGGCGCTTCGCGAACGGATGCCGGCCGCAGAAGCGGCCGATGACAGTCAGTCGTCCACGGACTGACGGAAGTCGACGCCGAGCGAGCGCAGCTTCCGGTAGAGGTGGGTCCGCTCCATACCCACCCGCTTCGCAAGCTGCCCGACCTTGCCGCCGCAGAGTTGAAGCTGCTGCTGCAGGTAGGCGCGCTCGAAGTGTTCCCGGGCCTCGCGCAGGGGCATGGCCAGCAGGTCCTGCTTCACCAACGGTTCGCTGGCCGAGGCCGCGACCTCCAGCTCGGCCTCGATCTCGGCCAGTGAAATCTCCTCGTCGCCACCGAGGATCAGCAACCGGTGCACCAGGTTGCGAAGCTCCCGGACGTTGCCCGGCCAGGGGTAATTGCGCAGCCGATTCTGCGCCGCGATGCTGAAGCGCCGCAGCGGCAGTCCCTCGGCATCGATGAGGCGGTCGACGAAATGACGCAGCAGATCCGGCACGTCTTCGGCGTAGTCGCGCAACGGCGGCACCCTGAGGGTCAGTACGGTGAGGCGCGAGTAGAGGTCCTGGCGGAACCCCTCGCGACGCGCCTCGAACTCCGGAGGGGCCGAGCAGAGCAGGCGCAGATCGAGCTCACGTGCCTGCGTGGCTCCGACCGGCGTCCAGGACCCCTGCTCCAGGGCGGAGAACAGCAGCCCCTGGGCCATGTTGCCCAGGCTGGACAGATCGTTGATGAACAGCACGCCGCCGGCAGCCCGCTCAAGCAGCCCGGGCGCCTCCGGGGTGCCGAACAGCTGCGTGGCGGCTGTTTCGGCCGTCAGTGACGCGGCCACCACCCCGACCCAGGGAGCCTTGGCCCGCGGGCCTATTGCGTGGATATGCCGGGCAAAGGCCTCCCGACCGGTGCCCGGCTCGCCAAAAATGGTGACCGGGGCGTCATGCGGTGCGATCCGCTGGGCATGATCGCGCAGGGTCTGCATGGTGCGGCTGCGCCCGACCGGGACCAGCATCTCGGGCAGTGCGCCGCGACCGGCTGCCCCGCCGGCACGGGGCCGGGCGCCTTCCTCGAGACTGCGCTCGACAGTGCGCAGCAACTTGGTCAGTGACAGGGGTTTCTCGATGAAATCCACGGCACCGAGGCGGGTGGCCTCCACGGCGGTGTCGACCGTGCCATGACCGGACATCATGACCACGGGACACTTGAGCACATCCGCCTCTGCCCATTCGCGCAACAGCGTGATGCCGTCGGTGTCGGGCATCCAGATGTCCAGCAGTACCAGATCGAAGCCGTCCGCCTCGGCCGCGGCGCGCGCGTCCGCGGCATTGGCGGCCACGGTCACGGCGTAACCCTCCTCGGAGAGGATTTCCTGAATCAGGGTGCGGATATCCGCCTCGTCATCGACGACAAGAATCCTGGACGCCGTCATGCGCGCTCCCGCCGTTGTTCCCTTCGCCATGACTGATTCGACAGCATGGCTTCCCGGGCTGTCTCATCGACAGGCAGCAGTATACTCACGCGCGCGCCGCCCTGCTCGTCATTGCGCGCCTCGATGCGCCCACCGTGCTCCTCGACGAGCTTCTTGACGATGGCGAGACCCAGGCCGGTACCCTTGGGCTTGCTGGTGACATAGGGCTCGAACACCTCGGCAACGGCATCCAGCGGAAACCCCGGGCCGTTATCGTGGACGCACAGGCGCACGCAGGCCACCGGCTCGCCCACCCGGGCCGTGCTGATGGTGATCTCGCCGTCCCCCTGGCCATCGAGGGCCTCGAGTGCGTTGCGCAGCAGGTTGTGGAGGATCTGGCGGACCCGCCCCGCGTCGGCCTCGATCCGGGACACGGTGGGGTCGAGCGCCAGCGTGATGACGGCGGCTTCAGGCTGAACCCGATAGAGCTCGGCAATCTCGGTCACCAGCGCATTGAGGTCGAGCGGCGCGAAGCTCATGTCCGGCGCGCGCGCGTATTCGCTGAAGGCGTTGACCATCTGCTTCATTGCTTCGACCTGCTGCACGATGGTGTGGGTCGCGCGATCAAGCAGCTGTCCGTCCTCTTCTGCGAGCTGGCCGAGATAGCGCCTTCGCAGGCGCTCCGCGGAAAGCTGGATGGGTGTGAGCGGATTCTTGATCTCGTGCGCCAGGCGCCGGGCGACCTCGCCCCAGGCGGCATCGCGCTGCGCCTGCAGCAGCGTGGTGATGTCGTCGAACACCACGACATGTCCGGACTGGTCCGCCTCGTCCCCGGGCAGCAGCGTGCACGCGCACATCAGTACCCGTCGCCCGCTCTCACCCTGCAGCACCACCTGTTCCCGCCACTCATGCTCGCCCGCGGCCAGATGCCGGGCCACCAGCCCTGCGAACTGTGCGAACAGAGGCGAGGCACTGCCGGTCGCCTCGGCCAGCGGCGTACCGGCCAGGCGGGTCACGTCCACGTCAAGAATGCCACCGGCTGCCTGGTTGGCCACGCGGATCGTCAGGTCCGGCTCCAGGGCCAGCACGCCGGTGGACAGGCGCGCGAGAATGATGGCGAGTCCCGTGCGCTCGCTTTCCAGGCGCTGTTCGCTGAGCTGCGCCTCCTCCCGCGCGCGCGACAGCCGGCGGGTCATGTCATTGAAGGCGTTGACCAGGAACCCGATCTCGTCGCGGGCGGGTACGGGCAGGCGCGTGTCGAAATCCCCGCGCGCGACCGCCCGGGTTCCGGCCACCAGCTGCTGGATCGGCGCGACCAGTCGCCTTGAAAAAAACAGCGCGCCGTACACGGCACCGAGCAGCGAGAGCAACAGCACCAGTGTCAGGGTGAGGGTGAAGGTGTATTTCAGTGGCGCACGCAGGAAGGCGAGCTCCCGGAAGCGCGTGTAGGACTGCTCCACGCTTTCGGCAAGGCCCGCGAGACGATCGACCAGCGGATAGAACGCCTGGACGACCCGCGGCTCGCCACCGGGCTGCTCCACGGGCACGGGCACGATGACCCGGACCTGGAAGGCCCCGTCGGGTGCCGGCTCGAGGTTGACGAAGGGTCGGCGCTGGCGAAGCTGGAACATCACCTCGTCCGAGGGGAGAGCCGGCACGGCCATCATCGCCTCCGCGGAACTGGTGGCGATGATGCGGCTCGCCTGGCCGAACACGGTGATGTCGGTGGCGCCATGGTCACGGCGCAGGCGAGAGAGGTCGAGAAGCAGTTCGGAGTTGTCCATGGAGGCCATTTCCCGGGCCATGGTCTGGGTGCGCTCCAGGTAATCGCGCGTGCGGAGGTCCAGCGACAGGCGGGAGAGTTCGATGGCGTTGCTCAGGCCCTGCTCGACATCGACGTTGAACCAGCTGTCGATGCCCTGGTTGATGAACTGCACGGCGTAGTAGTACACCAGCACCAGTGGGAGGACCGCCAGCACGATGAAGGTGCCGAGCATCCGGGCTTTCAGCCGGGCGCCGGCAACGTGCCCGCGATAGTCGCGCACCAGCCGGATCAGGCTTGCCGCAATCAGGAGCAGGAGCACGACCACCCCGGCGGCATTCACCAGCAGGATCCAGTTCTGCAGCCGGTCGAACTGGGCCGAGCTCTGCGCGGTCTGGGCCAGCAGCAGCAACGCACTCAGCCACAGCACCGCGCCGACCAGCATCAGCGCGGCATACAGACGCCGTCTCAGTCGTCCAGCCGCCATCGGAACCAGTCGCTCTCGATGCGCCAGCCGTCCGCCCAGAACGCCAGCAGGCGCAGCGGGCCAGGAAATTCCCGCGTATCGAGCACGGCCCTCAGGCGGAACTGGTAGCGGCTCTCGGAGTCGAGCAGGGCGGCGTCGATGACCGGCAGATCGACCACCCGTCCAAGCTGATTGAGCGCCGCGAACAGGGTGGCAAACGATTCCTGCTCGCCACTGTTGAGATTGCGCAGCACGTAGCGGTTCGACAGCGCGTGATACTGCAGCTGGTAACGCTGGCTGAGCGTCGCGACCGTCTGGTTGGGCAGGAGACGCCGTCGGCGCTCGACCTCGAGCTGCAGCTCGATGGTAAGCGCGACCCCGGCTTCCAGCGCATTCAGCGCCTGGGTGCTGAGCCGGTACTGCACCCGCGCGTCGAGGAAATACACCCCATCGATCAGCTCCAGCGCGGCCGAACGCACCTCGAAGCGGCCCTCCACGGCCTGGGCGGGCGACGGGGCCAGCAGCCCCAGCGCCACCAGACACACGACGACCCGCAGCATCGGCAGGACGCCATGTCCAGGGAACCAGCGGGTACAGGCGGCGGTCACGGGGGCTCAGGCTTCCGTCAACGAGTGTTGCAGACAAGCATAATAGAAGCCGTCCATGTTCGTCTCGCCGGTCAGTATCTGCCTGCCTGGCCGGGAGATTACGCCACTGTCGGGCGCCAGTATCGCGTCGGGTGTTCGTTGTAAAAAAGCTGCAATCTGGCTGTCATTCTCCCGCCGGAGCACCGAGCAGGTGGCATAGACCAGGCGTCCGCCAGGCGCCAGCAGGGGCCACAGCGCATCCAGGATCGCGGCCTGCAGACCGACCAGGCGATCGACATCCTCCGGGCGGCGAAGCAGCTTGATGTCGGGATGGCGCCGGATCACCCCCGTGGCGGAACACGGTGCATCGATCAGGATGCGATCGAAAGGCCGACCGTCCCACCAGGCCGCAGGGTGGGCGGCATCCCCGACGAGACAGCGTGCCCGCAGGCTGAGACGGGCCAGCCCCCGCTCGAGTTCCGCAAGGCGGCCGGGCGAGACATCCAGCGCCACCAGCTCGGCGACCCCCGGCGTGGTCTCCAGGAGATGGGCCGTCTTGCCTCCGGGCGCCGCGCAGGCATCGAGCACCCGCTGACCCGGCGCGGGCGCCAGCAGCCGCGCCGCGAGCTGCGCTGCCGCATCCTGCACCGAGACATCCCCCGGCGCCCAGCCCGGCAGGGCCGCAACCTCGGCGGGTGTCTCCAGGCACAAGGCTTCCGGCGCCTCGGGATGGGAGCGGGCGGCATGTCCGGCGGCGGCCAGCCGGTCGGCGTAGGCCTCGCGACTGCCGCGGGCCGCGTTGACGCGCAGCCACATCGGCGGCACGGCATTGCTGGCGGTCGCCAGGGCCTCGACCTCCTCGGGCCAGTCCTCGGCCAGGGCGGCATACAGCCAGTCCGGAAAGGCGTGGCGGAAGGCGGGCTGGGCATCCACCGCCCTCACCAGGCTGTCGCGCTCGCGCTGGAACCGCCTGAGCACCGCATTGACCAGTCCGCGGGCCCGTGGCCGGTGGAGGACTTCGGTGGCCGCCACGGTGGCGTGCACAGCCGCGCGCGGCGGGACCCGCATCGCTTCCAGCTGAAACAGGCCGACCGCGAGCAGGTCGGCGAGGATGGCATCACGGGGCTGCAGCGGCCGGGTCAGCAGACGGTCGGTGAAACCGGCAAGCCGGCGATGCCAGCGAACGGTGCCGTAGGCCAGCGCCTGCAGCAGCGGGCGGTCCCTCAGCGCCACCTCGGTCGCGGCCTCGGCCAGCGCATCGTCCAGGCTGCGACCCTGCACGCGCACGGCATGGACCGCCCGTGCCGCCTGCGCGCGGGGTGCCACCCCGATCGCCGAACCCGTCACCGGCAGCGCCGGCCATCGAGGTCGCCGCGGCCGGACAGCGCCTGCGCAGCGGTCATGACGCGCTTGCCCGGCCACTGCACTTCCAGCAGCTCGAGCCAGCCCTCGCCGGTGGCGACCTTGAGGCGCCGGCCCTCGTCCACGCGCAGCGTGCCCGGCATGGCCGGCCCGTCCTCCGTGGTCGGGTCACCCGCCAGGGCCCGCGCGCGCCAGACGCGCACCCGAACGTCATCAAGGCTGGTTTCGGAAACCGGCCAGGGATTGAAGGCGCGCACCTGCCGGGCCAGCCGTGCCGCAGGCAACGACCAGTCCAGCCTGGCCTCGTCTTTTTCCAGCTTGGCGGCGTAGGTCACGCCTGTCTCCGGCTGCGGTTCGGCGGGCAGCGAACCGGCGACGATCCCGGGCAGCGCGGCGACAAGAGCCTCACCGCCAAGGCGCGCCAGACGGTCATGCAACTCGCCAGCGGTTTCCTGATCGCCAATCGCCAGGCGGCGCATCAGGTGAACCGGGCCGGCATCGAGCCGACGCACCATGCGCATGATGCTGATGCCGGTCTCGCGGTCACCGGCCAGGATGGCCCGCTGGATGGGGGCTGCGCCCCGCCAGCGGGGCAGCAGCGAGGCGTGGACGTTGATGCACCCCAGGCGCGGCAGATCGAGCACCGACTGCGGCAGCAGCAGGCCATAAGCCGCCACCACCAGCAGCTCCGGCGCCAGCGCGGCAACCCTCGCGCGGCTCTCGGCATCGCGCAACCCGGCAGGCTGGAGGACCGGCAACCCGCCAGCCAGCGCGGCACGCTTGACCGGCCCTGGCACGAGTCTCCGCCCGCGCCCGGCAGGGCGGTCCGGCTGCGTGAGCACGCCGACCACCGGCCAGCCGTCCGCGAGCAGGGCCTGCAGCGAAGGCACGGCAAATTCGGGGGTCCCGGCAAACACCACCCGGGGTTTTGCGCTCATCGGTGCTTCTCTCGATTACCGTCCGGCAACCACCGGCCGGCCCGCCGGGAGTGCTGGACGTTCTGGAATATCCGGGAGCAGCCCGGGCGTCGCGCGACCGGGCTCAGACGGTGGCGCCGGCCGGCTCCTGACGACGGGCCTTGCTGGCACGCTTGCGCAGGCGGTTGCGCTTGAGTTCGGAGAGGTAATCCACGAACAGCTTGCCCTCGAGATGGTCCATCTCGTGCTGGATACAGACGGCGAGCAGGCCCTCGGCATCCATTTCGAACGTCTCGCCATCGACGTTCAGGGCCCTGACGCGGATGCGGTCAGGGCGTTCGACGCGATCGTAGTAGCCGGGAACGGAGAGGCAGCCTTCCTCTGTGACCTCGACGCCCTCGGCCGCCAGGATCTCGGGGTTGATCAGCGCCACCGGCTGGTTCTTCTCCTCGGAGACGTCCGCGACCAGCACGCGCTTGTGCACGTTGACCTGGGTGGCGGCGAGGCCGATGCCAGGCGCCGCGTACATGGTCTCGAACAGGTCGGCAACAAGTTGGCGGATCTCGTCGTCCACGGTCTCCACCGGCTGTGCGCGGGTGCGCAGCCTCGGGTCCGGGTATTCAAGTATCGTCAGTCTGGCCATGGTGTTGTCGGTGTCGTCGGTATGGTCTGCAGGGGCACGGAGTGCCCAGCGCGGGTCAATGCTGCTAGAGTTGCGCAGAACAGCGGGTTGGACCCCCCGTCTGACCGCCGGTTCCACGTACGGGCAGCGCTCAAGACGCCAGTATATCAGTATCTGTGAACTGGTCGGCGGGCCCTGACCGCAACGTGGAGCACACTTTCATCAGGTTATCACTCCAGGCACGGGGAGCCCTGCAAACGATGCGATCCGTCATGTCCCGCCTGCCGGTGCTCGTCCTCGTGGCTGCCGGCCTCGCCGCCGCACCGGGTCTGGCCCGGGAAAGCAGCGCGTTCACCCCGGCCATCTCCGTCGCCCAGTCCGGCGCAGGCGCCATGACCCTGGTTGCCACGACCGGGCAGCTGGGCGGGACGGCAGCACTGAACCCCCGCCATCCCGAGCGCCATGTCGTCCAGCGGGGCGATACCCTCTGGGACATCGCCTCGCGATTTCTCCGCGATCCCTGGGTCTGGCCAGAGATCTGGCAGGTCAACCCCCAGATCGCCAATCCCCATCTGATCTTCCCGGGCGACGTGATCTCGCTGGTCTACATCGATGGGCAGCCGAGGCTCATGCTCGAGCGCGGCATGGTCGAGCGCCGCTCGCCGCAGGTCCGCGAACAGCGGCTCGACGACGCCATCCCGACCATTCCGTTCGAGGCGATCCGCGCATTTCTGACACGCCCGTCGGTGCTCACCCGCGAGCAGGCGGAAAACCTGCCCTACGTGCTGACCTTCCGCGAAGGAAAGTTGATGGCCGCCGCGGGTGACGACGTCTATGTGCGCGGTATCGATGCGGGCACGGGCGAGTTTTTCAGCGTGGTGAACGTCGGCGATCCGCTGATCGATCCGGATGACGGCGCGGTGGTCGGATATCAGGGACAGTACACAGGCCGCGGCCGGCTGCGACGGGGTGGCGATCCGGCAACCCTGACGCTCACCGATTCCGAACGCGAGACCCTGCGCGGCGACCGTCTGCTCCCCGAGGAACGGATGCCCTCATTGAACTTCCTGCCCCGCGCCCCGGAGCGGGCCATCGAGGGCCGGGTCATCGCGGTCCGCGAGGGGCTCTCGCTGATCGGACCGTGGATGGTCGTGGTCATCAACCGTGGCGAGCGTGACGGAATCGCACCGGGCCATGTGCTGCAGGTACACCAGGCCGGCGAGGTCGTGCGCGACACCATCGGTGGATCCGGGATGTTCGGCGAGAAAGTGACCTTGCCGGAGGAACTGGCGGCCACCATCATGGTGTTCCGCAGCTTCGATCGCATCAGCTATGCCCTGGTCATGCAGTCGGTCAACGAATTCCGGGTCCTCGATACGGTCCGCACTCCCGGCAGCTGAGCCCCGGATCGCAGCACCCTGCGGTGGCGGCCGCCCGGCCCACCCGCGGGCGGCAGACCGCTCACCCCACGCCCCGTATGCGGCCCCGTGCCGACAGGCCACACCCGCGTGACCGACGCGCCGGCCGATCGGTCGCTTCCCTGGCTCGCAGCGTTGCGGGCGCCCGGGTTGAGCCCGCGCCAGCTGCGCCAGGCCCTGCAGACGGCCGGTTCCATGGTCGAACTGGTCGGTGCGCCGACCCGCCAGCTCGCGGCGCTCGGGCTTTCGCAGCCGGCCATCGAGACACTCCGTCACCCGGATCGAGATCGCCTGGCCGCAGACCTGGCCTGGCTGGCGCAGCCGGGTGCCGGGCTCGTCACCCTCGAGGATGCCGACTACCCGGCCAGTCTCCGCGAACTCTCCGCGCCACCGCCGGCGCTTTGGCTGCAGGGCCGGCGGGAACTGTTGTCCGAGCCCCAACTGGCCATGGTCGGCAGTCGTCACCCCACACACGACGGCCGGGATATGGCCCGGGCCTTCGCGGCGGCGCTGGCCGGCGTCGGTCTGGTGATCACCAGCGGCCTGGCCCGCGGGATCGATGCCGCGGCCCACGAGGGCGCACTGGCCGTCGGCGGCGACACCCTGGCCGTGCTGGGGGGCGGCATCGACACACTGTATCCGGCCGAAAACCGCGCCCTCGGCGAGCGGATCGCCGCCGCCGGACTGCTGATCTCCGAGTACCCGCCGGGCACGCCGCCCAGACGCGGTCATTTCCCCGCACGCAACCGTCTCATCGCCACCCTGGCCCTGGGCGTGCTGGTGGTCGAGGCGGCCCTGCACAGTGGCTCGCTGATTACCGCGCGGCTGGCGGGCGAACAGGGGCGCGAGGTGTTCGCGATCCCCGGTTCCATCCACAATCCCATGGCTCGGGGCTGCCATCGCCTCATCCAGGAGGGCGCCCGGCTGGTGGAAACCTGCGACGACATCCTGGGTGAGCTGCGCCCGGCGCTGGGGGCTCTGCTGGCCACCCGGCCACCGTCGGGGCCCGACTCCGAGACCCATACCGAGACGCGCGAGCGCCCCCAGGGGCTCGATCCGGAGTATCTCAAGCTATTGAAGGCAATGGAGTTTTCTCCGCAGACAGTAGACGTCCTGGCAGCGCGCTCCGGATTGACGCCCGAGTCCGTTTCCTCCATGCTGCTGATCCTCGAATTGCAAGGGGCGGTGGAAGCACGGCCCGGAGGGCGCTTCGCGGCACGCCGCGACGGGCCATGAAAGAGATCCTGATGACCGAAAATGTGCTCGACGTCCTCATGTACCTGTTCGAAACCTACGTGGACGCCGACGAGGAGCCGGAACCGGACCGCAGCGAGCTGCGGCTGGAACTCGAACGGGCCGGATTCGGCGATCGCGAGATCGACCGGGCCCTCGAGTGGCTCGATGGGCTGAATGAGGGCGAGGACAGCCATCCCAGTGCGCCGACAGAACATGCGCTGAGGGTGTTCGATGCCCACGAGCAGTCCCGCCTGGATGCCGGCTGCCGTGGCTATGTGCTCTACCTTGAACAGATCGGCATCCTGAGCCCCGCGCAGCGCGAACTGCTTATCGACCGCCTGCTGGCCCTGGACACGGTCGATATCGACATCGACCACATCAAGTGGGTCGTGCTGATGGTACTGTTCAGCCAACCGGGACAGGAAAGCGCGTATGCCAGGATGGAAGACCTGGTGTTTGCAGAGGGCCCGGGCGCCATTCACTGATGCGCCGGTCATCGCCGTCCGCTGATGCTGCCGCAGCCGGAGCTGCGGTTTTTTTTGGAACATGAGCAAAAACCTAGTCATCGTCGAGTCGCCTGCCAAGGCGAAGACCATCGAAAAATACCTGGGCCAGGATTTCCAGGTCATGGCCTCGTATGGGCATGTCCGCGACCTGGTGCCCAAGGGTGGTGCCGTCGATACCGAACATGATTTCGAGATGCGCTACGAGATCATCGAGCGCAACCAGAAACATGTCGACGCGATCGCGCGGGCCGTGAAGAAAAGCGATGCGGTCTACCTGGCCACCGACCCCGACCGCGAAGGCGAGGCCATCTCCTGGCACCTGTACGAGATTCTGCGCGAACGCTCGCTGCTGAATGGCAAGCCCGTGCACCGTGTCGTGTTCTACGAGATCACCCGCGAGGCGGTCCGCCGTGCCATCGCCGACCCCCGCGAGATCTCCACAGAGCGGGTGAACGCCCAGCAGGCCCGCCGGGCGCTGGATTATCTGGTCGGCTTCAACCTCTCACCGCTGCTGTGGAAGAAAGTTCGCCGCGGCCTGTCCGCCGGTCGCGTACAGAGCCCGGCCCTGCGGATGATCTGCGAGCGTGAGGCCGAAATCGAGGCCTTCGTCCCGCGCGAGTACTGGACGCTCGAAGCCGACGCGCTGCGCGAGGATCACCCGTTCACGGCGAGGCTGTGGGAATTCCGCGGCGAGCGGGTCGAGCAGTTCAGCTTCCAGGACATCGACAGCGCCCGTGGCGCCCGTGAGCACCTGCTGGCGGCGGCCGGGGCGGGCGAGCTGCCCGACGATGGCGGCGAGCTGCAGGGGGCGCAGCCGCCTGCCCGTCCAGGCGTCCTGAAGGTCGTGCGCGTCGAGCGCAAGCAGCGGCGGCGCAATCCGGCGGCTCCTTTCACCACCTCGACGCTCCAGCAGGAGGCGTCACGCAAGCTCGGTTTCTCCGCCAGCCGCACCATGAGTGTCGCGCAGCGGCTCTACGAGGGCATCGACACCGACGAGGGGGCCGTCGGCCTCATCACCTATATGCGGACCGACTCGGTCAGCCTGTCGAACGAGGCGCTCGCCCAGGCCCGCGAACTGATCGAGTCGCGCTATGGCCCCGAGAACCTGCCGGAACGCCCCAGGCTCTACAAGACGACGGCCAAGAATGCCCAGGAGGCACACGAGGCGATCCGCCCGACCTCGCTGAAGCGGACGCCCGAATCGCTGCGTGGCCGCCTGACCTCCGACCAGCTCAAGCTCTACACCCTGATCTGGAAGCGCACGGTCGCCTGCCAGATGATCCACGCCACCTTCGATACGGTCGCGGTGGACCTGCTGGCCGGGCCGGAGGGCAGAACGCGCGCCAGTTTCCGTGCCACGGGCTCGGTGCTCCGTCATCCCGGTTTCATGGCCGTCTACCAGGAAGGCCAGGACGACGCCAAGACCGGCGAGGACGGCGATCGCATCCTGCCCGACATGGAAGAGGGCGACGAGGTCCAGCTGCGCGATGTACGCGCCGATCAGCATTTCACGGAGCCGCCGCCACGCTACTCCGAAGCCTCGCTGGTCAAGGCCCTCGAGGAATACGGAATTGGCCGTCCGTCCACCTATGCCAGCATCATCTCCACGCTGCAGCAGCGCGAGTACGTCGAGATGGATGCCCGTCGGTTCATTCCCACCGACGTCGGAAAAATCGTCAACACCTTCCTGACCCGGCACTTCTCCCAGTACGTCGATTACGAATTCACCGCGAAACTCGAGGATTCTCTTGACGAGGTGTTCCGCGGCGAGCGTGACTGGGTGCCATTGATGCGCGAGTTCTGGGAAGACTTCCACAAGCTCGTAGAAGACAAGGAAGTCTCGGTCAGCCGCGCGGAAGCCGTGCAGGCGCGCGAACTGGGCACCGATCCCAAGAGCGGTCGGCCGGTCAGCGTGCGTATGGGGCGCTTCGGTCCCATCGTCCAGATCGGTACCCGGGAGGACGAGGAGAAGCCGCTGTTCGCCGGACTGCGACCAGGCCAGAAAATGGACCAGATCGACCTCGAGGAGGCGCTGGTGCTGTTCCGTCTGCCCCGCGATCTCGGCGAGACGCCGGAGGGCGAACCGGTCCTGGTGAACATCGGGCGGTTCGGGCCCTACGTGAAGTACGGGACGAAGTACGTGTCGATTCCGGCGGACGACGACCCCTACACGATCGGCCTGCCGCGCGCCCTGGAACTGGTCGCGGCCAAGAAGCAGGCTGATGCCAACCGCATCATCCGCGAGTTCGACAACGGGATCTCCGTGCTCAACGGCCGCTACGGCCCGTATGTCACGGACGGCCAGAAGAACGCCAAGATTCCGAAGGATGTCGAGCCCGCCAGCCTCGGTCTGGCCGACTGCGAGAAACTGCTGGCCGAGGCTCCGGAGCGCCGCGGCCGAGGACGGGGTGCGGCCCGCAAGACCGACAGCACCGGCCCCGCCGCGAAAAAGAAGGTCGCCAGGAAAAAGGCGGGGGCCAAAAAGGCCACGGCAGGCAAGGCCGGCAGGAAAAAGACTGCCAAGAAAAAAACCGCGGCAAGCAAGACCGCCACAGGCAAGGCCGCCACGAAGAAGGCCGCCACGAAGAAGGCCGCGACGAAGAAGGCCGGTGGCAAGAAGGCCGCCAGCGCCGGCGCCAACGCCCGCACCGGCGGTGCGGCCGGCATCGGCTAGTCCCCACGGGCGAAGATGAGCAGCGCCCATCAGCTGCGGGTGGCGGCGCGTATCCTGCGCAGCGGCGGCGTGATCGCCCATCCTACGGAGGGTGTCTACGGCCTGGCCTGCGACCCGCTGGACCCCGAGGCCGTCGACCGTATCCTCGCGCTCAAGGGCCGGGCTTTCGAGGCCGGGTTCATCGTGCTTGCCGCCTCGGTGGAGGCCCTGCGCCCACTGTGCGCTCCTCTGCCGGCAGGGCGTTGGACGGAAGTCGCCGCGAGCTGGCCGGGGCCGCTCACCTGGATTCTACCGGCGGCGTCGTGGGTCCCCGACTGGGTGACCGGAGGACGCGACACCCTGGCGACCCGGGTCACGGCATTCGCCCCGGCGGCGGAGCTGTGCCGGAGGGCTGGCGGGCTGCTGATCTCCACCAGCGCCAACCCGTCGGGCAAGCCGCCCGCCCGCACCGCCCTGCGGGCGCGGGTCTATTTCGGCGACGGCCTCGACGGGCTGCTGGGCGGCGCCACCGGCGGGCTGACGCGCCCCACCCCCATCCGCGATGCGGCCAGCGGTCGATGGCTGCGCCATTGAGCGAGGCCCCCGTGGCAGGCCGGAGGGTCATGGCGACGGGCGCGCCGGCCAGGAGTGAACCATGAAAGACGCCATCTCCATCAGCGAGGTTCACGCCTACCTGCGGGGTCTCCAGGATGACATCTGCCGCGCTCTCGAGACGGCGGACGGACCGGGCCGGTTCCAGGCGGACAGCTGGGTGCGGCCCGGAGGTGGCGGCGGCGAGAGCCGAATCCTCAGCGAGGGCGGCGTCTTCGAAAAGGCCGGAGTCGGCTTCTCCGACGTGCAGGGCGATACCCTCCCCCCCAGCGCAACGCGGGCCCGGCCGGAACTTGCCGGACGCGGCTTCCGCGCCATGGGAGTCTCGGTGGTCATCCATCCGCGAAACCCCTACGTGCCGACCAGCCACGCCAACGTCCGCTTCTTCGTCGCCGAGGCGCCCGACAGCGCACCGGTCTGGTGGTTCGGCGGGGGCTTCGACCTCACGCCGTATTACCCTTTCGACAAGGACATCCGGCACTGGCATGAAACCGCACGCGCCGCCTGCGAGCCCTTCGGCGAGGCGCTCTACCCGCGGTTCAAGGCCTGGTGCGACGAGTATTTCTTCCTGCCTCACCGCCAGGAAACCCGCGGCGTCGGTGGCCTGTTCTTCGACGACCTGAACCAGGAGGGCTTCGAGCGCTGTTTCGGCCTGATGCGCAGCGTCGGCGATCACTACATGCGCGCCTATCTGCCGATCGTGCAGCGCCGTCGGGACCTTGGCTATGGCGAGCGCGAGCGCGAATTCCAGCTGCATCGGCGCGGACGCTATGCCGAGTTCAACCTGGCCTTCGACCGCGGCACGCTGTTCGGCCTGCAGTCAGGCGGTCGCACCGAGTCGATCCTGATGTCGCTGCCGCCGCTGGTGCGCTGGAGCTATGACTGGCAGCCACCGGCCGGCAGCCGCGAAGCCGGGCTGGCCGACTACCTCCGGCCCCGCGACTGGCTCGAGGAACTGGCCGCCGACCCCTGATCCGCGCGCACGGCCACCCTGTCGGCTGCCCACGGGCCTGTGGTAGCGTTACGTCAAATGCCGCGGGCCGCCCGCGGTCCCCGCCAGTGACGATCGCCGCGGATCCGACATGACCCATCGATGGCTCGCTCTGCTGTGCCTGCTGGCGATGCCGGCCATGGCGCAGGGCCCGACCCCGGCGCTGCCCGGTGCCGAGCTGCGTCTGGCCGGGCCGATGGAGCCCCCGCGCCAGGCCCGCCAGGTCTACATCGTCCAGCTCGCCGAACCACCGGCGATGGCTGTGGCGCGCGGCGACCTCGCCACCCGGACAGCGAGCGCGCGCGGCGAACCGGACATGCGTCGAGTCCGCGAGGCTGGCCCGGCCCTGGCCCACGCCCGGCGCCTCGAGAGCAGCCACGTGCAGCTGCTCGACCAGATCGGCGCACGGCAGCACAAGCTCTACAGCTACCGCCACGTGTTCAACGGTTTTGCCGCGCAGCTGACGCCCGAGCAGCTCGAGGCGCTGCGCGCGCATCCCGATGTGCGCGGGATCTGGGAAGACCGCAGCCGGCCGCTCGCCGGCGCAGAGACGGTTCGCTTTCTCGGACTCGGCCTGGCGGGAGGGCTTGACGTCGCCCAGGGGCTGCGGGGTGAGGACGTGATCATCGGCGTCATCGACAGCGGTGTCGCGCCCGGTCACCCCTCGCTGTCCGACCGCGACCTGCGGCCCTTGCCGCGCCTGTGCCGCAGCGAGTGGGCGCGGGTCTCTCTGCTCGGTCGCTGGCTGTGCCGCAGCCACCGCGAGGCGCGACGCCAGCTCGCCTACGATCCCCCCCTCGGATGGCAGGGGGTCTGCCAGGCCGGCGAGGCCTTCTCGGCCAGTGACTGCAACAACAAGCTGATCGGCGCTCGCTTCTACAGCGAGGGGTTTCTGGCCAGTCATGCGCTTGACGATGGCGAGTTCCTGTCGCCGCGGGATGCCGATGGCCACGGCACCCATATCGCAAGCATCGCCGCGGGCAACGATGTCGAGGCGACGCTGTTCGGCACCCGCGTCGGCCGCACCCGCGGCGTCGCCCCGCGCGCGCGGGTGGCCGTCTACAAGGCCTGCTGGCTGCGCCCCGGCGAGACCCGGGCGACCTGCAACACCTCGGACCTCGCGCGCGCCATCGACGATGCCGTCGCCGATGGTGTCCATGTGATCAACTACTCCGTGGGCAACCCCGAACCGGGGTTCACCGGGCCCGACGACGTCGCGCTGCTGTTCGCGGCCGATGCCGGGGTCTTCACGGCAGTCGCCGCCGGCAATGATGGCCCCATGGCAGGCACCATCGGCGCTCCGGCGGACTCTCCCTGGGTCATGACCGTGGCGGCCAACACTCGCCCGGGCAGGCGCTTCGAGGAAGTCATCCGCATCATCTCGCCGGCGGCACTCGCCGGCGACCTGGTGATGCGCGAAGCCGCGTTCACGACGCGGCTGTCCGCCAGCGGCCCGATCGCCGGCGAGCTCCGACGGGTGGATGACGGCGTGGAGAGGCTGCCGGACGGCTCGCCGGGCACGCGTGACGATGCCTGTCAGCCGCTGGTGAACGCCGCAGAGCTCTCGGGGCGGATTGCGCTGGTCCGCCGCGGCGGCTGCAGCTTCGCGAGCAAGCTGGAGCGGATCCGCGTCACCGGCGCCATCGGCGCCATCGTCTACAACACTGCGGGTCCGCCGATCACGATGGTCAGCGATGGGGCAGATGTCGATCTCCCGGCCGTCATGGTGTCCGCGGCGGACGGACAGCGGCTGGTCACGGGCCTGGCGGAAGGCCGCCGGATCGAGGTCGAACTGCTCAGGGGCCGGTTGCGCGAGGAGCCCGTGACCGGCAACGTGATGGGGGCGTTTTCCGCCCGCGGGCCGACACTCGGGGCGCCCGACCTGATCAAGCCGGACATCACCGCACCGGGCATCGATCTGCTCGGCGCACACACGCCGACGCCCTCTGCCGGCGAACCGGGCGAACGCTTCCAGGTGCTCTCGGGGACCTCGCAGTCCGCTCCGGTGATCGCCGGTGTGGCTGCACTGCTGCGCGAACGTCATCCGGACTGGCGCCCGGCCATGCTGAAATCGGCGATGATGACCACCGCCTGGCAGGACCTGGTGCTCGAAGACGGCGAGACGCCCGCCGATCCGTTCGCCCGGGGCGCCGGCCAGGTCGATCCACAGGCCGCCGTCAAGCCAGGCGCCGTCTATGATGCAGAACTGCTGGACTACGCCGCCTTCAGCTGCGGAATCGGCAGCGGGGCCTTCAGCGCGGCGGATTGCGCGGTGCTGGCGGCGAGCGGGGTCTCGCTGCGGGCGGTCGACCTCAATCTCCCGTCCATCGGCGTGGCCGAACTGGTCGGACAGACACGTCTGGAACGGCGCCTGACCGCGGTCGAAGCCGGCCGCTACACCGTCGAGGTCGACGCTCCGGTCGGCACAGACGTGACCGTGTCGCCCTCGGTACTCAACCTGGCCGCCGGTGACACCGCGACCTACAGCGTCGACATCGCCAGGCGTGCGGCGCTGCCGCTCAATGAATGGCGGTTTGGCGAGCTGCGCTGGCGCAGCGACGCACACCTGGTGCGCAGCCCCATGGCCGCCCGCGCCCGCGCACTGGCCGCCCCGGCCGAGCTGGCACTGACCGGCACCGATGGCGAGGCCGTTCTGGTGCTGCGCGGCGGCTACGATGGCGGCTACCAGCCCGGCGCACATGGGCTGCGCCAACCCCTGCTGGTCGAAGGGCAGGTGGCGCAGGACCCCGACCAGAGTTTCAGCTTCCGCGATGGTCAGGGCGTGACCCAGCACCTGATCGACATCCCCGAGGGCCAGGCCTACGCGCGTTTCGCGTTGCGCGACGAGCTCACAGACGGCAATGACGATCTCGATCTCTATCTCTTCTACTGCCCTGGCGAACTCTGCACGCCGGTCGGGCGGAGTACCGAGCCAGGCAGCAACGAGCAGGTCAGCCTGCTGTTACCCGCGCCCGGGCGCTATGCCGCTCTGGTCCACGGCTTCGCCACCGACCCGACAGAGAGTCCCGGGGCGCGCTACCTGCTGCTGGCCTGGTCGTTCGGCCTGGACGACGATGTCGGCAACCTCACCGTACTGGGCCCGGGCACCGTGGCCACCGGGGTGGACCACGACGTGGAGCTGCGCTGGCGGGGCCTGGCCCCGGACAGCCTCTACCTCGGTGGGGTCTCGCACAACACGCCTGAGGGGCTGCAGGCACTGACCGTACTGGAGATCGATACCCGTGAATTCTGAACGCCTACCGGGCCGATTCGACATGGCCAGGTGGCTGGCCGCCCCGACGCTTGCGCTGCTGGCGCTGACCCTCTCGGGCTGCGGGCGCGAGGAACTGGTAGTCGGGCTGGAGCTCGAGCTGCTGGTGGCGCAGCAGGAGAACTTCCAGGGGCGCCTGGTGCGTACCCGGGGCGTGGTTCGCGGTCATCCCGACCCCAGGCACTACTGGCTGGAGGATGCGGCGCTGAACAGGGTCGGGCTGACACCCGACGACGCGGTGAGTGCGCTCGTGGACGAGGAGGTGGAAGTGACCGGGCGCTTCAGCTTCGCGCGCGACCGCGGACGGCGGATCGAGGTACAGCAGATCAGCCGCTAGGCGAGACGGCATCGAGCTGCCTGCGCAGCGCCGCCAGCACCGCAGCGGTCTCGGGCCGCACACCCCGCCAGATCGCAAACGACTCGGCCGCCTGCTCGACCAGCATGCCGAGCCCCTGGGCCGGCGCCTCCCGGACACCCTGCCCGCGCGCCCAGCGCTGAAAGGGCGTCGTCCCCGGTCCGTAAAGCATGTCATAGCAGCGGCTGGCCGGCCCGACGCAGGTCTCCGGCAGTGCCGGGGCGACCTCGGACAGCCCGGCGGAGGTGGCATTGATGAGCAGGTCAAAGGGGGGGGCCCCGCTCAGCCGGTCAAAACCGCCAGCCACCAGTCCGGCCGGGGCACCGGCCTGCTCGAGCAGCGCATGCGCGCGCGCCGGCGTGCGGTTGACCACCCACAGCGCCCCGGGGTGCTCGGCCAGCAGGGGCGCCAGGACTCCGCGCGCGGCGCCGCCCGCGCCGATCAGCAGCACACGCCGGCCGGCAATGGGCCAGTGGAGGTTGACCGTGAGGTCGCGCACCAGGCCGCGACCGTCGGTGTTGTCACCCCGCAGCGTCCCGTCCGGCGTCAGCGACAGCGTGTTGACCGCGCCCGCGACCTGCGCCTCTCGCCCATGCACCGCAGCCAGCGCGAAGGCGGCCTCCTTGTGCGGGACGGTGACGTTCAGGCCACGGCCACCCTGATCGAAAAACGACCGTACGGTGGCCGCAAACGCATCCGCTACCGCATCGATGCGTCCATAGGTCAGCGCCTGGCCGGTGCTGCGTGCGAACTCGGCGTGGATCCACGGCGAGCGGCTGTGCGCGACCGGGTGACCGATGACGGCGTAACGGTCCACGCGCGGTGCTCAGCGCCCGTTGGCCTCGGCAAGCCAGTGCAGTACGCGCGGCGTGAAGTAACTCAGTACCGCATCGGCCCCGGCGCGACGGAAACACATCAGCGATTCGAGCACCGTCGCACGTTCGTCCAGCCAGCCCTGGCCGATGGCCGCCTGCAGCATCGCATACTCACCACTGACCTGGTAGACCAGCGTCGGCACGCCGAAGCGCTCGCGGACCCGCCGGACGATGTCGAGGTAGGGCAAACCCGGCTTGACCATGACCATGTCCGCCCCTTCGGCGAGATCCAGCGCGACCTCGCGCAGCGCCTCGTCCCCATTGGCGGGATCCATCTGGTAGCTCCGCTTGTCGCCCTTGCCGAGGTTGGTGGCCGAACCGACCGCGTCACGGAAGGGGCCATAGAACGCCGAGGCGTACTTGGCCGCGTAACTGAGCAGCCGGACGTTGACATGTCCGGCCTCCTCGAGGGCATCGCGGATCGCCCCGATCCGTCCATCCATCATGTCGGAAGGCGCCACCACGTCCGCACCCGCCTCGGCATGCGACAGCGCCTGGCGTACCAGCGCGGCAACGGTGATGTCGTTCTGCACGTAGCCCGCGTCATCGAGGATGCCATCCTGACCGTGGGTGGTGAATGGATCGAGGGCGGCATCGGTGATCACACCGAGCCCGGGGAATTCGCGCTTCAGGGCCCGGGTGGCCTGCTGCGCCAGGCCCTCGGGGTTCCAGGCCTCACGGCCATCCAGGGTCTTGGCAGTCTGGGGCGTGACCGGAAACAGGGCCACCGCGCACAGCCCGCGCTCGACCAGTGGCGTACAGGCGCCAAGCAGACGGTCGATGGACAGCCGCTCGACGCCAGGCATGCTGGCCACCGGTTCGCTGCGATCCTTGCCCGGCAGGACGAACACCGGCCAGACCAGGTCATCGGCGCCAAGGTGATGCTCGCGCATCAGGCGGCGGGAGAACTCGTCGCGGCGCATCCGGCGCATCCGCGTGCGGGGAAACAAGGACTGCATGGGGGGCGGCTCCAGCGGGGGACTGTCGGGCATGATAGGTCAGCTGCGCGCTCAGCGCAGGGTGACGAGTTCCTCGGCGCTGGTCGGATGAATGGCCACGGTGTCGTCGAAATCCCGCTTGGTCGCACCCATGCGTACCGCCACCGCAAAGCCCTGGAGCATCTCGTCGGCGCCCTCGCCGATCACATGCACCCCGAGGACCCGCTCGTCGGGCAGCAGGGTCACCAGCTTCATCCGTGCCGGGACCTTGCGGGACTGCAGGGCCCAGGACATGGGCGTGAATTTCGTGGTGTATATCCGGATCCGGTCATCGCCATGGCGCGCGCGCGCGGCCGTCTCACTCATGCCGACGGTGCCGATCGGCGGATGGGTGAACACCACGGTGGGGATGTCGGTGTAGTCCAGGTGCCGGCCGTCCATGCCCCCGAACAGCCGGTCGGCGAGCCGACGCCCCGCGGCGATCGCCACGGGCGTGAGCGCCGCCTTGCCGGTGATGTCGCCGATCGCATAGATGCCCTCGACATTGGTGTTCTGATAGCGGTCCACGGGAATGAAGCCCACGGCGTCGGAGGCCACGCCGGCGGCGTCCAGAGCCAGCCCGGCGCTGCGCGGGCGCCGGCCGATGGCCCACACCACGCTGTCGAACGGGCCCAGCCGCCGGCCATCCTCGGCCACCAGCATCAGGCCCTCTGCCACCCGCTCCAGGGCCGCGGGCACGCACCCGGTTTCCACCCGGATTCCGTCCTCCTGCATCTGCACCAGCAGCTGTTCGCCGAGCATGCCGTCGAACTCGCGCAGCGCACGGTCACGGCGCAGCACGGCCGTCACCTCAGACCCGAGCGCGTGGAACACCCCGCCGAGTTCCATGGCGATATACCCGCTGCCGACCATCGCCACACGTCGCGGCTGATGCTCCAGCGCGAAAAAGCCGTCCGAGGTGATCCCGTATTCGGCACCGGGGACGGTCGGGACCATCGGCTCACCACCTGCGGCGATGACGATATGCTTGGCCGTCAGCTGCTGACCGTCGACCTCGACGGTGCGCGCGTCCAGAAAACTCGCGCGGCCCTCGATACGCTGGATGCCCTTGCGCTCCAGGTTCCCCGCATAGATGCCGTTCAGGCGCTCGATGTAGGCATCGCGGCGTGCCTTCAGCTGCCCCCAGTCGACCGGTGAGGCCGTCACCTGGAAACCATACCCCGCCGCCATGTCGAAGTGCTCGGCCAGCGTGGCCGCATACCACATCACCTTCTTCGGGACACAGCCGACGTTGACGCAGGTGCCGCCGAGACGCGCCTCCTCGATCACTGCAACCCGGCAGCCATACTCGGCGGCGCGCTGACTGACCGCCAGTCCGCCGCTGCCGCCACCGATGGCAATAAGATCGAAATGGGTGGTCATGGCGTCCTCCTCGACAGGGGTGAGTTTCAGCCGATCAGGGTATCATCGGTGCGCTCAGGGAGCGCAGGACAGCCGCCATGGATGACAACCCTCTGCTCGATCTCTCCGGTCTGCCGCGTTTCGGCGAGATACGCCCCGAGCATGTACAACCGGCAGTGGAACGGCTGCTGGCCGAGAACCGCGCCGCACTGGCCGACCTGCTGGCCGCCCCCGAGCCGCCGAGCTTCACCCGCCTGGTGCTCACCCTCGAACGGCTGGGACACCGGCTGGCGCGTGTGTGGTCGCCGGTCTCGCATCTCAATGGCGTGGCCAGCAGCCCCGCGCTGCGCGAGGCCTATAACCACTGCCTGCCCCTGCTCTCCGAGTACACCACTGAACTCGGACAGAACCAGGCCCTGTGCAGTGCGATGCAGCACATCGAGCGCACGGACACCACTCTGGATGCCAGCCAGCGCATGCTCGTGGCTCAGGCCTTGAGGGATTTTCGCCTGGCGGGCGTGGATCTGCCCCCGGAGCGTCAGCAACGGTTCGCCCAGCTCATGCAGGAGCTGTCCATGCTGCAGGCCACCTTCGAGCAGAACGTGCTGGACGCCACCGACAGCTGGCGCCACCACGCAACCCGCACCGAGGAGGTGGCCGGCCTGCCGGAGAGCACCCTGCGCCGCGCCGCCCAGGCCGCGCAGGCGCGCGGGCAGGACGGCTGGCTGTTCGGCCTCGACGCGCCGACCTACGTCGCGGTCATGACCCACGCCGACCACCGACCGCTGCGCGAGCATTTCTATCGCGGCTGGGTCACCCGCGCCTCAGACCAGCGCAGCGACGAATCCGCGCTCGACAACAGCCGCGTGATCGAGCGGATCCTCGCCTGCCGCCACGAGGCGGCCGGGCTGCTCGGCTTCGACAATTACGCCGAGCTGTCGCTGGCCCGCAAGATGGCCGGCTCCACCGCCGAGGTGCTCGAGTTCCTCGAGGCACTCGCCACGCGCTGTCGGCCGCAGGCGGCGCGGGAACTGGCAGAACTCGAGGCCCTCGCGGGCGGACCCCTTGCCGCGTGGGATGTCGGGTATTGGGCGGAGAAGCTTCGTGAGCAGCGCTTTGCGCTGTCGGATGAGCAGCTGAGGCCCTGGTTCCCGGTCCCCCGCGTGCTCGCGGGGATGTTCGGGATCGCCGAGCGGCTGTACCGACTGCGGGTGCGGCGGATCGACGGGGTGGCCTGCTGGCATCCGAGCGTCGAGTATTTCGCCGTCGAGGACGGCGACGGCAGCAGTATCGGCGGGTTTTTCGTCGACCTCTACGCGCGGGCCGGCAAGCGCACGGGCGCGTGGATGGACGAATGCGTCGTACGCGCGGCGCTCGGCGAGGATGTCAGCCATCCGGTGGCCTACCTGGTCTGCAACTTCACCCCGCCCGAGGACGGCCAGCCCTCGCTGCTCGGGCACCAGGATGTGGTCACCCTGTTCCACGAGTTCGGCCACACCCTGCACCACCTGTTGACCCGCGTCGACTACCCGTCGCTGGCCGGCATCAACGGGGTCCCGTGGGACGCCGTCGAGCTGCCCAGCCAGTTTTTCGAGAACTACGCCTGGCTGGACGAGACCCTGCCGCTGATCTCCGGCCACCATGAGACCGGCGCGCCGCTCCCTGCCGACCTGCTGGGGCGGCTGCGCGCGTCCCGCGCGTTCCATGCCGGGTTGCAGACCCTGCGCCAGCTCGAGTTCGCCCTGTTCGATTTCCGGCTGCATGCGGGCTACGAACCTGCCGTGGGCAGTCGCGTGGACGCGGTGCTGGCCGAGGTCCGCAATGACATGGCCGTCGTCTCCGCCCCTGAGTGGAACCGGTTTGCCCACAGTTTCTCCCACATCTTCGGCGGCGGTTATGCCGCCGGGTATTACAGCTACAAGTGGGCGGAGGTGCTCGCAGCCGACGCGTTTGCCGCCTTCGAGGAGGCTGGCGCGTTCCATGACGAAACGGCGCGCCGGTTCCGGGAGAGCATTCTCGCGGTCGGCGGCAGCAGGGATGCCATGGAGGCGTTCGTTGCGTTCCGGGGACGCCGGCCCGATGCCAGCGCCCTGCTGCGCCAGAGCGGAATTGCAGCATGAAGATCGCGACCTGGAACGTGAACTCGCTACGCGTGCGGCTCCCGCAGGTACTCGAATGGCTGGCGCTCGCCTCGCCAGACATCCTGGGGCTGCAGGAAACCAAGCTCACCGACGGGGAATTCCCGGTCGATGCACTGGCCGACGCTGGATATCACGTGGTCTACGCGGGCCAGAAGACCTACAACGGCGTCGCACTGCTGGCCCGGGAGACGCCCCAGGACCCGATCACCGACCTCAATGGCCTGGACGATCCACAACGGCGGGTCATGGCGGCCACCGTCGGGGGCGTGCGTATCTGGAACCTGTATGTCCCCAACGGCCAGGCGGTAGACTCCGACAAGTACGTCTACAAGCTCGGCTGGCTCGAGGCCCTGCGGCAGACCCTGGCCGAAGAGCTCAGCCGTCACGACAGGGTGATCGTCATGGGAGACTTCAACATCGCGCCGGACGACCGCGACGTCCATGACCCGGTCGCGTGGGCAGGCAAGGTGCTCTGCAGCGAGCCCGAACGTCGCGCGCTTGGCAGCCTGCTCGAACTCGGGCTGGAGGATCTGTTCCGGCGCTTCGAGCAGCCGGAGGCGACCTTCAGCTGGTGGGATTACCGCGCCGGGGGCTTCCGGCGCAATCACGGCCTGCGGATCGACCTGATCCTGGGCACGGCCGTCATGGCCGGGCAATGTACCGCCTGCGTGGTCGATCGCGCTCCGCGGGCCTGGGAGCGCCCTTCCGATCATGCCCCGGTGCTGGCCGAGTTCGAGTGGCAACCATGAGCATCCGCGCAGGTGATCTGCCACGCCGGAGGCCGGGTTCAGCCGAGCGCCTGCAGGAACGGCGCAGCGAGTACGACGTGACCAATCGCGTGCGCGTCAGCCAGGTGGCTGACGTCCGCGATGCGGTTCTGGCGCTGTTTTCCGCACACTGGCCCAAGGCGCCGATCGATGTCCTGTGGCTGGCATTCCATGATTTCCAACGGCTGTTCGACGGCGAGGCCGAGGGCTACGCGGGCTGCGATACCAGCTATCACGACCGCCAGCACACGCTGGACATGGTGCTCGCAATGGCCCGGCTGCTCGTGGGCCATGAGCGCGGCTGCGCCGCCGATGAAGCCCTGGGCGCGGAGCGCGCCACCATGGGCCTGATCACCGCCCTGTTCCATGATGCCGGCTATGTGCGTCACCTCGAGCAGGATGCCCTCGCGGAAACCGGTGCCGAATTCACGGTCAACCATGTGTCACGCAGCGCCGCATTCCTGCGCCGTTACCTGCCGTCGCTCGGACTGGGCGGCCAGGCGGACATCGCCGCGCAGATCGTGCATTACACCGGTTACGAGGTGAATCTCGAACAGATCGAGCTGGACGACCCCCGTGACTGCCTCACGGGCCACCTGCTGGGCACAGCCGATCTGCTCGCGCAGATGTCCGATCGCTGCTATCTGGAGAAGTGCCGGGACCGGCTGTACCCGGAGTTCGTGCTCGGCGGCGTGGCCGTGCACGAACGCGACGACGGCGCGATCGACATCGCGTATCGCTCGGGCCGTGATCTGCTGCGCAAGACCTTCGCGTTTTACGAGGAATCGGCGAAACGTCGACTGGTGGTGACCTTCAATCGCGCCTACCGCTACCTCGAGCTGGTGTTCGACGGACAGAACCCCTACATGGAGTTCATCCAGCACAACCTCGAGCACCTCGGTCGGGTACTGCGCGAGGAGGCGTGGCATCTGCTGCGTCGGCGGCCACCGTGTTTTGCGGCGGTGCCGGCCGCCGATCGACGCCTGCAGACGCTTGCCTCCAGGCGGCTGCGCAGCCTGGAGGCAAGCGGGGTGATTCGACTGGGCCCGCGGCGGCTGGCCGCTCAGTCGGCAGAGTCGATACGGTAAAGCCCGCCCTCATCGTGGTCGGTGAGGACATAGATCGCGCCATCCGGCCCCTCCCGCACATCGCGGATCCGCCCGAGCTCGAAGGTCAGCAGCTCCTCGTCGTGCACGACCACGTCGTTCTCGATGACCAGCCGGCGCAGACGCTCGGCGCGCAGGCCACCGGCCAGCAGGTTGCCCTGCCAGCGGGGGAAGCGGTCGCCGGTGACCAGCGCAAGCCCCGAAGGACCGAGCGTCGGCGCGATTTCATACACCGGGTCGATCATGCCTGGCAGGCTGCGGGCGTCGCTGAAGGGTTCTTCCGTGCGGTAATCACGGCCCAGGCCCGCGTCCGGCCAACCGTAGTTGTTGCCCGGCTCGATCAGGTTCAGCTCGTCGCCTCCGCGCGGGCCGTGCTCGGTCGCCCAGACCTTGCCACTGACGGGATCGATGACCATGCCCTGGATGTTCCGGGACCCGTAGGCCCAGATTTCGGGCAAGGCGCCCTCGTGGCCGATGAAGGGATTGTCCTCGGGCACGCTGCCGTCTGCGTTCAGGCGGAGTACCGTGCCGGCATGATCGCCGAGGTCCTGGGCACGTGGCGGCTCGGCCCCGCGGTCGCCAATCGACACCAGCAGGGTGCCATCGGCCATCCAGGCGAAGCGCGACCCGTAGTGGCGGCCGGGTTCGGACTTGCGGTCCTGCTCGAAGATCTCCTCGACGTCGACCAGGCGGTTGCCTTCAAGCCGGCCCCGGGCGACGGCGGTGGTGGTGAACTCATCGTCGCCACGCGAGTAGCTGAGGTAGACCCAGCGGTTGTCGGGGAACTGCGGATGCAGGCTGACATCCAGCAGGCCACCCTGACGGAAGACGGCAGCCTCGGGGACGCCTTCGATGCGCTGGCGGCTGCCATCCGGGCTGATGCGCAGCAGCGCACCGGTGCGCTCGGTCACCAGGTAATCCCCATCCGGCAGGAAAGCCAGCCCCCAGGGACGGGACAGCCCGCCGGCCACACGGGAGACGTTCAACCGGTGGTATTCACTGCGAAGCTCACGCGGCTCGAAGCCGTTCGAGGCGTCCGCGGCCGCAGCGGTGCCGATGGGCCCGGACGTCGTCATCGCGGCGGACAGCCCGGCCAGCAAGGTCAGTGGGACCAGCGCCTTGAGCGGGGCACGAAAACTTTCTTTCATGATCACAGCTCCCTGTGAAGTGAAGTCGGGGGTAAAGATACCGTCTGGCGCGCGCTCCTGCAGGGGAGCACCGGGCGGGCCGCTACCAGACCAGATCGTCAGGGACCTCGAAGCCCTCGTAGCCGGGGGCCACAGAGCCGTCTTTTTCGCCGGGTTTGGACGCATGATCGAGGACGATCGCATCGGGTGCGCGCTCACGAACACGTTCGACCGCGGCCCGCGGGATGAGTTCGAAGCGGGCGCCGAGGCGAACCACCGCCAGCGCGCCGCTGGCCAGCTGGCGGCGTTGGCTCTCGTCCACGTACAGGTGCTTGACCCGTCCGCCATGGGTGAACGCGTAGGCGAGATCGCCCTTTCGCTCGACACGATGGGCCTCGATCAGCTGGCGTAGCTGATGTTCCCGTTCGCGGGCGCGGGCCTTGGCATTTCGCTCGGCGGCCAACGCCCGATCGCGCTCGAGCCGCTTTGCATCACGTGCGGAGGTCTTGGCCGGGATTTCGCTTGCCGGTCGCTGGCGCTTTTTCTTCGCCTGCTGGCGCGCAAGCTTCTGAGCCTTGTCCTTCTGGACCAGACCGGCCTTCAGCAGCTGTTCCTGGAGAGAAGAGGGCATGGGCGATTTCCGTTGGAACCCGTCAGGCTCTGCAGTCTAACCGAAGCCGGGTCCCGGTCGAGGGGCGAGCGGAGCGATCGGTACAGCCGATCAGGGAGAGGGTCTATTCGTCCTCGGAGCGTCCCGAAAGTTCGACGAGTTCGCCGTCGTGGCAGACCAGGGTGATGACGATGGGGCGACAGCAGACACTGCAGTCTTCCACGTACTCCTGCTCGGCAACCGAGCAGTCGGCCACCACTTCGATGGTCTCCCAGCAGCAAGGGCACTGGAGGTGCGCGGTTTCCAATCCTTGCACCGTCTACTCCACCGTCACCGACTTCGCGAGGTTCCTCGGCTGGTCGACATCCGTACCCTTCAGCACCGCGACATGGTAGGCCAGCAGCTGCAGCGGGAGCGTGTAGAGCAGTGGCGCCTGCAGCGGCTCGGCATGCGCGGGCAGGCGCATGACCGTGACGCCCGGTGAGGATTCGAAGGTCACGCGCGGATCGGCAAAGACGAACAGCTGGCCTCCGCGGGCGCGTACCTCCTCCAGGTTCGATTTCAGCTTCTCGAGCAGCTCGTTGTTTGGTGCAACCGTGACTACGGGCATGTCCTCATCCACCAAGGCCAGGGGGCCGTGTTTGAGCTCGCCGGCGGGATAGGCCTCAGCGTGGATGTAGGAAATCTCCTTCAGCTTCAGCGCACCTTCCATCGCCACAGGGTTCAGGGCACCGCGGCCGAGAAACAGTGCGTGATGTTTGTCGACGAAGGCTTCTGCCAGTTTGGCGATAGCCTCGTCCAGCGCGAGGGTCTGCTCGATCAGGCCCGGCAGCTCGGCCAGCTGCGTGGTGAGCGTACGCTCGGTCTCCGGGCTGGTCCCGTTGGCGGCGGCGAGCGCCAGGGTCAGCAAAGCCAGCGCGGCCAGCTGGGTGGTGAAGGCCTTGGTCGAGGCGACACCGATCTCGGGCCCGGCGTGGGTCATCAGGCAAAGCTCCGCCTCTCGGACCAGGGAGCTCTCGGGCACGTTGCAGATCGCAAGCGTCGAGAGGTAGCCGAGAGTCTTGGCCAGCCGCAGTGCCGCCAGCGTATCGGCGGTCTCGCCTGACTGGGAGATGGCGATGAACAGCGTATCGGCCGGCACCACGGGCGAGCGATATCGATACTCGCTGGCAATCTCCACACTCACGGGAATACGGCAGAGCTCCTCGATCTGGTAGCGGGCCGTGAGGCCGGCGTGGTAGCTCGTGCCGCAGGCGACGATGTGAACCTGACGCACCTTGGCCAGGAGCGTAGCGGCCTCGGCGCCGAAGGCCTCGGCGACGACCCGTCCGCCATCGATGCGATCTGCGAGCGTCCGGGCGACGGCCCCGGCCTGCTCGTGGATCTCTTTCTGCATGTAGTGACGGAAGCGCCCGCGCTCGACCGCGTCGGCGGCGAGCTCACTTTCGCGGACCGGGCGCTCGACCTTGTGGCCGGCGGCGTCGAAGATCTCGATGGCGGTCCGGCGGACGACCGCCAGGTCTCCTTCCTCCAGAAAGATGAACCGGCGGGTGACCGGCAGCAGGGCAGCCACGTCCGAGGCGATGAAGTTCTCGCCGAGGCCAAGACCGATCACCACCGGGCAGCCGGCACGCGCGGCGACCAGCGTGTCGGGTTCGGCCACGCTCATGGCGACCAGGGCGTAGGCGCCGTCGAGTTCGGCGACCGTGTCCCGAACGGCTGAGACGAGGTCGCCGCTGCTGCGACGATGCTGCTCGACGCGATGGGCGATCACTTCCGTGTCGGTATCGGAGGTAAAGGTGAAGCCCGCGCGCTGCAGCTCCTCTCGCAGCAGTGCATGGTTCTCGATGATACCGTTGTGCACCACGGCGACACCGGGCGCCGACATGTGCGGGTGGGCGTTGTCTTCGGTAGGGGCGCCGTGGGTCGCCCAACGCGTGTGGGCGATGCCGATGGCGCCGGCCAGCGGCGCCGCGGACAGCGCGTCCTCCAGTTCACGGACCTTGCCAACCCTGCGACGGCGTTCCAGAGTGGCATTCTGCACGACCGCGAGGCCGGCCGAGTCGTAGCCGCGATACTCGAGGCGGCGCAGGCCCTCGAGCAGGATGGGCACGACGTTACGCTCAGCGATTGCTCCGACGATGCCGCACATGGGGCCTCCGCAGGGGTGTCAGGGGCCCGGGTCGGGCCGCTTCTTGGTGGGGCGCTGCCAGTGGCGCAAGGTGGTCTGGCGGGTGCGCGCAAGGGTCAGCTGGCCCGCCGGGGCATCCTTGGCGATGGTGGAGCCTGCGCCGATGGTGGCGCCCGCACCGATCTCCACGGGGGCGACGAGCTCGACGCCCGAACCGATGAAGGCGCCATCGCCAATAACCGTACGATGCTTGTTGGCGCCGTCGTAGTTGCAGGTGATGGTGCCGGCACCGATGTTCACGTCACGCCCGACCTCCGCATCGCCCACATAGCTCAGGTGGTTGGCCTTGGCGCCATCGGCCAGGCGGCTGTTCTTCACTTCGACGAAATTGCCGATCTTCACCCGGTCGGCAAGCTGGCTGCCAGGCCGCACGCGCGCGTAGGGGCCGAGCTGGCAGTGCGTACCGCAGCTCACGCCCTCAAGCAGGGAAAACGGGTGGACCTCGGTACCCGCGCCGAGGGTGACGTCGCGCAGCACGACGTTCGGCCCGACGCGTACGCCATCGCCCAGCTCGACCCGCCCTTCGAGCGTGACATTGGCATCGAGGAACACGTCCTGACCCACGGTCACTTCCCCACGGACGTCGATGCGGGCGGGGTCGGCGAGGATCGCGCCCTGCGCCATCAGCATGCGGGCGGCACGGCGGCGGAGCGCGGTCTCCGCATCGGCCAGCTGCTGGCGGGTGTTGATGCCCGCGACCTCGTCGGCATCGCCGGCACGGATGCCGACCACCGGCATCCCCTCGGCGACCGCCATGGCGATGATGTCGGTGAGGTAATACTCCCCCTGGGCGTTGTCGTTGCGCAGGCGGGAGAGCCAGCCCCGCAGCCGGGCGGCCGGGGCCGCGATCACGCCGGTGTTGATCTCGCGAAGCGCCCGGGTGGCCTCGTCGGCGTCGCGCTCCTCGACGATGGCGGTGACCCGGCCCGCGGCGTCGCGGACGATGCGCCCGTAGCCGGTGGCATCGGGCAGTTCGACCGTGAGCACGCCCACCCCCTGCGCGCTGCCGCTCAGCAGCGCCTCGAGCGTGTCGGGCTGGAGCAGCGGCACGTCGCCGCAGAGCACCAGCACCCTGTGGTGATCGGCAATCTCGGGAATGGCCTGGGCGACCGCGTGCCCGGTGCCAAGGCGCTCGGCCTGCTCGACCCACCGCAGGGAGGCGACATCGGCAAAGCGCGCGCGGACCGCCTCGCCCCCGTGGCCGTAGACGACGTGGATGGCATCAGGGCGCAGCGCATCAGCGCACTGCAGCACATGGGAGAGCAGTGGCCGGCCTGCCAGAGGCTGGAGCACTTTCGGCAGGGGTGAGCGCATGCGCTTGCCCGCACCGGCCGCGAGCACGACCACGCTGAGCGGAGTCACTTCGGTCATGGGCGGGATGTTAGCGCAGACACTGCTGGCGTGGGGGGCGCCAGGTCACAGCGCGCCCGCGCCCGTTCAGCGGAGATCGCGGCCCTTGAGCTTCTGAGCGGCCTGGTAGCGCGCCGCGGCCTCGACAAGTTCCTGCTGGGCCTGCGCAAGATCGATGCCCTCGGGCCGATCAGCCAGGAGCTGTTCGGCCCGCTGCTTGGCTTCCAGGGCGGCGGCTTCATCGAGTTCGTCGGCGCGAAGCGCGGTCTCGGCAAGAATGGTGACCAGATGGCCCTGGATCTCCAGGATGCCGCCGGTGACGAAGAACAGCCGCTCCTCGCCATCCTCGGCCTGGACCCGGACCTCGCCCGGCACCAGCGTGGTGAGCAGCGGCGCATGGCGCGGCGCAATGCCGATCTCGCCTTCGCGCGCGGGCGCGAAGACCATCGCGGCGTCGCCTTCGAAGATCTCGCCCTCGGCACTGACGATGTCGACGTGGATGCTGGCCATGCTGCAGGACCCCGCTTACTGGATGGTCTTGGCCTTGTCGACGGCCTCGTCGATGGTGCCAACCATGTAGAACGCCTGTTCGGGCAGATGATCGTATTCGCCGTTGACGATGCCCTGGAAGCCGCGGATCGTCTCCTTCAGCGAGACGTACTTGCCCGGCGAACCCGTGAACACCTCGGCGACGAAGAATGGCTGCGAGAGGAAGCGCTGGATCTTGCGGGCACGGCCCACCAGCTGCTTGTCTTCCTCGGAGAGCTCGTCCATGCCCAGAATGGCGATGATGTCCTGCAGCTCCTTGTAACGCTGCAGCACCTTCTGCACCGCGCGGGCCGTGTCGTAGTGCTCCTGGCCGACCACCAGCGGATCGAGCTGGCGGGAGGTGGAATCCAGCGGGTCGACGGCCGGGTAGATGCCGAGCTCAGCGATCTGGCGCGACAGCACCACGGTGGCGTCGAGGTGGGCGAAGGTCGTGGCCGGCGAGGGGTCGGTCAGGTCGTCGGCCGGCACGTACACGGCCTGGATCGAGGTGATCGAGCCCGTCTTGGTCGAGGTGATGCGCTCCTGCAGCACGCCCATCTCTTCGGCCAGCGTCGGCTGGTAACCCACCGCCGAGGGCATACGCCCGAGCAGCGCCGAGACCTCGGTACCGGCCAGGGTGTAGCGGTAGATGTTGTCAATGAACATCAGTACGTCGCGGCCTTCGTCGCGGAAGTATTCCGCCATGGTCAGCCCGGTCAGCGCCACGCGCAGGCGGTTGCCCGGCGGCTCGTTCATCTGACCGAACACCAGGGCCACCTTGTCGAGAACGTTCGACTCCTTCATCTCGTAGTAGAAGTCGTTGCCCTCGCGGGTACGCTCGCCGACGCCTGCGAACACCGAATATCCCGAGTGCTCGATGGCGATGTTGCGGATGAGCTCGAGCATGTTCACGGTCTTGCCGACACCGGCACCGCCGAACAGGCCGACCTTGCCGCCCTTGGCGAACGGGCAGAGGAGGTCGATGACCTTGATGCCGGTTTCAAGCAGCTCCTGGCCGCCAGCCTGGTCCTCGAACGCCGGGGCGGGGCGATGGATGGCCCACTGCTCCTCGCACTCCACCTCGCCGACATTGTCCAGCGGCTCGCCGAGCACGTTCATGATGCGCCCCAGGGTGCCCTTGCCGACCGGCACCGAGATCGGCTTGCCGGTATTGGTCACGGTGAGGCCGCGCTTCAGGCCCTCCGACGCGCCCATGGCAATGGTGCGCACCACGCCGTCGCCGAGCTGCTGCTGCACTTCCAACGTCAGGTCGGCCTCCTCGATCCTCAGCGCGTCGTAGACCCGCGGGATGGCATCGCGCGGGAATTCCACGTCGACGACAGCGCCAATGATCTGCACGGTCTTTCCGGTGCTCATGAGCTCGGTTCCTCTCGATGTCTTTTCAGACGGCGGCTGCGCCACCGACGATTTCTGCAAGTTCCTTGGTGATCGCTGCCTGGCGCGCCTTGTTGTACTGCAGCTGCAGGCGTCCGATCAGATCCCCGGCGTTGTCGGTCGCGCTCTTCATGGCGACCATTCGGGCGGCCTGTTCGCAGGCGCCGTTCTCGACCACCGCGCGGTAGATCTGCGATTCGATGTAGCGCTCGAGGATGGTGTCAAGCAATGCATCGGGCGAGGGCTCGTAGATGTAGTCCCAGTACTTGGGGAGCTCCTCGCGGTCGGCAATCTCCACCGGCAGGATGGTATTGATCTCCGGCTTCTGGCTCATGGTGTTCACGAACACGTTGTGGGCCAGGTAGAGCCGGTCGATGCGCCCTTCGGTGTAACCGTCCAGCATGACCCGCATGGCACCGAGTAGATCGCCCATGCCGGGGGTCTCACCCAGGTGAGTGGTGGCGGCGACGATGTTGACGTCCAGCCGACGGAAGAACGCGACGGCTTTCGCGCCGATGAGGCAGAGCTCGACCTCGAGGCCCTCGTCGGTGCGACGCTTGATTTCCGGCACCAGTCGACGGAACAGGTTGACGTTCAGACCGCCTGCAAGGCCCCGGTCGGTGCTGACGATGACATAGCCGACACGGCGTGCTTTGCGGCGCACCAGATACGGATGGGTGTAGTCCGGATCGACCTCCATGAGGTGGCCGATCACCCGCTGGATACGCTGGGCATACGGGCGTCCCGCTTCCATGCGGTCCTGCGCCTTGCGCATCTTGCTGGCGGCAACCATTTCCATGGCCTTGGTGATCTTCTGCGTGTTTTTCACGCTCTTGATCTTGCCGCGAATTTCCTTGGTACCGGACATGGGATTCCCGTGATCGTATTCGCGCGGGCGCGCTTACCAGGCGCCGTTGGCCTTGAAGTCACTGATGGCCTGCTTCAGGCCGTCGGCGATTTCATCGTTGTAGTCACCGGAGGTATTGATCCGCTCGAACAGCTCGCCGAAGTTCGCCCGCACATGGGCGTGCATGGCACGCTCGCACTCGACGATCTTCTCGACGTCGACATCATCGAGGAAGCCTTCGTTGACGGCGTACAGCGAGACGGCCATCTCGGCGACGGACAGCGGCGCGTACTGCGGCTGCTTCATCAGTTCCGTGACCCGACGACCGCGCTCGAGCTGACGGCGCGTGGCGGCATCGAGGTCCGAGGCGAACTGGGCAAAAGCGGCGAGTTCGCGATACTGTGCGAGCGCCAGGCGGACACCGCCACCGAGCTTCTTGATGATCTTGGTCTGGGCAGCACCGCCGACGCGCGAGACCGAGAGGCCTGCGTTGATCGCGGGTCGGATACCCGCATTGAACAGGTCGGTCTCGAGGTAGATCTGCCCGTCGGTGATGGAAATCACGTTGGTGGGCACGAACGCCGAGACGTCGCCCGCCTGGGTTTCGATGATCGGCAGCGCCGTGAGCGAGCCGGTCTGGCCCTTGACGTCGCCGTTGGTGAAATTCTCGACGTAGTCGGCGTTCACGCGCGCGGCGCGCTCGAGCAGACGCGAGTGCAGGTAGAAGACGTCACCCGGATAGGCTTCGCGTCCGGGCGGGCGCTTCAGCAGCAGCGACACCTGCCGGTAAGCCCAGGCCTGCTTGGTCAGGTCATCGTAAATAATGAGTGCATCCTGGCCACGGTCGCGGAAGTACTCGCCCATGGCGCAGCCCGAGTAGGGCGCGATGTACTGCATCGCGGCGGACATCGAGGCGGAGGCGGAAACCACGATGGTGTGCTCCATCGCGCCCTCTTCCTCGAGCTTCCGCACCACGTTGGCGACCGAAGAGTTCTTCTGCCCGACCGCCACATAGATGCACTTGATGCCCGTGCCCTTCTGGTTGATGATCGCGTCCACGGCGACGGCTGTCTTGCCGGTCTGACGGTCACCGATGATCAACTCTCGCTGGCCGCGGCCGACGGGTACCATTGCATCGATGGCCTTGAGACCCGTCTGCACCGGCTGGGAGACGGACTGACGGTCGATGACCCCCGGGGCGATCTTCTCGATCGGCGACATGACCGGATCGCCTTTCAGCGGACCCTTTCCGTCGATGGGGTTGCCGAGTGAGTCGACGACGCGACCCAGCAGAGCCTCACCCGTCGGCACCTCCAGGATGCGCCCGGTGGTCTTGACCTCGTCGCCCTCGGAGATGTGCTGGTAGCTGCCGAGGATGACGGCACCCACGGAGTCCTGCTCGAGGTTGAGCGCCATCCCGTAGGTCTCGCCCGGGAACTCGAGCATCTCGCCGTAGGCCACGCCGCGCAGGCCATGGATACGCACGATGCCGTCGGCGACGCCGATGACGGTACCGACATCACGTGCCTCAGCCGCAGCGTCGAATTTCTCGATGCGTTCCTTGATCAGTTGGCTGATTTCAGAAGCCTTCAAGGCCATGGTGGATTCCTCGGGAATTTATCGAATGAGTGAGGTCGCGAGCTTGGCGAGCCGGCTCTTCAGCGAGGCGTCGATCACCAGATCGTCGGCTCGAATGACCGCCCCGCCCAGCAGGGCGGGATCCACGGTCACCGAGAGGCGCACCGTGCGGCCCAGCCGCGATTCCAGTGCCGCACTGATGGCCGCCTTCGTGGCATCGTCCACATCGCTGGCCGCGACCATTGTCACGTCCATGGTGTTTTCTTCCAGGTGGCGCTGTTCCTCGAACAGCAGCGCGACATCCGGCAGTATCGCCAGGCGGTCGTTTTCCGCCAGCAGCTTCAGGAAGTTGGCTCCGCGGTCCTCGGCCAGCACGGCGCCAGCTTCGGGATCTGCCGCCTGCGCGATATCCATCAGCAGGGCGACGCGCTCGGCATCAGTCATGCGCGGGCTGTCCAGCCACGCCTGGAGGCCTTCGTCACCCAGGGCGGATGCAAGCACCGACAGCGCGTTAGACCATCGTGCGAGCTCGCCATGCTCGCGTGCGACCTGAAACAGGGCGCTTGCGTAGGGGCGGGCAACGGTCTTGTGATCAGCCATGACCGGCCTCAGATCTGCGTGGCCAGCTTATCGAGAATGTCGCGGTGCTTGCCCGCGTCGATCTCGCGACCGAGGATCTTCTCGGCGCTGGTCACGGCGATGGTCGCCACCTGGCCACGCAGTTCGTCGCGCGCCCGGGTGAGTTCCTGTTCGATCTCGGCGCGCGCGGCCGCAAGCTGACGCTCGCGCTCGCGCTCGCCATCGGCCTTGGCTTCCGCTTCGATGCTGGCAGCACGGCGGTTGGCCTGCTCGAGAATTTCCGCGGCCTGATCACGCGCGGCGCGAACCAGGGCATCGGCCTGCGTTCCGGCCTCCTCGAGCTCGCTCTTGCCACGCTCTGCGGCAGCCAGGCCATCGGCGATCTTGGCGCGTCGCTCGGCCATGGCCTTCACCAAGGGCGGCCACACCAACTTCATCGTCACGTAGATGAAGACGAAGAAAGAGATGCCCTGCGCGATGAGGGTGCCTAGACTGACTTGCACGTTACAGCTCCCGTAATGGTGCCCGTAATGGTGTCAGGACCGAACGGATCCGCCGGCTCAGCCGCCAGTGATCGCGCCGAGCAGCGGATTACCGAACATGAGCAGTGCCGCGAAGGCCACGCCGATGATCGACAGCGCGTCCAGCAGGCCGGCGATGATGAACATGCGCACCTGCAACATCGCCGCGAGCTCGGGCTGACGCGCGGCCGCTTCGATGAACTTGCCGCCCAGCAGGGCGAAGCCGATACCGGTGCCGAGGGCTGCGGCTGCGAAGATCAGACCGACCGCGATGGCCGTGTTGGCCTGAACCTGGGCGATGAGCGCTAGGGTTTCCATTGTGCCTCCTGGATGTGCGCGTTCAGAACGTTAAAAGACAAGCGTGAAAGGGACGGGCGCCGCAGGCGCTTAATGCTTCTCGTAGGCCAGGCTGAGATATACGATCGTCAGCGTCATGAAGAGGAAGGCCTGGAGCGGCACGACGAGAATATGGAACACGGCCCAGGCACTGCCGGGGACGAACAGGATCCACGCCGGCAGCAGGGCGATGAGCACGAAGATCAACTCTGCGGCGTAGAGGTTGCCGAACAGGCGCATGGCCAGGGAGACGGGCTTGGCAAGCAGTTCGACGACATTGAGCAGCAGGTTCGGAATCCACAGCAGCGGATGGGAGCCGAAGGGGTGTGTCAGCAGCTCGTTGCCGAAGCCACCCAAACCCTTGCCCTTGATGCTGTAGACGATGATCAGCAGCAGCACGGAAATGGACAACGCAAACGGTGCGTTGATGTCCGCAGAAGGAACGATCCGCGTGTACTCGAAACCAAAAACGTTGTAGGCAAGGACCGGGATCCAGTCCACGGGGATGAGATCGAGGAAATTCCAGAGCAGCACCCAGACGAAGATCGTCAGCGCCAGCGGACCGATGAAATCCCGCGGCCCGTGGAAGGTCTCCTTGACCGAGTTGTCGACCCAGTCTACGAGCATCTCGACGAAGTTCTGCATCTTGCCCGGCACGCCTGCGGTGGCCGTACGTGCACCCAGCCAGAGCACGGTGACAAAGAAGATCCCCGTCAGCCAGGAGAAAAACAGGGTATCGACATGCAGCGTCCAGACGCCTTCTCCCACGGAGAAGTTCGTCAGGTGATGCAAGACGTATTCAGAGGCGCTCGGATTTTCGCTGGCCATGATCCCGGAGACGTTCCCTGTCGACTGCGCTCAAGTCGAATGTCCAAAGCAAGGCCACCCAGTACACGACCAGCGTGGCCATGTAGGTGGTCACCACGGGCACGAACACGTGCCCGAAAAACCGCGCCGCGATCATGAACAGCATCGCGGCCATCAACAGCTTGAAGGCCTCGGCCCGATAAAACGCCGCAGCGAGTTCACGCGGCGGCGCGTCCGGGCTGCGGGAAAACACCCGCAGGGCAAACCTTAGACTCAGCAAGGCGCTTGCCAGGCCACCGCAGAGTGCGGCCAAACCGCTCTCCATGCCGGCCAGGGACCAGGCCGCTGCCCCGACCACCCCGACCAGAACCTGCCAGGCGATGATGCGGGCGGGGATGGACCGCACGGCTATCAAGTCGCCCTGCCGCCCTGTCCGAGGCGCGGCAGTATATAGACTTTGTTGCACTGCTTCAATTGTTGCCGAGGGCAGGCCATGGGGCTCAGCGGATGTGCCGCAGGATGCCCTCGAGCTCCTCGACGCTGTGGTAGCTGATCACCAGCCGGCCCGCGCCGGCCTTGCCGTGCTGGAGCCGGACCCTCGCGCCGAGACGGTCGGCGAGATCGGTCTCCAGACGCGTGATGTCGGGGTCCGGACGGGCCGGTGGGGTCGCCGGTCGGGACTCGCCTTTCTGCAGACGGCGGGCGAGCTGCTCGGTGGCGCGGACAGAGAGCTGGCCCTTCACGACCTGCCGGGCCGCCTCGCGCTGGGTTGGCGCCGGCAGCCCGAGCAGCGCCCGGGCGTGCCCCATCTCGATCTCCCGACGCTCGACACGGGTCTTCACCTCGTCGTCGAGCTCGAGCAGCCGCAGGAGGTTGCTGACCGCCGCGCGAGAACGGCCGACCGCTGTGGCGGCGGCCTGGTGAGTCATGTCGAATTCCTCGATCAGCCGCGACAGGGCACGCGCCTCCTCGAGGGGGTTGAGGTTCTCGCGCTGGATGTTTTCGATCAGCGCCATGGCGACGGCCGCCTCGTCGGGGACCTCGCGCACCAGCGCCGGCACTTCGCCGAGACCGGCCAGCTGGGCAGCCCGCCAGCGGCGTTCCCCGGCGATGATCTCGTAACGCACGCCGGCCGGGGTCTGCGGGATCGGCCGCACAACGATGGGCTGGACCACGCCCTGGGCGGCGATCGACTGGGCGAGCTCCTCCAGCGTCTCGGTGCGCATGTCGCTGCGCGGCTGGTAACGGCCACGCTGCAGATGCTCGACCGGAATACGCCGCAGCTCCCCGTCCGCGCTTTCGCCCCCAGCCTGATCGGCCCGCGGTGCCTGCCCCCCCAGCAGCGCGTCGAGGCCGCGGCCGAGGCGTTTTTTCCTGGATGTCATCGCTCAGCCTGTCTGCCTGACAGCAAAGGCGCGGTAGTGTAGCAGAGCCCGGTCGAGCTCATTCGCTGCTCCCGGACGCCCGGCGACGCTCGTCCTCGCGGCGATTGAGCTCCCCCGCCAGGGCCAGGTAGGCCAGCGCCCCGCGCGAGTACTTGTCATGGTAGAGCGCGGGCTTGCCGAAACTCGGCGCCTCGGCAAGACGGACGTTCCGGGGAATGACCGTCCGGTAGACCTTGTCGCGGAAGTGCTGGATCAGCTGGGCCGAGACCTCGTTGGCCAGGTTGTTGCGGGGGTCGAACATCGTGCGCAGCAGACCCTCGATCTGCAGGCCGGGGTTCACGCTGTCGCGGATCTGTTCGATGGTCCGCACCAGCGCGGACAGCCCCTCCAGCGCGTAGTACTCGCACTGCATGGGGATGAGCACGCCGTCGGCGGCGGTCAGGGCGTTCAGGGTCAGCATGTTGATCGACGGGGGGCAGTCGACCAGGATGTAATCGTAGTCGCCGCGCACCGGTTCCAGGGCCTTGCGCAGGCGCATCTCCCGGCCGATCTCCTGCAGCAGCTGGACCTCGGCCGTGGTGAGGTCGTCGTTACCTGGCAGCAGCCGGAAACCGCCTTCTTCGACATCCACCACGGTCTCGGCGACGGTGGCCTCGCCCAGCAGCACATCGCAGCTGGTGCGCTCGAGATCGTTCTTGCCGATACCGCAGCCCATGGTGGCGTTGCCCTGCGGGTCCAGATCGACCAGCAGCACGCGCCGACGGGTGGCGGCCAGGGAAGCGGCCAGGTTGATGGCCGTGGTCGTCTTGCCGACACCGCCTTTCTGGTTGGCCACCGCAATGGTTCTTGTCATGTTCGTTCCTGCAGTGGAGATTCGGGCGCGTCGTCCGCAAGCCGCAGCCTCACGAGGTGGCGCGCCTCGTGCAGGCCGGGGACCTCCACGGGCTCCACGGTGACCCGCCAGTCGCCCGGGAGCCCTGCGAGCTCGCTGACGGCATGCCGTCCCTTCATCATCACGATCTCGCCGCCCGGGGCCAGCAGGTGCCGGCAGCTGGCGGCAAAGCGCGCGGTCGGGGCGAACGCGCGGCCGACGACGGTATCAAAGCCGGGCGTCGGCCGGTAGTCCTCGACCCGCGACTGGACCGCGCAGGCATTCCGGATGCCGAAGGTACGCAGCGCATGCTCGACGAAGCGGATCTTCTTGCCGTTGCTGTCGAGCAGTGTGTAACGGCGATCGGGATCGGCCAGCGCCAGCACCAGCCCGGGAAAGCCCGCGCCGGTACCGACATCGATCACCCGGCCACCGGTCAGGGCGGGCAGCACGCTCAGGCTGTCCAGCAGGTGGTGAGTGAGCATCTCGGCGCGCTCACGGACGGCCGTCAGGTTGTATGCCCGGTTCCAGCGGGCAAGCTCATCCAGCAGCGCCAGAAGCTGCTCGGCCACGGCCGGCGCAAGCGTGATGCCCAGGCCCGCCGCACCAGAGCACAGGCGTGCCCGCTCCGCGCCCCTGGCCTCGCTCACCATCCCGCTGCCCGTCCGGTCATTGCCACGACCCACGCAAAAAAAACCCCGGCCGAAGCCGGGGTTCATGGCGCCTTGGCACCACGTCAATCGACGATGAAACTCAGCACGACCCGGCGGTTGCGGGCCCGGCCCTCGTCGGTATCGTTGCTGGCGATGGGGCGCTCTTCGCCGTAGCCACGGGCCGTGAGGTTACCCGGTGCCACACCCCGCGAGATCAGGTAGTCGCGCACCGCCTGCGCCCGGCGCTCCGAGAGCTGCTGGTTGTAGGCCGCGCTGCCACGGCTGTCGGTATGCCCCTGGACCTCGACCCGCAGGAACGGATACAGCTGGAGGATCTCGGCCGCCTCGTCGAGGATCCGCTCGGAACTGGCCAGCAGTCGCGCCGAGTCGAACTCGAAATTCACGCCCGGCAGCTCGATCTCGAGTGCGCAGCCGTCTTCGTCCACCGGCTGCCCGGGCCGGGGCTCCGGACACGGGCGCTCCGGCTCTGCCGGCGGGGGCGGGGGCGGCG
>SKYU01000168.1 GCA_007127715.1 Gammaproteobacteria bacterium | reverse complement strand
TGGGTCAGATCGGGCACCTTGCGGCGCGGACGGCGCAGCGGCCGCTGTTGTTGCTTGACGATCCGTCGGCAGAACTTGATGCGGACGCGCAGGCACGGCTGCTGACCGCAGCCAACGCGCTGCCCGTGCAGCGCGTGGTGACGGCGCTGGACCGGCGGGTTGCCCGCCAGGGCGCAGCACAGTCCGTGTTTCACGTGGAACAGGGCCGGTTCGCGCCGGTGCTATAATCACACGGTTGACCTTCGTGGAACCCCGCTGATGACCACACCGACCTACGATTCCCGAAACATCAAGGTGCTGAAAGGCCTGGAGGCGGTCCGTAAGCGCCCGGGCATGTATATCGGTGATACCGATGATGGGACCGGGCTCCACCATATGGTGTTCGAGGTCGTCGACAACTCCATCGACGAGGCATTGGCCGGATTCTGCCGACGCGTCACCGTGACGCTGCACGCCGATGATTCGGTGACGGTGGCCGACGACGGTCGCGGTATCCCGGTCGATATGCACCCTGAAGAGGGCCGTTCAGCGGCCGAGGTCATCATGACGGTGCTGCACGCCGGTGGTAAGTTCGATGACAACTCCTACAAGGTGTCAGGCGGACTTCACGGCGTTGGGGTCTCCGTGGTCAACGCCCTCTCCGAGCATCTGGAGTTGACCATTCATCGTGATGGCAAGGTGCACCGGCAGGAATTCCGCATGGGCGAGCCCGTAGCTCCCCTCGCCGTGCTCGGCACCACTGAAAAAACAGGCACGCTGATCCGCTTCAAGCCGAGTGCCGTGATCTTTTCCGATACGACCTACCATTTCGACATCCTGGCGAAGCGTCTGCGGGAGTTGTCCTTCCTGAACTCCGGCGTCCGCATCGAGCTGCTGGACGAGCGCGAAGATCAGCGCGAAGTCTTTGAATATGAAGGAGGGATCAAGGCGTTTGTCCAGCATCTGAACCGAAACAAGACCCCGGTGCACGAGACCGTGCTGCATTTCTCCGCCGACCGCGACGGCACGACCGTAGAGGTCGCACTGCAGTGGAATGATGGCTACCAGGAAAACATGTTCTGCTTCACGAACAATATTCCGCAGCGTGACGGTGGCACCCATCTGTCAGGGTTTCGCAGTGCGCTGACGCGGACCCTGAACGGTTATATCGAACGTGAGCAGCTGGCGAAACGCGAAAAGGCCACCCCCACCGGCGATGACGCCCGCGAGGGCCTCACGGCCGTGCTCTCCGTGAAGGTGCCGGATCCGAAATTCTCCTCGCAGACCAAGGACAAGCTGGTCTCCTCGGAGGTCAAGGGTGTCGTCGAGTCGGCCGTCGCCGAGGCGCTCGAGACTTTCCTGCTCGAGAATCCCAGCCAGGCCAAGGCAATCGTCGCCAAGATCATCGACGCGGCGCGTGCCAGAGAGGCGGCGCGCAAGGCGCGCGAGATGACCCGGCGCAAAGGCGCGCTGGACATTGCGGGCCTCCCAGGGAAGCTTGCCGACTGTCAGGAGAAGGATCCTGCGCTGTCGGAAATCTTCCTGGTCGAGGGCGATTCCGCCGGCGGCTCCGCCAAGCAGGGTCGCGACCGCCGCTACCAGGCGATCCTGCCACTCAAGGGCAAGATCCTGAACGTGGAGAAGGCCCGGTTCGACAAGATGCTGGCGTCTGCAGAAGTCGGCACCCTCATCACCGCCTTGGGCTGCGGCATCGGCAAGGACGAGTTCGATCCCGACAAGCTGCGCTACCACCGGATCATCATCATGACCGACGCCGACGTCGACGGCTCGCACATCCGCACCCTGCTTTTGACGTTCTTCTACCGCCAGATGCCGGAGCTGATCGAACGCGGGCACGTCTACATTGCGCAGCCGCCGTTGTACAAGGTCAAACGAGGGAAGCAGGAGTACTACGTCAAGGACGACGGCGAGCTCAACCGGCTGCTGTTGAACACGGCGCTCGAAACCGCTGCCCTGCACGTGGCCGAGGGGGCACCGGCGATTTCTTCTGAAGCCCTGGCGGACCTCGCGACCCGATACATGGAGGTCAACGCGATCATCGAGCGCTGGGCCCGGCGTTACGACGAACGGCTGCTCCGCGAACTGCTCTGGCTGCCGCCGATGACGGGGGATCGACTCGACGCGCCGGATACCCTGACCACTTGGGTGTCCCAGCTGTCCGCCCGGTTGGCTTCTCCCAACGGGAGCGATGCCTCCTATACTGTTGATTTGATTAGGGATTCTGAGAATCCCGCAGCCTACCAGCTGGTCGTGACACGCCTTCACCACGGCGTGGCGACCGCACGGACCATCCAGCGGGAATTCTTCGAATCGGCTGAGTATCGGCGCATTGCCGCGGTCGGTCTGGAAATGGCGGAGCTCATCGGCGAAGGGGCCTACGTGCAGCGTGGTGAGCAGCGCCAGCCGGTGGCCAGCTTCCCCGAAGTCGTGAACTGGTTGATGGAACAGGCCAAGCGCGGCCAGCACATCCAGCGCTACAAGGGTCTCGGAGAAATGAACCCTGACCAGCTGTGGGATACCACCGTCAATCCCGACACCCGCCGGCTGATGCAGGTCAAGATCGAGGATGCGGTGGCCGCAGACGAGATCTTCACCACCCTCATGGGTGATCACGTCGAGCCTCGCCGGGAGTTCATCGAACGCAACGCCCTGTCGGTGGCGAATCTCGACGTCTGAGTCATCCCCGCCGCGGCCGATTGCCGCCCTGTTCGTCAGGTGATCAGACATGCATACGCCGGCTGATCGTCGGAGATCTTGGGCGTATGGTCATCCGCGAAGGCCGACCCTGGGGGGTCGTTGCCCAGCAGCCAGGGGAGTGCCATGACCAGATCCATTCGTCTCAACCGCCGCGATGCCCTTCGACTCACTGCCGGCGGCGCGGCCGCGCTCATGGCGCCGTCAGCGCTTGCCTCCTCCGTCATCCTTGCGCCCGATGGTGGACCTACCGGAGGCGCCTCGCTGCCGTTCCGCGACCCGCTCTGGAACCGCGATGCATTCGCCCGCCTGCAGGGCAACCTGGATCCCGACCAGGAGAAAATCGGCTGGTATGCCGGCAAGGTCATGGGTGTGCGCGATGGTGAGCCCCTGCGCGAGCTGTTCGGTTTCGAAGGGTTCTCCGTTTCACGCCTGCTCCCGCAGGAGGACGGCAGCTGGCGCAAGCTGCTGCGCGAAGTCGGCTTCTATCGTGACCTGCGGACCGGCGAGCTGCTCGATGAATGGACGAACGTCTACACCGGTGAGACCGTCCGGGTGGTCCCCGTGGCCAACGATCCCTTCAACTTCACCATCAGCGAGTTCGTCCCCCAGCCTCCGGACTACGGTGGTCTGAACCCCGTGGAGCTGCCTCCCATTCCGTTGATCCTGCCGTGGCGGGAAATGGGCGACAAGGTCCTGCTCACCACCGACATTCATCTGTTCTACCCCAGCGCCCTGCAGCCGGACGAGTGGCCACGCGAATCACCCGGGCCGATGACCCGCGTCTCCGAACTGTTCAGGTACATCATCGACAAGGACAAGCTCGCTGACCCCGAGCGCACGTCCATCGACTACTTCGGCACCTGGAGCCGGGTGACCCCCTGGCTGCCCTGGATGCTGATGGACCAGGCACCGGGTCACATCCTGTACATGTGCGACATGGGGGCGTTCGATTCCTTCGACCTCATCCCGGATGATGTGCTGGCCCGCGCCGAGTCGATGGATCCGAAATGGCTGGAGGCGCCGACCGAGGATTACGGTCCCTCGCTGTCCAGCCTGGAGAACTACGCGCTCACCGAGACGCCTGCACCGCCGCGTGAGAGGGCGCCCGACAACGGCGAATGAGCGTCAGGGCCTGGCGGGTCTGCGCGGCCCTGCTGCTGCTTGCCGGGTCTGCGCCGCTCGCGGCCGACCCGCTGCCCGCCTACCCTGTCGAGGTCCATCGACTGGCGCTCGTGCCCCCCGGCCAGGCTCGCGAGATGCCGTTGCGCATCGTGTTGCCGGCCGAAGGGGGCCCGTGGCCGGTGGTGGTCTTCTCGCACGGCGCGAATTCCTCCGGTGAACTGTATTCGCCGGTCCTCGACGCCTGGGCCGCGGCCGGGTTCGCCGTCCTTGCGCCCACCCATATCGATTCCGAGTCGCTCGCGCTGGGGCTTGGGCCGGCCGATGCCGGACGCATGCTGCGGACCCGCGTCGAAGAACTCCGCTGGCTGCTCACCGGTCTCGATGCCCTAGGCGGCCATGCCGGTCTGGCCGGGCGCCTCGACAGTGCCCGCCGGGCCGTCGCCGGCCACTCCCTGGGGGTGATGATCTCGGCCATCGTGGCCGGCGTTCCCTGGCGTGATCTCGACAGCGGCGAACTCCGCCACGACGTTGTCCCCGAACTCTCGGCTCTGGTGAGCCTGCACGGTGTCGGCCGGCTGCCGGTGCTCGATGACGCCGGCTGGCAGGCACTCAGCCTGCCGGTATTCGCGGTGGCCGGCACCGATGATCCGGGCCTCACCGGCGACGGCGTCGCGCGCCCATGGCACTGGCGCCTCGGGGTGTTCGATCTGCCCCGAGCCGGTCGCGGACACGCCCTCGTGCTGCCGGAGGGCGATCATTACCTTGGGGGTCTGATCGGTCGGGCGATGCCCGCCTCCGTACCTGACACCGCAGGACTCGCCGCGGTCAATCGTCTCAGCGCCCTGTTCCTGCGCGCCGAGCTTCATGGTGATGCCGACGCGGCCCGCGCGTTGGCCGCAGAGCCGCCGAGTCAGCCGGCCGGTCGGCGGCTCGAGCGTCGCTGAGCCGGCGGCTCGGCCTTCGGCAACCCGGTCAGGCGTGCGACCTGCGCCTCGATCCAGTCCTGGACCTCGGCACTGACCTCGCGCGCGTCGCGTCCGGCCGTCTCGATCGGAG
>SKYU01000029.1 GCA_007127715.1 Gammaproteobacteria bacterium | reverse complement strand
GAAGACGATCTCGAAACCCTGGGCCTGGAAATGCTGCAGATAGGTTCGGTAGAGACGCAGGCTTGCCGTCTCGAACCCGTCAATGGTGTATTCCTTGCGTGTATGCGCGCCTTCGACGACCAACCGCTCCTGATCCTCGCCGCGCACGAGCGGGCCGGCGGGAAAGTCGAGGATGGCGAAATCGGTGAATTCGTCACGGGTGATGTATCCACCCGGCGGCAAGGGCACCGCGGGGTGCGGCTGCGCACCCTCGATGGCGCGCTGGGCCTGGGCGGGGGCGGTGGACAGGCCGGTGGCGATCAGGCCGGTTGTGGCGAGGGCTAGGCAAAACAACAGGATGTGACGCATGAATGGCTCCGCAAGGTCAGGGACAAGGCGCTGGTCCACCCCGCATGGCAGGGCGGCCGCCCCCGGGGCGCATGCGCAGGCATGGGCACAGGGACAGTGCGCAACATGAACTTGCGGCAGAAGCGTGCTGAGGGTCAACCCTTGGGGGAGTAGAACCCCGAAGCCGGGTTGACCAACGCTGTCATCGGGTCAGTCGATCATCTCGACCAGTTCGACCCGGCGGTTGAGCGCGCGGCCCGCCTCGGTCCGGTTGGTGGTGATCGGCGACATCGGCCCGGCACCCGCCGGGCGCAGCCGGTCGGCCGAGATCCCGTGGCGCGTGCGCAGCCAGTCGACCACGGCGGTTGCGCGTTCGACCGAAAGCCGCAGGTTGTAGTCAAAGCTGCCCACCCCGTCGGTATGGCCCACCACCAGCAGCGACAGCCCGGCGCGGTCCTGCATGAGCGCGGCGACGGTGGCCAGCGCCTCGGCCGATTCGGGCAGGATCTCGGCGCGGTCGAATTCGAACAGGATCGCGTTGACCACCACCCGGCCATCGGCGACCAGTCCGCTTTCCAGTTCGGCCGCGTCCTGCGCGGGCAGCGCAACTGGCTCGGGCTCGGGCGCGGCCTCGACAACGGGCTCGGGTTCGGGTTCGGGCGCGGTCTCGACCGGCATCAACTCCAGCGTCGCCAGCTTCTCGATATCGACGACATTGACCATCATCCGCCGATTGCGTTGACGCTCATAGATCGTGAAGGCGATCACCTGATCCTCGTCGGCGCTGCGGGCCAGGATATAGGCGGGTTCGGAACTGCCGCTGGGCTGGGCTGCGATCTCGGATCGGGTCAGGAAATCCAGCGGCCGCCGCTCGGTCAGCTCTTCGCCCACCTGCGGCCCCACGAATTCCACGCGCCGCAGGTCGACTCCGGGCTCCTGCTGACGCAGCAGCCCGAGCACGGTATCGCGGATCGCACTCCCGTCCATGCCCTCGGCCTGCGGCGGCAGACGCACCAGCACGTCGGTGGCGGTGCCGAAGTTCTGCACCAGCGCGCCCTCGTAGCCCGACTCCTGCAGCAGGCCCCGGATGCTCTCGAGCTCCGCAGCTCTCGGGTAACCGACCTCGAGCAGCACGCCACCCGTGAAATCGATCCCGAAATTGAGGCCGCGGGTCAGCACAGAGGCAATCGAGGCCACGATCAGGATCGCGGAAATGGCAAAGAACAGCTTCCTCGGACCGAGGAAGTTGATATCCAGCGCCTTGCCCGTCTTAGCCTGCGGCATGGACCATGCTCCCGCCGATGGACAGCCGCTGTACCCGCCGCCCACCGTAGATCAGGTTGATGACCGCGCGGGTCCCGATGATCGCGGTGAACATCGAAGTGATGATGCCAAGCGACAGGGTCACCGCGAACCCCTTGATTGGCCCCGTTCCGAAGGTGAACAGCACCACGGCCGCGATCAGCGTGGTGATGTTGGCATCGGCGATCGACGAGAAGGCCTTGTCGTAGCCGGCGGCGATCGCTGCCTGCGGCGAGTTGCCGTTACGCAGTTCCTCGCGGATGCGCTCGAAAATGAGCACGTTGGCGTCCACGGCCATGCCGACCGTCAGCACGATACCAGCGATACCTGGCAGCGTCAGCGAGGCCTGCAGCAGCGACAGCAGAGCGATGACCAGCACCAGATTCGTGAGCAACGCGAGGTTGGCGACCAGCCCGAACACCCGATAGTAGGCGATCATGAAGATCACCACCAGCGCGAAGCCGATCACGACGGCCTGCATGCCACGGTCGATGTTGTCCTGCCCGAGGCTGGGACCGATGGTGCGCTCCTCGACCTTGAAAATGGGGGCCGCCAGCGCACCGGCACGCAGCAGCAGTGCAAGGTCGCGCGCCTCGGTGGTGGCCAGACCGGTAATCTGGAACCGGCTGGAGAACACACCCTGAATGGTCGCTACACTGATCACTTCACGGATGGTTTCGGAGACCTCCACCAGCTCGCCGTTCTGCTCGACCAGGTTGCGCCGCTCCTCGATGAACAGCACCGCCATCGGCCGCCCGAGGTTGGCCTGGGTGGTCTGCAGCATGCGACGGGCGCCCTGCGAATCGAGGTTGACGAATACCGCAGGGCGGCCCTCCGAAAACCCGGAACTCGCGTTGGTCAGCTGGTCACCGGTGACGATGATGTCGCGGCTGAGCAGCACCGGCGCGCCGTTTCGCTCGAAATACAGCTCGGTGTTGATCGGGGCGCGCCCACGGCGCGCCGCCTCGATCGGGTCGTTCTCGGTGTCGACCAGGCGGAACTCCAGCGTGGCGGTCGCCCCAAGCACCACCTCGGCCTGGCGGGGGTCCTGGACGCCCGGCAGCTGCACGACGATCCGGTCGGCACCCTGCCGGGCGACGAGCGGCTCGGCCACGCCAAGTTCGTTGACGCGGTTGCGCAGCGTGATGGTGTTCTGCTGGATGGCAAAATCGCGCCGTTCCTGCACCTGGTCCTCGCTCAGGGTCAGGTACAGCGCAGGGCGCTGGCCGTCGACACCGCGCCGGATCTGCAACGGATCGTCCATCCGCCGCAGCAGCGCTTCGGCCCGCTGCGCATCGTCCTCACTGTTGACGGTGACCACCACCTGCTCGCCGTCGACGCGCACCCGGCGCGGAATACGCTCGTCGCGCAGCATGACGGAGATGCCTTCCTGGTAGCGCCGCAGCACCTGGTCGATCGCCGCATCCATGTCCACTTCGAACAGGAAGTGCACGCCACCGCGCAGATCAAGCCCCAGGCTCATCGGCTGCAGACCGAGCGTACGCACCCAGGTCGGCAGGCGCGGGGCAAGCACCAGCGCGACCACGTAATCCTGGCTGCGCGGGTTGAGGATGGCCCGCAGGGTATCGGCCGCGCGCAGCTGGTCATCGACCGAATCGAATCGCACACTGATCCGCCCGTCGCGCAGCGCAGTGCTGCGGAAGTCGAGCGACTCGTCCGCGAGGATCTCGCGGACGCGGGCAAGCTCGGAGGCATCCAGCGCCGAATCGTCCCGCGCCGCGATCTGGACTGCCGGATCTTCCGGGAACAGGTTGGGCAAAGCGAACAGGATACCCAGCGCCAGCACGCCCAGGACCAGCAGGTTCTTCCAGAGCGGGAACTTGTTCATCGCGTCGTCACGTTGGACCTGGCCTTGCGGCAGGGGCCGTCAGCTGGCGCTGCGGTAGGTGCCCTTGGGCATGATCGCGCCGACCGTATGACGCTGGACCTTGAGCTTCACGCCGTCGGCCACTTCCACGGTGACAAACTGCTCGCCCACCTCGATGACCCGGCCGAGCACACCGCCCGCAGTGACGATCTCGTCGTCGGTGGAGAGGTTTTCGACCATCTGCCGATGCTCCTTCTGGCGCTTCATCTGCGGACGGATGAGCAGGAAGTAGAAGAGCACGAAGATGATGATCAGCGGGAGAAGGCCCACGAACACGTCACCGCCGCCGCCGGCGGCCGCATGGGCAGGACTGATGAAGAAATCCATGAATCGGTTGCCTGTTGTCAGCGGATGCCACGGGCGCCTGCGCGGGCGGGGCCGAAGGCCCGGGCCCGGTCAGACGCCCAAGCCAGCGATTATGGCACAGCTCGGGGCTCGGCGGTGAGGCCCTCCAGAAACGCGGCCGCAAAAGCCTCGAGCTCTCCGGCGCGGATCGCGGCCCGCAGCCGCCGCATCAGTCCCAGATAGAACGCCAGGTTATGAATCGTGTGCAGTCGATGGGCGAGGATTTCGTTGCATCGATAGAGATGATGCAGGTAGGCACGGCTGTAGTTCTGGCAGGTGTAGCACCCGCACTGGGGGTCGAGCGGTCGGTCATCGTCGCGATGGCGGGCGTTACGGATCCTGACGACACCGCCACTGGTGAACAGGTGGCCGTTCCGGGCATTGCGCGTCGGCATCACGCAATCGAACATATCCACGCCTCGCAGGACACCGGCCACCAGGTCCTCCGGCCGCCCCACCCCCATGAGGTAGCGCGGGCGGGACACCGGCAGCACCGGCTCAAGACCCTCCAGCACGCTCAGCCGTTCGGCTTCACTCTCACCCACCGAGAGCCCACCGATCGCATAGCCATCGAAGCCGATATCCTGCAGCCCGGCCAGCGAGGCCCGGCGCAGCGGGATGTCCATGCCGCCCTGGATGATGCCGAACAGCGAGGCCGTGCTCCCGCGCGCGGCCACCAGCCGATCGAAGGCCTGGCGGCTACGGGCCGCCCAGCGCAGCGACAGTTCCATCGACGCCCGGACCGCGGCAGGCTCGGCCGGATGGGGCGTGCACTCGTCGAAGATCATCACGATGTCCGAACCGAGATCCAGCTGGACCTCCATGGAGCTCTCCGGCGAGAGCTCGACGCGGCTGCCATCGATCGGCGATCGGAAGCGCACTCCCTCCTCCGTGATCTTCCGCAGCTCGGCAAGACTCCAGACCTGGAAGCCCCCCGAATCGGTGAGGATGGGCCCCTCCCAGTGCATGAAACGATGCAGCCCGCCGAGCCGGCGGATCAGCGGGGCGCCCGGGCGCAGCATCAGGTGAAAGGTGTTGCCCAGGACAATGCCCGCACCAAGGCCCCGCAGCTCCTCTGGCGTCATCGCCTTCACGGTGCCGTAGGTCCCGACCGGCATGAAGGTCGGTGTGTCGACCACCCCGCGGGCCGTCACCAGCCGCCCGGCCCGGGCCGCGCCGTCGCGCGCCTCCACGGTGAAGTGCATCACTGACGTGCCCCCTGCGCATCGCCCGGGAACACCAGCATGGCGTCGCCGTAGCTGAAAAACCGGTAGCGGGCCTGTACCGCGTGGCGGTAGGCCTCGAGCACCCGTTCACGCCCGGCAAACGCACAGACCAGCATGAGCAGACTGGATTCCGGCAGGTGGAAATTGGTGACCAGGGCATCGATGGCGCGGAAACGGTAGCCGGGATAGATGAACAGCCCGGTCTCGCCGCGGTAGGGCACGAGCGCCCCGCCGGCTGCTGCGGTCTCCAGCGAGCGCACGGCTGTCGTACCCACGGCCACCACACGGCCGCCGCGGCTGCGGGTAGCCGCCACCGCCTCGCAGACCTCTTCGGTCACCTCAAGCCACTCGCGGTGCAGGCGGTGATCCTCGATGCGCTCGCTGCGCACGGGCGCAAAAGTGCCCGCGCCGACATGCAGGGTAACGAAACAGTGGCCGATGCCGCGCTCGGCCAGTGCAGCCAGCAACGGCGCATCGAAATGCAGCCCCGCAGTCGGCGCGGCGGCCGAACCCGGGCTGCGGGCGAACACGGTCTGGTAGCGCTCGGCATCCTCCGGGCCAGGCGGGTCGGCGCGATGGATGTAGGGCGGCAGCGGTACCTCGCCCGCCGTCTCGAGCAGCGGCATCACGGGCCGGTCGAAGCGCAGCCGATAGAGTTCGTCCTGGCGACCGGTCACCTCGGCCCGGGCATCGCCGAACACCAGCACGCTGCCCGCCCCCGGGGACTTGCTGGCACGCAGCCAGCAGAGGATCTCGTGTGCCGAGAGGTGACGCTCCACCAGCAGCTCCACGCGCCCGCCGCTGGGCTTGCGCCCGCGCAGCCGCGCAGGCAGCACGCGGGTATCGTTGAACACCAGCAGATCGCCCGGCGCAAGCAGCGTCGGCAGCGCCCGGATGTTCCGATCCTCAATCCGTCCGCCACGGGGATCGAGCACCAGCAGGCGGCTGTCGCTGCGCGCCGGCAGCGGCGCCTGGGCGATCAGCGCCTCGGGCAGTTCATAGTGAAAATCCGACTTGTCCACACGTGCACCGGCCTCATGAGCGGACAGCCCGCCGCCAGGGGACGGCGAGTGTACCCGCGGTCGCGGCACGCTCCAACGCCGGCCATTGGCAGTGGCCGGCGTACGCGCGGCGACGCCATGTCCGATCACCCGGCGACGCCCGTCGACCACGTCCCCGCGCGTGCGGCGGCCACCACCTCGCGATGGAGCCTGGCGTGCACGCCGGCGGGATCCTCGGCCAGACGGTCCGGGTCGACCAGCCCCAGGCGCACGAGCAGCTCGAAGAAGCCCGGTGCGGGCAAGCCGCCACGCGTGCGCGACACCGCCACGGCGGCCAGCGGCGGCCGACCAGCCGCAGCGTCGACCCGGACCAGCGCCTCGAGTGCCTCGGTGACCCGGTGGATGGTCAGCGGCGGGACCAGCTCCAGCAGCGCGGCGATGTCCTGATAGGTGATCGTGCGGCCGGCCTGCGCCACCGGCAGCAGGATCGGCAGCAGGCACGCGGGCGAAGGCGGCGATGATCGGGTCATGGCAGGGCGCTCGCAAAAGCCCAAGCCTACCCTGCGGCCCGCCGTGTTGGCAGCGCCGGCAACCGGGGGCACAATGACGGGCCCGCGCCGGGATGGCGGAACTGGTAGACGCGGCGGACTCAAAATCCGTTGGTGGAGACATCGTGAGGGTTCGAGTCCCTCTCCCGGCACCACGTCACTCTGCTCGACGGTGCCCCTGTGGGCGCCGCGGGGATCCGTCGATGAAATTCTGCCAGCAATGCGGCTCGCAACGGGTCGAGTTCCGGGTCCCTTCCGGGGACAACCGCCCGCGGCATGTCTGCCTCGACTGCGGCTACATTCACTACGTCAATCCGCGCATGGTGGTGGGTTGCGTCCCCGAATGGGGCGATCGCATCCTGCTCTGTCGGCGCGCGATACAACCCCGGCACGGCTACTGGACCGCACCGGCGGGCTTCATGGAGATCGGCGAGACCCTGGAACAGGCGGCCGCCCGGGAGACCCTGGAGGAGGCCTGCGCGCGGGTCGAAGTGCACGACATGTTCGCCGTGGTCAACGTGGTCCACGCCGAGCAGGTGCATATCATGTTCCGGGCCACACTGCTGGCCGAGGACTACGCGGCCGGCGATGAAAGCCTCGAGGTCGGCCTGTTCCGCGAGCATGAAATCCCCTGGCAGGAGATCGCCTTTCCCAGCGTGCGGTTCAGCCTGGAGCGCTATTTCCACGACCGCGCAGAGGGCAAGCGCCGGCTGCATGTAACCGAGGCCCCGCGGGTCAAGGTGCGGTGACAGCGACGAGGCGCAGACCGGTCCCGGGGCCCGCGGCCGCCCTGACGGGCTGTGCTAGAATCCCGGCGCGAACGCGGCGCAGCATCGCCCCCCCGCCGCCATTGTTGATCGTCATTCCGCGGAGCACACAATGACATTTGTCGTCACCGAGAGCTGCATCAAGTGCAAGTACACGGACTGCGTCGAAGTCTGTCCGGTGGATTGTTTCCACGAGGGTCCGAACTTTCTCGTCATCGACCCCGAGGAATGTATCGACTGCACCCTGTGTGAGCCCGAATGTCCCGTGGACGCGATCTACTCCGAGGACGAGGTGCCTGACGGTCAGGAGCACTTCCTCGAGCTCAATGCCGAGCTGGCCAAGGCCTGGCCCGTGATCACGGAAGCCAAGGATCCGCCGTCGGATGCCGACGACTGGAAAGACAAGCCCGGCAAGCTGGAGCTGCTGGAACGCTAGGCGTAGCGCGCCGCGCGCGCCAGCAGCGTGTCGGCGCCAAGCACGCCATTGATCTCCTGTAGATCGAGCAGCGCATCCGCGAACCCGTCGGTGCTCCCTTCGGCGGCCAGCCGCGCCAGGAACTCCGGCGCCTGCCGGGCGAACAGGTGCACCAGCATCGAGGGGTAAAGCGCCACCCGGAACCCCAGGCGATCGAGCGCGGCCGCATCGCGCAGCGGCGAGCCACCGCCCTCCACGAGGTTGTGCACGAGAGGCACGCGCGCGGCGAAGCGGCTGGCCGTGCGTTCCATCTCCTCGACGCTGCGCGGGCCCTCGATGAACAGCAGGTCGGCACCGGCTTCCAGGTAGGCTTCGGCACGCTCCAGCGCCGAATCCAGCCCCTCCAGCGCCAGCGCGTCGGTGCGCGCGATGATCAGCGTGTCCTCGCTGCGCCGGGCATCCAGGGCGGCGCGTACCCGTCCCACCATCTCGTCGGCGGACACGACCTGCTTGCCCCGCATGTGCCCGCAACGCTTGGGGGCGAGCTGGTCCTCGAACTGGATTGCGGAGGCGCCAGCCTGTTCCAGCCGCTGCACCGTGCGCTGCAGGTTCAGGGCATTGCCGAAACCGGTATCGCCATCCACGATCATGGGCAGCTCGACCCGCTCGCGAATCACCGCGACGGTCTCGGTCAGCTCGGACATCGACACCAGCCCGAGGTCCGGCCGGCCGAAACGCGTATACGCGAGGCCGGCACCGGAGAGGAACATCACGGGAAACCCGGCCTGGGCAACGAGCAGCGCCGAGAGCCCGTCATACACCCCCGGCGCCTGCAGGACGCCTGGTGCCTCCAGCAGTGCCCGAAGCGACACCGGCCGTCTCAGCGCGCGGCGCGACGGGCGGCGCTGGCGCGCAGACGTGCCAGCAGGGCCTCGGGCGGCAGATAGCCTCCGATCTGCTCACCGGTTTCGGTGTAGATGGCAGGCGTGCCCTGCAGACCGATCCGCCCGCCCAGGGCGTAGTGGGCCTCCACCGGCGTCGTGCCACAGCTCCGCGCAGGCACGGGCTCGCCGTTCTTGGCCGCAGTCATCGCGTCCAGCCGGTCGCCCGCACACCAGACGTTGTCGGCCTTGCGCCACGACTCGGTCGCGGGGCCGGAGCGGGGGTAGAACAGGTAACGCACACTGATCCCCAGGGCGTTGATCTGCTCGATCTCGCGATGCATGCGCCGACAGTACCCGCAGTCGATATCCGTGAATACGGTGATCGTGTGGGTTGGATTCTCTGGCCCGAAGACGACCATCGTGGCCTCGTCGACGGTATCGATGACCGCGGCTCGCGCGGCATCCTGGCGCTCGGCCGTCAGGTTGGTCTCGGTCTCGAGATCGATGAGCTCACCGCGCAGCAGGTAGCGTCCGTCGCGGCTGACGTAGGCCACCGACGCACCCACGGAGATCTCGTACACCCCGGGAAGCGGGGATTCGCTGACGTTTTCGGCCTCGATACCGGGAAACAGTGCGGCGAGCTCCTCCGGCGTGAGACCGGGACTGTCGGCCACCGCGGCAGTGCAGACCAGGGCGAGGCCCGCGGCCGCGAGGCTCAGATGACGGATGGTGGACATGGAAGGCGGTTCCTCGACGATAGCCTGCGAACATGCTGCTGGGACCGCACCCGGGCAGGCACGTTCCCGGAATCTTAGCGCATGATTCAGCCGCGCGGGTGGTGCCGACCGTGCAGTTCCTTCATGCGCTCGCGGGCGACGTGCGTGTAGATCTGCGTGGTCGAGAGGTCGCTGTGACCGAGCAGCAGCTGGACGACACGCAGATCCGCGCCGTTGTTCAGCAGATGCGTGGCAAATGCATGACGCAGCGTATGCGGCGAGAGCTTTTTCTCGATCCCGGCCTTGGCCGCATAGCGTTTGATGATGTGCCAGAACGCCTGGCGGGTCATGCAGTCACCGCGGCGCGTGGGGAACAGGTAGTCGGTCTGCCGCTCGAGCAGGATCTCCATGCGCGCCCCGACGACAAACTCACGGATCCAGGTCTGCGCCTCGTCACCGAGGGGAATCAGGCGCTCGCGGTCGCCCTTGCCGACGATGCGCAGCACGCCCTGGTTGAGATTGATCTGCGACATGCGCAGGGTGATCAGTTCGGAGACGCGCAGGCCGGTGGCGTACAGCACCTCCAGCATGGTGCGGTCGCGATGTCCCAGCGGATCGGTGACCTCCGGGGCCGAGAGCAGCGCCACGACCTCTGTTTCCGTCAGCGACTGGGGCAGCGCGCGGCCGACCTTCGGCATGGCGATGCGGGCCGTGGGGTCCTCGCGAATCACACCCTCGCGGACCAGGTAGCGGAAGAATCGTCGGAAACTCGAGAGCTGACGCGCCGTTGACCGCGGCTTGGCGCCCTCTTCGACACGCCAGGCAATGTAGTCCAGCAGGTCGGCACGTGAGGCGTCGACCAGCGTGACCTCGCGCGCGGCCAGGCGCCTGGACAGCGCGTTGAGGTCGGCGCGATAGGCGCCCAAGGTGTTCTCCGAGAGGCCACGCTCCATCCAGATCGCGTCCAGGAAGCGATCTATCATCGCGCCGGCAGCGCCCTTGGGGTCACTGTCCTGGGGGGATTTCAGGGCGTTCTGGGACATCCGGCACTCTTCGTCGGGGGCCGAACCCCGGGGACCGCGGCCGGGCGGTATACTCCCGGGCGCGGCAGCGGTGACGGCAACCTCGCGGAAACGAGAATGGAGTATGCGCAGGGCAGCCCCGGCACCGGCGTGACGAGGGTCACAGAACCCCCCATGGCATTACATAACGAGAAACAGTTCACAGGGCCGACGGATATGGCACAGCCGTCTGCTCTCCATCTTTTTACATAATTCAAAGATGCGCGCAATCCTGAAGGCCGCGCTGAACGCGGCATACGGCGGCTACGCCGTGCTTGTGGGGCTGACAGTCACGGCCCTCACCCTGCCGTTGCTGGCGGTCACCCCGGGGCTGCGACGGCGGCGCCAACTGGCCCGGTCGGGCGCACGCCTGATTTTTCTGCTGATCGGCGCGCGCCTGGTGGTCGAGGGCGAGACGCACATGCCCCGCGGCCAGGCCATCGTGGTTGCCAACCACGCCAGCTACCTCGATGGGATCATCCTGCAGGGTGCCCTGCCCCCGGACTTTGGCTTCGTGATCAAGCAGGAAGTGACCCGCGTGCCGCTGGTGCACCTGTTGCTGCGGCGGATCGGTTCCCAGTTCGTCGATCGATTCACCACATCCGGGCGTCTGCGCGACGCCCGCCGACTGGTGCGACTGGCCAGCGACGGCAAGGCACTGGCGTTCTTTCCGGAAGGTACATTCGGGCCGCAGCCGGGGCTGCGGCCGTTCAAGCTCGGCGCCTTCACGGCGGCCGCAAGAGCGCGGGCGCCCGTGGTCCCGGTGATCATCACGGGTGCGCGACAGATGCTGCCGGCGGGCCGGCTGCTGCCGCGCCCGGGCCGCGTGCATGTGCGGGTCGAGCCGCCAATCCAGCCAGGCGAACTCGGCGAACTCGACGCCCGTGCGCTGCTGGAGGCCGCGCGCCAACGCATCCTCGCCCATCTGGACGAACCCGACCTGGAACGCAGCGGCGACGCCTGACCGAGCCTGCAGTGACAACGACGGGGCACCCCGCTAGACTCGCTTGTGCATTGCAACATCCCTCCCGGGGATGACAACTAGAAACACACGAAACACGGGAGTTCGCATCATGAGCGACGACTCGATCGTCATCGTCGCCGCACGACGGACCGCCATTGGCGGCTTCGGCGGCCATCTCAAGGACGCCTCGGTGCCACAGCTCGGCGCAGCGGTGATGCAGGCCTGCATGGAGGACAGCGCCGTGCCCGGCGCGGATCTCAGCGAAGTGCTGATGGGCTGTGTCCTGCCTGCCGGCGTCGGTCAGGCCCCGGCCCGGCAGGCCATGCTGGCAGCAGGCCTGCCGGTCGATGTCGGTGCCACCACCCTCAACAAGGTCTGCGGCTCGGGCATGAAGGCGGTCATGACCGCCCATGACCTGATCCGCGCCGGCAGTGCCGAGGTGGTGCTGGCGGGCGGGATGGAATCGATGTCGGGTGCACCTTACGTGCTGCCCAAGGCCCGCTTCGGTCTGCGCATGGGCCACGCCCAGCTGCTCGACCACATGTTCTTCGACGGTCTGCAGAACCCCTATGACGGCAACATGATGGGCCATTTCGCCGAGGAGACGGTCACCCGCTACGGCTTCACCCGCGAACAGCAGGACGACTTCGCCCGACGCTCGGTCGAGCGGGCCATTGCCGCCGTCGAGAGCGGCGCGTTCAGCGGGGAGATCGCGCCGGTGACGGTCAGTACCCGACGCGCCGAGGTGACCGTCAGCGAGGACGAGGAGCCGTTCAACTGCGCGATCGACAAGATCCCGACGCTGCGCCCGGCCTTTCGCCGTGACGGCACGGTGACGGCGGCCTCCTCGTCGAGCATCTCCGACGGCGCGGCGGCGCTGCTGATCATGTCGGCGGCCGAAGCCGGGCGCCGCGGGCTGACGCCGCTGGCGAGGATCGCCGGGCATGCCAGCCACGCCCAGGCGCCGGAGTGGTTCACCACCGCACCCGCCGGTGCCATCCGCAAGCTGCTGGCACAGACAGGCTGGGCGAGCGGAGATGTGGATCTCTACGAGATCAACGAGGCGTTCGCCTGCGTCACCATGGCGGCGATGGAAGACCTGTCGCTGCCGGCCGACCGGGTGAACGTGAATGGCGGCGCCTGTGCACTCGGACACCCGATCGGCGCGACTGGCGCCCGACTGATCGTCACCCTGGTGCATGCGCTGCGGGCGCGTGGACTCTCCCGTGGGGTGGCCGCGCTGTGCATCGGTGGCGGCGAGGCGACCGCCCTGGCCGTGGAGATCCCGGCCGCCGCGTGAGTGCGGCTGCGGTGGTCCGGCCCCGCGAGGCCGGACCGCCGCAGGGGCTCACATGCCCGAGTAGTTCGGGCCGCCCCCGCCCTCCGGGGTGACCCACTCGATGTTCTGCTGCGGATCCTTGATGTCGCAGGTCTTGCAGTGCACGCAGTTCTGCGCGTTGATCTGGAACCGCGGATTGCCGTCGTCGTCGTTCACCACCTCGTACACGCCCGCCGGGCAATAGCGCTGCGCGGGCTCGTCATACATCGGCAGATTCTTCTCGATGGGCAGCGCCGGATCCTTCAGCACCAGGTGGCAGGGCTGATCCTCCTCATGGTTGGTCGAGGACAGGAACACCGAGGAGAGCTTGTCGAAGGTGATCTTGCCGTCCGGCCTGGGGTAGTCAGGCCTCGGCGCCTTGTCTGCAGGCAGCAGCGACGCGTGATCGGCGTCGCGGTTGCGCAGGGTGAACGGCAGGCGGCCCCTGAAGATGTTCTGGTCGAGGTAGACGAATGCCGAGCCCAGAAACGTTCCGAAGCGGTGCAGCGCGGGGCTGAAGTTGCGCCCGCGGTGCAGCTCCTCCCACAGCCACGACCCGCGTACGCGCTCGGCGTAGTCGGCAAGGTCGCGTCCGCCGGTATCGCCTTCCAGCAGCGCGGAGAACACCGATTCCGCGGCCAGCGTCCCGCTCTTGATCGCCGTATGCGAGCCCTTGATCTTGACGCCGTTCAGGAAGCCCGCGTCGCAGCCGACCAGCAGCCCGCCCGGGAAACTGAGCTTGGGCAGCGACTGCAGACCGCCCTTGTTGAGTGCCCGGGCCCCGTAGCTCACGCGCTTGCCGTCCTCGAGCAGCTGCCGGATGACAGGATGGGTCTTCCAGCGCTGGAACTCGTCGAACAGGCTCAGATGCGGGTTGCGGTAATTGAGTGCGATCACCATGCCGAGATACACGAGGTTGTCCTCGGCGTGGTAGAGGAACCCGCCGCCCTCGGTGTGGCTGTCCAGCGGCCAGCCAAGCGTATGCACCACCTCGCCCTCGCGATGCTTCTCCGGGTCGATTTCCCAGACTTCCTTGAAACCCAGGCCATAGTGCTGCGGGTCCACCCCGTCGCGCAGGGCGTACTTCTCCATCAGCCGCTTGCCCAGGTGACCGCGGCAGCCCTCGGCGAAGATCGTGTAGCGGGCACGCAGTTCGTACCCCGGCTCGAAGGCGTCCTTGGGTTCGCCGTCACGGCCCACGCCCATGTCGCCGGTGATCACGCCGCAGACCTCGCCCTCGTCACCGAAGATGACGTCGGATGCCGGGAAGCCCGGGAAGACGTTCACCTCCATGGCTTCAGCCTGCTCGCCGAGCCACTTGCACAGCCGCCCCAGGCTGATGATGTAGTTGCCCTCGTTGTGCATCGGCGAAGGCACCAGCGCGTTCGGTACACGGGTGGCGCGGGTGTCGCTGCGCAGCCAGTGGAAGACGTCGCCTGTCACAGCGGTGTTCACCGGGGCGCCGAGCTCACGCCAGTCGGGCAGCAGCTCATCGAGCGCCCGCGGCTCGAAAACCGCCCCGGAGAGAATATGCGCGCCTATCTCCGAACCCTTCTCCACCAGGGCGACGCTCAGATCCTCGCCGCGTTCGGCGCATAGCTGGCGCAGCCGGATCGCCGCTGCCAGCCCTGCCGGCCCGCCGCCGACGATCACGACATCGAATTCCATTGCCTCGCGTTCAACGTCCATGCTGCCCCCTTGCGCGATCAGCTGTCCTTCCGGCGCCCATGGCCCTGCCGCCCACGGACAAACCGCCCAACCCGTGGATTGTAGCACCGGGCCTTTTGCCGGCCGACCCGCGCTGCAGTACCCTGCCCACCGCTCGGCCGTCGAGCGCAGGAACAGGGGCCCGAGGATGACCGAACCGCTGTGGATGCCTTCCGCGGAGCGCATTGCCGCCAGCCGCTGCAGCGCCTTCTTGCGCGAGCTCGAGACGCGCCACGAGGTCGCTCTGCCAGACTACGCGGCCCTCCACCGGTTCAGCGTCGAGCGTCCGGCCGCTTTCTGGCGGGCCGTGGCCGGGTTCTGCGAGGTCATCAGCGACGAACCCGCGGATGCCCCGGTGCTGATCGAGGGCGAACGCATGCCCGGCGCGCGCTGGTTCCCGGCGATGCAGCTCAATTTTGCCGAGAACCTGCTGCGCCATGACGACGCGCGCATCGCCCTGCAGTTCGTCAGCGAGGCCGGCCACGAGGAGGCGCTGAGCTACGCCGAGCTGAAAGCCGAGGTCGGCCGCATCGCCGCCGGACTGCGCGACGCCGGTATCGGCCCGGGCGACCGTGTGGCGGCGTTCATGCCCAACCGCCCCGAGACGGTCATCTTCATGCTGGCCGCAGCCAGTCTCGGCGCGGTGTTCTCCTCGTGCTCACCGGATTTCGGGGTCAGCGGCGTGCTCGACCGCTTCGGCCAGATCCGGCCGCGCGTGCTGCTGTGCTGCGACGGCTATGTCTATGGCGGCAAGCGGATAGACACCCGCGCGCGCACCGCCGAGATTCTTGCCGGGCTGCCGGGGGTGGAGCGCGTCCTCGTCGTCGGCTACCTGGAGGACCGGCCCGCGCTGGACGGACTGGCCAACGCGGTGCACTGGAGCGCTTTCGGCACACCGGGGGCGGCACCGGAGTTCACACGCCTGCCATTCGACCACTCGCTCTACATCCTCTACTCCTCGGGCACCACCGGCGCCCCGAAGTGCATCGTGCACGGTGCCGGTGGCACCCTGCTCCAGCACCTCAAGGAGCTGGTGCTGCATGTCGACCTCGACCGCGCCGATGCGATCTTCTACTTCACCACCTGCGGCTGGATGATGTGGAACTGGCTGGTCAGCAGTCTGGCTGTCGGCGCACAGGTGGTGCTGTTTGACGGCTCGCCGTTCTCGCCCGGACCCCGGGTGCTCTGGGACATGGCCGAGCGCCACGGCGTCAGCATCTTCGGCACCAGCGCGAAGTATCTCGCAGCGCTGGAGAAGGCCGGCGAGCGTCCGGCCCGCAGCCACGATCTCGGTCGGCTGCGCACGGTCCTGTCCACAGGCTCGCCCCTGCTGCCCGCGAGCTATGATTTCGTCTACCGCGACATCCACCCGGAGGTGCAGCTCGCGTCCATCTCGGGCGGTACGGATATCATCTCCTGTTTCGCGCTGGGGACGCCGCTGCTGCCGGTCTATCGGGGCGAACTGCAGGCGCCGGGGCTGGGGATGGCCGTGGCGATATACGATGATGCCGGCCGGCCCCTGCCCCCGGGCGAGCCCGGGGAACTCGTCTGCACCCGGCCCTTCCCGTCGATGCCGCTGGGCTTCTGGAACGATCCTGACGGCCGGCGCTACCACGAGGCCTACTTCGCCCGCTTCGAGAACACCTGGTGTCATGGCGACTGGGCGGAGCTCACGCCGCGTGGCGGCCTGGTCATTCATGGCCGCTCTGACGCGACCCTCAACCCCGGTGGTGTGCGCATCGGCACCGCCGAAATCTATCGCCAGGTCGAGAAACTCCCGGAAATCGCCGAGTCGATCGTGGTCGGTCAGGACTGGCTGGGCGACGTGCGGGTGGTGCTGTTCGTCCGGCTGCAGCCCGGCGCGGTGCTCGACGAGGCCCTGTGCGAGCGCATCCGGCGTCAGGTTCGGGAGCACACCACACCCCGGCATGTACCGGCACGCATTCTTGCGGTGGCGGACATCCCCCGCACGATCAGCGGCAAGATCGTCGAACTCGCAGTACGTCAGGTCATCCATGGGCGGCCGGTGAAGAACCTCGACGCGCTGGCCAACCCCGAGGCCCTCGAGTACTTCCGGGACCGCCCGGAACTGGCCGACTGAGCTGCCGGCATGGGCCGTCCGCTGGCACGTTATCAACAGGCTCTGCAGATGCAGGCCAT
>SKYU01000162.1 GCA_007127715.1 Gammaproteobacteria bacterium | reverse complement strand
GCAAAACACAGGCCAAGGAACACCCCAAGGGCTGCGCCATCACGCCTCCGCCGACGCCGTCGCAGCACCATCGTGCGCGTCGGGTCGAAACGTTCGGCGCGGCGGGGAATCAAGGTCGAAGACTCCAGCCGCCGCCTCGATGGCAGCAGTCTCGCATGACAAGCACCAGAAATTCCCCAGAGTTTTCCGCAGCATAGCTGACTTGATGCGGGTCTGGAAGCTTTTCGCGTCACGGTCGACCCGCGATAAACCCCCGCGCCCGCTACGCCTGACGCGCCTGGTGTCTCGCAGCTATACTCGCGCGCTCATCGCTGCGAGGGCCGACCGCCATGGCTACCCCGACAGTCATCCTGCGCCCCGGGCGCGACAGCTCCCTGCGGCGCCATCACCCCTGGATATTCAACGGTGCGGTGGCGACGCTGCGTGGCGAGGCCGCGCCTGGCGATACGGTGGAGGTCCACTCGGCAGACGGTCAGTGGCTGGCGCGCGGGGCCTGGTCACCGTCCTCCCAGATCAGGGTCAGGGTCTGGACCTTCGATCCGGAGGAGCCGGTCGACGAGGACTTCTTCATGCGGCGCGTGTTGCGCGCAGTCGCGCAGCGTGACGCCGACCCCTGGCTGTCGCTGACCGATGCCCGTCGGCTGGTGAATGGTGAGGGCGATGGCCTGCCCGGTGTGGTCGTGGACCGCTACGCAGGGGTCGTGGTGTTCCAGCTGCTCTCTGCCGGTGCGGAGCGCTGGCGCGAGGCGCTGCTCCGGGCGCTGCGTGCCGCGGCGTCCGCCGAGGTGCTGTATGAACGTTCGGACAGCGACGCGCGGCGGCGCGAGGGATTGGAGACTCGCTGTGGCGCAGTAGACGGGACGCTCCCCGAGCCGCTGGTGATCGTCGAGGGTCCGGTCTGCTACCGCGTCGAGTGCGAGCAGGGCCACAAGACCGGGTTCTACCTCGACCAGCGCGAGAACCGCGCCCTGATGGATCTGCTCGGTCGTGACGCGCGCGTCCTCAACTGCTTCGCCTATACCGGCGGATTCGGTGTGCGCGCGCTGGCAGCCGGTGCGCAGTCGCTGGTTCAGCTCGATGCATCGGCCGACGCGCTGGCCATGGCCCGTGAGCAGCTGATGATCAACGGCCTCGATGAGGGGCGTGTAGAGCATGTCTGTGCCAATGCCTTCCACTGGCTGCGTGAAGCACGTCGGGAGCGTCGCCGGTTCGACGTCGTGGTGCTCGACCCACCGAAGTTCGTGGCGGCATCGAGCCAGCTCAAGCGCGGGGCGCGGGGTTACAAGGACATCAATCTGCAGGCGCTCGGACTGGTTGCGCCGGGCGGCTGGCTGTTGAGCTTCTCGTGCTCCGGGCTGGTCGAGCCGCGGCTGTTCCAGAAGATCGTCGCGGATGCGGCGCTCGATGCGGGACGCGAGCTCACCCTGGTGCGCTGGCTGCACGCGGGCAGTGATCATCCCGTATCCTCGGCCTGCCCCGAGGGCCAGTACCTCAAGGGCCTGCTATGCCGTGTGTACTGAGCCCCGAGGGGGCGGCCATCGGCCAGTCCGCTGTGCGCGGTCGCGGCTTGCAGTAGACTTTGGCGCAGTGTCCCCACTCCCCCATGCTGCCCAGGAGATGATCATGCCCAGCGCCCTTTGTCGACTGACTCCGCTGCTGCTTGCCGCGCTGCTGCTTGCCGGTTGCGAGCCGGCAGAGCGCGATGTGCCGGAGCCTGCGGTGGAGACCATGGTGCCGACGGTGGTCCCCGTGGAAGAGGATCGGCTGGTGACCGATGAGATCGAGGCCCGCATGGCGGCCATTCTTGCCGGCGTACATCGCAGCGAGGCGCATCGCGCGCGCGACCGCTACCGCAATCCAGCCGCCACGCTGGCCTTTTTCGGCCTGCAGCCCGACATGACGGTGGTGGAAATCTGGCCAGGCGCTCAGGGCTGGTACACGGAGATCATCGCGCCCTTCGTCAACGAGGAGGGCCAGTATTACGCCGCACATTTCGACCCGGACAGCGAACGCGAGTTTGCGCAGCGGGCATTGGCCGCGTTCCGGGAAAAGCTCGCCAGCGCGCCTGAACTCTATGGCAATGCCCGCATGACCGCGCTGGGCTGCCCGGACGTCCTCGATATCGCGCCGGAAGGATCGGCCGATCTCGTGGTCGCGTTCCGCAGTCTGCACAACTGGATGGGAGCCGAATGCGCCGAAGCGGTGCTTGGCGCGATCCACACGGCCCTGCGGCCTGGCGGTGTGTTCGGTCTCGTCGGTCACCGTGGCCGTGCCGATGAGCCGCAGGACCCGCGTGCCCCACGGGGTTATGTGCGCCAGGACTACGCCATCGAGCTGGTCGAAGCCGCCGGTTTCGAACTGGTCGCGACCTCGGAAATCAACGCCAATCCGAGGGACACGGCGGATCATCCGCGGGGCGTGTGGACACTGCCGCCAATGCTTGCGCTGGGCGAGGAGGATCGCGAGCGCTATGTGGAGATCGGCGAGAGCGACCGCTTCACGCTGAAGTTCCGGAGGTCGGAGTGAGTCTCCGGCGCCCCCGCGACGCGACCGCCGGTGCGGTGCTGCTGGCCTGCCTGCTGCTGGCTGGTTGCGGGGCATCGACCCCGGCAGATGCCGACGAGGCGGGCGCGTCGGCGCAGGCCTCGGCCGGGGGCGAGGCCGTCAACCGCATGAGCGTGGCCCGCTACCTGCGCCTGCAGCAGGAGGCGGAAACAGACAGCGGTTCGGCACTGCTGCTGGGCGGGTATGTAGCCGGGCTGTTCAGCGGGTTTGCACACCTCGCGGAAGTCGCCGAGGCCAGGGACGGAGCGCGCCCGGCGTTCTGCATGCCCCCTGGACTTGCGCCCGGCCTGCTGGATTTACTGCGGTTTCTGGATGAGGCCCTGCTGCCCTACCGCGAGGGGCTGCGCGATGCGGACGCCACGCTGCTGCAGGCGGTAATGCTCGAGGCCCTCGAGGCGCGCTTTCCATGCGGCGAGTCCGACACCGAATGAGCCGGCCCCGCACTGAGGGCCCCTCAGTGTTGCCCAAGAAACAGCCGGTACGCCGGGTCCGTGCTCTCGTCCCAGTGTGCATAGCCCAGGCGGGCGAGATGGCTTTCGAAAGCCTCTCGGTCGGCCGCCGGAACCTGCACACCTGCCAGCACGCGCCCGTAATCCGAGCCGTGGTTGCGGTAATGGAACAGGCTGATGTTCCAGCGGTCGCCGACCGCCTGCAGGAAGCGCAGCAGCGCGCCGGGACGCTCCGGAAACTGGAAACGGAACAGCACCTCGTCACGTAGCCCGGGCGCATGCCCGCCCACCATGTGGCGGATATGCAGTTTGGCCAGTTCACTGTCGCTGAGGTCGGTGACCGGATAGCCGCGTGCCTGCAGGGCGGCGATCAGTTCGCCTTTCTCACGCGCGCCGTGGCGCAGCGCCACGCCGACGAAGATGCGGGCCGTGTGGCTGTCGGCATAGCGGTAATTGAACTCGGTGACGTTGCGCCGGCCAATGGTTTCGCAGAACGCCCGAAACGCTCCCGGGCGCTCTGGAATCTCCACGGCCAGCAGGGCCTCGCGCTGCTCGCCGATATCCGCGCGCTCGGCGATATGCTTGAGTCGGTCGAAGTTGACGTTGGCCCCGCAGTTCACGGTGACATGGCAGCGTCCCTGGCCGGGGTGGTCGGCGAGCCAGCGTTTGAGCCCGGCCACGGCCAGGGCGCCGGCCGGCTCCACCAGGATGCGGGTGTCCTCGAAGATGTCGCGGATGGCGGCACAGATTTCGTCAGTGCTCACCAGTACGATCTCGTCGACATAACGACGGCAGAGCCGGAAGGTCTCCTCGCCCACACGCCGCACCGCCACGCCGTCAGCGAACATGCCCACTTCCGGCAGGGTCACGGGCGCGCCGGCGGCGAAGGCCGCGTGCATGCTCGCAGCCTCCTTCGGCTCGACCCCGATGATCCGTACCTTGGGATAGAGCGACTTCACGTAGCAGGCGATGCCCGCCATCAGCCCACCGCCGCCGATGGGCACGAAAATCGTGTCGGGCGGGGTCGGACGTTGGCGCAGGATTTCCATGCCGATCGTGCCCTGGCCTGCGATCACGTCCGGGTCATCGAAGGGGTGGATGAACACCAGGCCTTCGGCATCGGCCCGTCGGCGGGCCTCGGCATAGGCGTCGTCGTAGTTTTCACCGTGCAGCAGGATCTCGGCGCCAAGCGCTTCCACCGCCTGGACCTTGATCGTCGGCGTGACCGTGGGCATGACGATGAGGGCGCGGGTGCCGAGGCGCCGCGCCGCCAGCGCCACGCCCTGGGCGTGATTGCCGGCTGAACTGGCGATCACGCCACGGGCGCGTTCCTCGGCGTTCAGTTGAGAAATGCGGTTGTAGGCGCCGCGCAGCTTGAACGAGAAGACAGGCTGGAGATCCTCCCGCTTGAACAGCACCTGCTCGCCGAGCCGCGCGCTGAGCCGGCGTGCAGGTTCCAACGGGGTCTCGATCGCGACGTCATAGACGCTGGCCTTGAGGATACGTTCGAGATAGTTGTCCATAGGCAATGCAGGACCGGCAGACGCTGCGGGTCTGCGAAGACGAGCCGGCCCGCCGGGCGTATCGGCTGCCGGATGGCGCAGCCCCGGGAGCGCGGGGCTCCCGGCGACTGCAGGAGGGCCTTACGGGCGGCGCATCGGGCGGCGGCCGGCGTCCTGGCGCGGCTGGGCCTCGTTGACCCGCAGCGGCCGACCGTTCAGCGGGCTGCCGTTCAGGCTCTGGATTGCCGCGGTGGCCTCGCCTGAGGTTGGCATCTCCACGAAACCGAAGCCCTTGGAGCGACCGGTCTCCCGATCCATGATGATCTTCACCGAGCTGACCTCGCCAAACGCCTCGAACGCCTGACGCAGCTCATCCTCGGTGGCGCTGTAGGGCAGGTTTCCAACGTAGATATTCATACAACTGTCGACTCATGCTCCGTGCCATTTGCAACGTACATCTCACCCCCGGCCAATGGCACCAGACCAGGCATGGATGGCCGGCCTCGGGGCCGGACAGACGGGAAGAGAGCGGGGTGGGGTGTGCTCGGCAAACTCGGTCCGGTCGGGCATGAGCCGCGACGTGGTGTCAGTCCTCCGGGCGCGCCAGAGAGGCTTGCGCGCCGACTTTCGCCGGATAGTACAACCACTTCGCGGCCCGCGTACAGCACTCCGTGGGGCTGAGTCAATATGTCCGGACCGATGGCGACGGCACTGCGCGTGCCGCTGAGACCTCAGTCCGTCCCGACCGGTGCCAGGTAGTCCTCCAGCCGCCGTGTCAGCTGGTCGTAACGGTGACGGGGAATGCGCAGGGCCCGGCCGGCGAGGTGTGCCAGTTCACTGCCCAGGGGGCTCCCCTCCGCCGCCGTGTCCGCCTCCGTCGGGGCCAGGGTCATCCAGGGTACGTCGTCGGCCAGCAGGGCAAGCCAACGCCAGGTGAGACCATCCGCAGTCTCGATCTCGATGTGGACCGGCGCCTTGTCCTCGGTGAAGATCTCGTCGCGAGGCGCAACGTCCTCGACCCTCAGGGCCGAGAGTGCCGCAAGTGTGGCATCGGTCACGGTGGCATGCAGCAGGCTGCGTCCTGCCGGCACTGCCTGCAGCTCGAGTCCGGAGCTGGCGTTCTCGGGGCGCTGCAGTCGGACCTGTTCGCCGTCCGGATGGCTGAGCGTCAGCGCCACCACGCCTGGGGCTGCCAGGTCGGGCATCGTGGGGTCGAGCCAGTCGCCTGTGGTCCGGCCAGGCTCCATGCGGCCACTGACCAGCCAGGCCGCCGGCTCATGGGCCAGCCTTACATGGGTATAGGCCCCGTCCCGGCGGCCGATGACCAGGGCGAGCGGGCCTGCCGGCGTTTCCAGGGCGACCTCCATTCCGCTCGCCTCGGCGGAGTCCATGGGTGCGACGCCGAGGCGGTGCCATTGTGAAGGGTTGGCGGTGCGGGCCTCCACGCGTCGCGCATCGGCCAGGGCCAGCAGCAGCGCGCGCAGCTGACCGGTGTCGGCAGGCCAGTCGTCGCGTTCCGCCACCACCCAGCGCTCGCCGCGCAGTTCCAGGGTTGCGATGATCTCGGGACCGGCTGCGGAAACCCGCAGGGTGCTGATCTCGGCGAGTTCACCCCGCAGTCCCGGCAGCAGCGGATCACCTGCGCCAGGCAGGCGATCGTCGGCAAGATGCAGCCAGGCTGCGGTGGCGAGCAGCAGCGTCGCCAGCGCCATGAGCACGACCAGCGCCCGTCGACTCATGCGCTCCCCCTGCGGCGAAGGATCAGCGCGCCTATGGCAAGCAGGGTCAGTACCAGCGGCACCAGGCCGATGTTGATGACCTTCAAGCGTGTCCCCAGCGCCTCGATGCTGGCCTCGCGGTCGCGCTGGGCTTCGCGCAGTTCCTGGCGCAGCGCCAGCTGGCGCTGACTGAACCGGTCGATCTCGGCTTCCTGCTCCGGCGAGAGCAGCAGGGTGCCGGCATCCTCGCGGGCTGCCTCCAGCGTGGCGAGCCGCTGCTCGGTCTCGGCCAGCGCGTCTTCCAGACGCGCAAGCGTGGCGCTCAGGCGCGCATCAGCCTCGCGTCGCAAGGCCTCCACGCGGGTGAAAGGGCGCTGGAAGCTCGCCCTGCCCCGCAGACCCAGCAGTTCCTCGCTGCCGCCGAGGTAGTCGAGCGCGTTGATCACGAAGTCGCCATTGCTGGCGAAGGGGCTGGGCAGTCGCTGCCCGAAAAACGATTGCACCTGGACCCACATGCGATCGCTCGCGAGATCGCTGTCGGCCACCAGCAGCAGGTGGATGTCGCCTCGGGAGGCGGCCAGGTGCTCGCCTGGTCCGGACGTCCCGGCGGAGGTCTCCTCGTCGTCGGTCGGCGGCGGGCCGTCCGGAAAGGCGGTAGGGACCGGCCCGGTGAGCAGTGCCGCCAGTGTCAGACGCTCGCCCTCGGGCTCGAAGCCCTCACGAAGATCGGCAGGGTCACCCTGCGCCCTGGCCTGCGCCGCGCTCAGCCGTCCGGCCTGGGTGCTCGTCTGGACCAGGGGCTCGACCCGCAGCGGTGAGTCCTCAGCCACGACGACGTGTCCGGGGAAGGCGAAGTTCAGCTGCTCGAGACCCGCCGTGGTGACCTGTGAGGGATTCAGGCCATCGCGGCGTACTCCGAACAGCGCGAGGTGGCGCTCCGGGCGTTGGCCAGGGCTGCTGACGGTCAGTGCGTTCACGTCGTCCAGCACCACGTCATCAGGTACTTCGATCCCCCAGGCGTCGAGCAGCCCATCCAGCGAAGAGGCCGGCACATGGGCGAGCCCGCCCATCGGATCCATCGGAGCGGGTGCATCGAGCTGGCTGTATGGATCGACCATCGCCAGCACCCGACCGCCGCGCAGCAGGAACTGGTCGATGGCGTAAAGCGTGTGCGCCGGCAGGTCCCGCGGATGCAGCAGCCAGAGAATGTCGATGTCCTGATCGATGCTGCGGGTGTCCCGCGCGAGGCTGCGCACCTCATAGAGTCGGCGCGCCTGCTCCAGGACCACCCAGGGATTGCCGACCTGTCGGCTTACGGGGTCGAACCCGCCCTCGACGTCCAGTCCGGCGATCAGCCCGACGACGGGGCGGCGGGTGTCAATCAGTTCCAGGATCAGGCGCGCAAGCTCATACTCCAGAAACGTCTCCTGGGAGGGATCCAGGAATGGCAGCAGCGCCTCGTCGCCCAGTGTGTTGGTGCCGGCAATGCCGAAGTACACCCGCTCGCCCAGCGGGCCGATGCCTGCACCGCGCAGCCCGAAGGCGTTGGCACGGTCCTCGGCCTCGGAGAACGGCAGCGGGTCGAGCACCTGCACGCGCAGGCGTCCGGCGGCCGCCCGGCTCATTTCCTCCATCAGTTCGCGCACGCGCTGCGCGTAGGTCCGCAGCACGGGGAAATCGCGGGCGCTGCGCTCGGAGAAAAACAGCGTCAGCGTGATGGGTTCCTCTATCTGCTGCAGCAGGTCGCGCGTGCCCGGAGAGAGTGTGTAGAGCCGGTTTTCGGTAAGGTCGAGCCGCAGCCCTCCGAGCAGCGCCTGGTTGGCGATCACGGCCGTGACGAAGACCACCGCGAGAATCGCGAGCATCCCGGCCCCCAGTGTGTTCGACGGCCTCCGGTCCATCTCAGCTGGCCTTTTTCATGTCGAGCACAATGGTGTTGGCATACAGGAAGACCCCGATCACCAGCGCGAAGAACACGAGATCCCGCAGCTCGATGACACCCCGGGAGAGGGCGTTGTAGTGGGTCAGGAAAGACAGCGCGGCGACCGCGTCGACCAGCGCATCCGGTGCCCAGCCGGTGAACAGGTCCAGCACCAGGGGGAAACCGGCCAGCAGAAACAGGAAACAGCCGACCGCCGTCAGGATGAAGGCGATGATCTGGTTGCGCGTGGTCGCGGAGATGCAGGCACCGATCGCGAGAAAGCCGCCGGCCATCAGCAGGCTGCCGAGATAGGCGGTGAGGATCGCACCGTTGTCAGGCTCGCCCAGGTAATTCACGGTCAGCCACATCGGGAAGGTCAGTGCCAGCGCGAGCGCCGTGAACGCCCATGCCGCCAGGAACTTGCCGAGGACAGCCTGCCACGGGGTGACCGGCAGCGTCATCAGCAGTTCCAGTGAGCCGCTGCGGCGCTCCTCCGCCCACAGGCGCATGGACAGTGCCGGCACCAGGAACAGATAGAGCCAGGGGTGGAAGGCGAAAAAGGGCGCGAGGTCGGCCTGGCCACGCTCATAGAAGCCGCCCAGGGTGAAGGCGAACGTCGCAGCAAGGACCAGGAAGATCACGAGGAACACATAGGCGACCGGTGTGGCGAAATAGCCCGCCAGCTCGCGCCTCATCACGACGCTCATCACTCGCATGGCGGAGCCTCCGTGGTGATGCGACGGAACACCTCGTCGAGGCGCCCGGACTCCAGGTGCAGTTCGGCGATCGTCCATCCCTGCTGGCGCGCAAGCTCGGTGACTGCGTACAGGATGGGGGCGCCGTCACGTGGCAGCACCGTGAGCCGCTGGGCGTCGCGCTCGATCGCGGCGACCCCGGGCAGGCTGGCGAGGGCGGCCTGAGCGGCGGCCAGCTGTGTGGCGTCACGCAGGCGGAGGCTGACGGCCCTGTGGTAGCGCGAACGGGCTTCCAGGCCGCGCGGGTCGTCATCGGCGAGCAGGCGTCCGCGCCCGATGATCATGACCCGGTTGCACAGGGCGTCGACCTCTTCGAGGATGTGAGTCGAGATGATGATCGTCTTGTCATGTGCCATTTCGCGGATGAGCGTTCTGACCTCGTGCTTCTGGTTGGGGTCAAGGCCATCCGTGGGCTCATCGAGGATCAGGATCGAGGGGTCGTGCAGAATCGCCTGTGCCAGGCCCACGCGCCGGCGGAAGCCCTTGGACAGGGTCTCGATGGTCTGTCGGGCGACGCCGCCGAGGCTCAGGCGGTCGCTGACCTCTGCCAGCCGCGTCCTTCGCGCAGCCCCCCTCAGCCCCCGCAGGTCGGCCACGAAGCCGAGAAAGCCGGCGACCGTCATCTCGCCATAGCTGGGCGCACCTTCAGGCAGATAACCGATCAGGCGCTTGACGGCCAGGGGGTCTCGGGCGACGTCGTGCCCGCCGACCAGTGCGCGGCCGGCGCTGGGACTGATGAAGCCGGCCAGCATTTTCATGGTGGTCGACTTGCCCGCACCGTTCGGTCCAAGAAAGCCGAGCACCGTGCCGGGCGAGACTTCGAAGGACAGATTGTCGACGGCGAGCAGGGGACCGTAACGTCTGCTCAGGGCTTCCGTTCTGATCATGTTTGCGGATCCGGGCAAGGGCCTCCGTGCCCTGTGACCGCAGCACCGGCCCGGGGTTCACTGAGGATGCCGGGTCTCAGAATTTCTCGGGGCGCAGCACTTCGACGTCCTGCAGGAACAGGATCATCGCGTAGTCGCGATAGTAATGCTCGCGCAGCCAGCTGGCGATGCGCTCGGCCACCGCGGCGTCGCAGACGACCTCCACCCGAATATTGCCGGCCTTTTCGAAGCCGCTCTCACGTACACCGCGCGAGCCTTCGCCATAAGCCTCGGTAATGGTGTAGCCGTGTGCGCCACGTTGCTTGATGCCGGCGATCAGCCGACGCTCCAGCGAGGCCTCGGTGATGATGGTGAGCAGTTTGCGTTGCATGTCAGCCTCCGGCGTCCGGCCACACGGCCTGCAGGATGCGGAAGTAAAGCGGTATTCCGACCAGCACGTTGAACGGGAAGGTCACGGCCAGGCTGGCGGTGAGCGACAGCCCCGGGTTGGCCTCCGGGACGGCCATGCGCATGGCGGCCGGTGCAGCGATGTACGAGGCGCTCGCGCCGAGGGTGGTCAGCAGCAGCGCGCCACCGAGCGAAAGCCCCATCACGAAAGCGAATCCGGCACCGATGATTGCGCCGACCAGAGGCATGACCAGCGCAAAGGCCAGCACGAACACGCCATGGCGGCGGATGGCGCCGAGCTGGGTGGCAGCGACCAGGCCCATCTCGAGCAGGAACAGCGCGAGGATGCCCTTGAAGGCGTCGAAGAACAACGGCGAAATTCCTTCCAGGCCCACAGGCCCGGCGATCAAGCCGATGAGCAGCCCTCCCAGCAGCAGCACCACGCTCTTGCCGAGGAACACCTCGCCGGCGAGTGCCCGCCAGCCGCCTTCCGGGCGCGCGCCGCGCGCCAGCACGATGCCGAGCAGGATGGCGGGGACCTCGAGCACCACCACGAAGGCCGCGACATACTCCTCGAAACTCACCCCGACATGGGCCAGGAAAGCGACCGCGACGGCGTACGTACCCACGCTGACCGAGCCGTAGTGCGCCGCGATCGAGGCCGCATCACTCCGCGCCAGTCCCCGCGACAGCCGCAGCAGGCCGTAGGCCACCACGCCTGTGACCAGCCCCATCACGGCGACGGCCGCCAGCTGCACCACAAGCTCGCCGGCCGGCACGCCCGACATGGCCATGCCGCCCTTCATCCCGATGGACAGCAGCAGCAGCACGCTCAGCAGCTCGTAGACGGCCGATGGGAGGCGGAGGTCCGCCTTCAGCGCGCCGGCGCCCAGGCCAAGCAGAAAGAACAGGATGACGGGATCGAGACTCATGATGGGTGTCTGTCCTGCCCGGGAGGTCGAGGGGGCTGGAGGCGTCGTGCGCCCCCGGGGGGCGATTCTGCCCGATCCCGCGGCGTCCCGATACCGCCCGGCACTCAGCGCGTCGGCGCGTGGTCCAGGGGAATGGCGGTGGTGTACTTGAGTTCTTCCATCGAGAAGCTCGAGCTGACATCCGCGAAATCCACCCGATCGATCATCTGTTTGTAGACCGCGTCATACCCCGCAATATCAGGGACGACCACGCGCAGCAGGTAGTCGATCTCGCCGCTCATGCGGTAGGCCTCTACGATCTCCGGGAGGTCCTGGACCATGCGGTGGAAGCGTTCGAACCAGTCCGTGGCGTGTCGGTTGGTGCGCACGGCCACGAACACCGAGACGGGGACATTGAGCCGCTCGCGATCGAGCAGAGTGACGCGGCCACGAATGTAGCCCGCGGCTTCGAGTTTCTGGATCCGCCGCCAGCAGGGCGTGGTTGACAACCCGACGCGGTCGGCGATCTCCGCGGCTGGCATGAGCGCGTCCTGCTGGAGCAGTTCGAGAATCTGTTTGTCCTTGGAATCGAGACCGCTCATTTCAATAATCAGCCTGCAATTGGAAAAATATACTCATAAAATACCAGAAACATGCAAAATTGATAATATATTTCCATCGGCGGGCTGGTAGGCTGGAACACGGGTATAAAGCATGGGGGCGTCAATGTCTGCAGTCGTCGATTTCCGGCCATCTCGTGGGAGGTCCAGTCGGGCGCGCGGGCACGCGGCAGTGCCGCTGGCACCCGCCCTGGCCCGCTATGTTGCCCAGGTGGAGGCGCTGTTGGCGGGTGCGGCGGACGAGGCAGCGCTTGCCGCGCGTGTCGCAGGCGCCCTCGGCGAACTCGCCTGCGAGCGCGGGCTGCTGACGTCTGAACAGCGCTTGGGCGATGCGGAACACTACACCCGCCATCTGCTGCATGCGGACCCGGACGGCCGGTTCACCGTGCTGGCGCTGGTCTGGTTGCCCGGGCAGAGCACGCCGGTGCACGGTCACACGGCCTGGGGGGCCGTCGCCGTCCATGAAGGCCGCCCGACTATCGGCCTCTACGAGTACGAACCCGGCTACGGTGCCCTGCCGCGGCAGGAAATTCAGTGCGTGCCCGGTGAGGTCAGCTGGGTTCAGGCCGGTATCCAGTACCCGCATCGGATTTTCAACGCCAGCGATCGCCCGGCGATTACGCTGCATACCTACGGACGCGATCTCAGCAGCAATCCCACGGGAATCAACATCCTCGTCTAGCAGCAGGGGCGGCGCCGGGTTCACCGGTTCTGGCGTATCGGCTGGCCGCGACAGCGCCTGTGATAAAGTAAGTCGGGTTGGCCGCGCCACCAGGGACGGCAGTAGCGGCTCGATCATCATGGCGAGTAAACCCAAACCCCCGGAACGTCTCTATGAGATCCGCGCCGTCTCGCGGATGACTGGCGTGCAGCCGGTCACCCTGCGGGCGTGGGAGCGTCGCTATGGCGCGGTCGAGACGCGGCGTACCAGCACCGGCGGGCGGCGGCTCTACACCCAGGAGGATGTCCAGCGGCTCTCCCTGATCAAGTCACTGGCCGACCTGGGCGAGTCCGTGGGAACGGTCGCCGTGTTGCCCACCGAGGAGCTGAGCGCTCGCCTCGAGGCCTTGCTCGGTGCCCGGGTCCGCGAGTCCCGGCCCGATGCCCTGGTCCGCGCCGCCGTGTTCGGGCCGCGGCTTGCGGCGATGCTGCACGGGGACTTCAGCTACCGCGGGGTCGAACTCGTTGCGGTGCACAGCGACGCTGCCGCCTGCGAGACGCTGTCGCCGGACCTCGACATCGATACGGTGGTGCTGGAATTCACCGGTGTGCACGAAGAGACCCGTGCACAGGTGCTGGAGCGTATGCATCGCCTGCGGGCCACCCGGGCAGTGGTGATGTACGACTTCGGTAATCTCGCCAGTGTCTCCAGCCTGAAAGCACCGCCTGTCGCCGCCGTGCGGGGCCCCGCGGAACCCGAGGAGATTGCCCGGGCCTGCGTGTCGCTGGCCGCGCCTGGGCGTCGCCCGGTCGATCAGACGCTTGTTCCAGAGACCACGGGCGATATCCCGCGGCGGCGCTATTCGCAGGCGCGGCTCAACCGCCTGCGTGAGTCCACCACACAGATCGGCTGCGAGTGCCCCCATCATCTCGCGACTCTGGTGGGTCAGCTGTATGCCTTCGAGGATTACTCGGCCGAATGCGAGAACCGCAATGCCGAGGACGCGCGCATGCACGCCTACCTCCACGAGGTGAGCGCCCGTTGTCGCGCGGAACTCGAGGAAGCCCTCTCGCGGCTGATCCGCTTCGAGGGTCTGGAGGAGTAGCCCCGGCGGGCCCTGCGCCCCTACAGCCCGAGTGCGCCCGGGTTCATCAGCCCGTGAGGGTCCAGGGTTCGCTTGAGTTCCCGGACGAACGCACCGAGCGCCGGTCGCCGCGTGGCGAGATACGGATAATCCTTGCCGACCTGCAGATGACTGGCGCCGTTGGCGATGCAGAGCGTCTGCAGCCTGTCCTTGATTTCAGCCACCAGTGCTCGCCCGGCCGGGTTTGCCGGATGTCGCGGAACTCCGGGGAGCAGTGCCGCCGGATAGACCCGTTCATGGTAGGCAAGCCGTTCATCTTCCCACAGGAAGGTGGGTTCATAGACGAACGCGTGGGTGGAGACGAACATCAGCATGCGCGTCAGCCTGACCCGATGCTCCGCCATCCGGCCGGCATACTCGGCGACCAGCGCCTCGACATCGGCGTGGTGTTGCAGAACACGCGAAAAAGGCAGGATCGCGTGGGTGGGCTTCCAGCGCTCTCCGTTCGGTCCGAGAATGGGTGTCAGCGGCAGAAACGGGTTCGCATTGAAATAGGTTGGAATGGATGCAGCGACTTCCGCGCCATGGCGTTGCAGCACACGGCGCAGGGCAGCCATTTTTTCCCGTGCCTCCGCCGGCGACACGCCCTCTGTGCTGAAGTGCGCGGAATAGTTCGCCCCACGCAGGAAATTTCGTCCGCCGGCAGCCAGACGCATAACCTGCAGCAGCCCGTCCAGCGGATGGCGGGCCGATCGGAACACCGAACCGGCCGCCGCCCAGGGACTGGTCGAAGCCATCCGGTCCAGTGCGCCTTTCTGCTGCCGCGGATCCATCGCGAAATTCTGCGCCACCACCCCGAGTCGTGCAGCCTCGATCATGGCGTGGAGGCATCGCTCACCGTCCTCGAACCCGAACGACACTGCCGCGAAGCCGCGAGGGCGCGGGACCAGTCTCAGCGTCACTCTTGCCTTGACCCCGAAGGCGCCGGCATCGCCGACGAAAAGCCCCGTGAGATCAGGCCCGTAAAATCGGAAGTGGGGCAGGCAGCCGTCGGCGCCCGCGGAGCCTGTCTGGATGAGCTCGCCGCTCGCAAGAATCACGTCCATCTGCAGCAGCGATTCGGCCGACACGCCATAGGTGCCGCTGCCATAGTTCACCGCATAGTGCGACATGCCGCCCGCAACCGTCGCGGCGATCCCCGAGAAAGGGCCCCAGAAGGGTGTGCGCAGCCCCTGTGCTGCCAGCGCATCGTGCAGTGCTGCCCATGTGACACCCGCCTCGACGGTGACGTACATGTCCTCGGCATTGATTTCGATGCCCTGGAGGCGTGAGGTGTCGATACACACGCTGCCCGCCCGGGTCGGCAGGTAGGCGTCGGTGTAGGAGGCCCCACCTCCCCGGACGACCATGGGCGCCCCATGTTCGGCGCAGGCGGTGACCACCGCCTGCAGCGTCTCGACGGTACCGGGCCGCACGACCGCAGCAAACGGCCATTGCGCCGTCCGATAGATGTCGGTGGCGTAGAACCGGCAATCCGCCTCGGAAGTCAGCAGTTGCGGCTCACCCACGATGCGCGAAAGCGCCTCGAGCAGCCTCGACAGGGGTTGCTGCGGTGAAGATTCCGGCGCAGGCGCCGCACCGGTCGCGGGCTCGGATCCGCTCATCATCGCTCGATTCGGTAATGCCGGGTGTAGTGGCGATCCATGATGTTCGGCTGGAAACCCTTGACGTGAGGCCGGACCAGCCGCTTGCTGGTGTAGAAATACAGGGGGATCAGCGGGTGATCGGCCAGCATGACCCGTTCGGCTTCGGCCAGCAGGGCTGCGCGAGCGTCAAGATCCCGTTCCATCTGCGCTTCCGTGGCCAGCCGGTCGAAGGTTTCGTTGGACCAGCCGACGATATTCTGGCCGTGGCCCGTCTGCAGGATCTCCAGGAAGGTGAAGGGGTCGTTGTAGTCACCTATCCAGCCGAAACGCATCACCTGCCAGGCGCTGAGGTCGCGACGGGTCTGCAGCATGACCTTCCATTCCTGGTTGAAGGGCGAGGCGCGCACACCGAGGATCTCCTCCCACATCGAGGCCACGGCCACCGCGATCCGGCGATGGTTCTCACTGGTGTTGAACAGCAGCTCCAGGCGCAGCGGATTGTCCGGGCCATATCCGGCCTCGGCGAGCAGGCGACGGGCTTCCTCGTGGCGGCGCTCGACCGGCCAGTCGGCCCACTCGAACTGTACCGGCTGATGGTTCGCAGTGCCGTCGGGCACGAAGGCATAGGCAGCCCGCTCGCCCACACCAGTGACCCGCTCGACGATGATCTCACGGTCGATGGCCATGTTCAGGGCCTGGCGCACCCTGACGTCGTCGAAGGGCGGCCGGCTGATATTGAGGGAGAAGTAATAGGTGCCCAGATAGGGTGCGACATGCAGCGAGTCGGCGAGGTTGCGCCGGATCCAGTCGATCTGGGTGTTCGGGATCTGAATCGTGAAATCGAGCTCTCCGGCGCGGAAGCGGTTGAACTCGCTGTTCACGTCTTCGGTGTTATGAAAATAGACGGTGTCGATCTGGACGTTGTCGGCGTCGTGGTAGTAGGGGTTGCGGCGCAGCCGGACATGCGACTGGACCACCCAATCGTCGAGCTGGTAGGCCCCATTCGAGACCTTGATGCCCGCCCGTGCAAAGCGGCCGCCGTGCTGGGCGAGCGTCGGCCGGTGCACGGGATAGGTGGCGGAGTGCGTCAGCATGCCCAGAAAGTAGGGCGCCGGTTTTTCCAGCTCGATTCTCAGCAGACGGTCTTCCACCGCCGTGACGGCCAGGTCCTCGACGGGCCGAGTGCCCTCGGTGATGGCGCGGGCGTTGCGGATCGGCCAGAGCATCTGCGCATAGGTGGTGGCGGTCGCAGGATCGACGCTGCGACGCATGCCGGCGACGAAGTCCTCGGCGACCACGGGATCGCCGTTTGACCAGCGGGCGTTCTCGCGCAGCTGGAAGGTGTAGACCAGGCCGTCATCGCTGATTTCCCAGGACGCCGCCATGCCCGGCACGACGGTGGAGTCGACGGTCTCGGTGGTCAGTCCCTCGTAGAGATCGCGCAGAATCGCCGCGGCGGCGGTCTCTTCCGAGCGGTGGGGGTCGAGTGTGTCGGGCTCGGCGCCATTGCCGCGATGAAAGACCACGCCGGCGTCGGCCGTCGGGGCTGCGCCCGGGCGTGGCGCCTCGTCGGCCGGCCCGCAGGCGGCCAGCGCG
>SKYU01000171.1 GCA_007127715.1 Gammaproteobacteria bacterium | reverse complement strand
CTCCGAATCAGTTGCCGTGGAATTTGCTTACAAAAGTAAGCAACTGAGGAGTGCGTAGGCTGAGAGCTGGAGCGATTAGCTTACAATTGCAAGCAATAGCTTACAAATCTTGCGGGTCTGCGCACACCGCAGAACCGAGAGTAACTGGCGCACTTGTTAAGCAAGGCTTAAAATTACCCAAAAATAGTGTGAATTCCGGAGGCAGGGGCCGGAGGTTCGAATCCTCTCACCCCGACCAATCCTGCGCCTCGGGCTTCAGTCCGGTGGATTCTGGCGCCTGACCTTGTCCGGATTCGCCGCGGTGCCCTTCTCCGGGCCTCGCTCCAGATTTCTGCGTCTGCTCAGTACCCGCACCGTCAGCACGACTGCGACGACGATACCTGCCGCGACCAGCAGCAGCGCAAACGGGTATTCCGCAAACCATTCACCCAAGATGTCCTCCCTGGCCTCCGTGCCATGCAAACCAGCCAATACCCTAACCTATCGGGCCACGGCGTGCAGGGCAGGCGGTGGGCGACAGCGCACGGAGCGGACCCTCAGCCATGCTCTCCGGTCTTGCCACCGGCCTCACCGGGGGGCGCGCCAGACTTCTCGGCGGCCCGCCGACGCGCCCGCCGGATGGCGAGGAACGGCAGGATGAACGACGCGAGGCCCAGCGCCAGCATGACAGCGCTGACCGGCCGGGTGAAGAACACCAGTCCACCGTCCATCATGATCGCCCGGCGGAAATTCGTCTCGGCGATCGAACCCAGCACCATGCCGAGAATCACCGGGGCCAGCGGGTAGTTGTAGCGCCGCAGAATCCAGCCCAGGATGCCGAAACCGAGGCAGCACAACACGTCGAACATCGAGTTGCGCACGGCATAGGAGCCGACCACCGCCATCATGGTCACCAGGGTGAACAGCACCTGTTTGGGGATGATGGTCACCTTGATCCATAACCGGCTGCCCGCCAGCCCCACGCCGAGCAGGACGAGGTTCGCCAGCAACATGGCGCCGAAGATGCCGTAGATCAGGCCGGGGTCGGAGATGAACAGCTGCGGCCCCGGCGTCAGCCGATGGATCATCATCGCGCCGATCAGGACCGCGGTGGTGGCGCTGCCCGGAATCCCCAGGGTCAGCAGTGGCACCATCGCGCCACCCACCGAGCCCGAGTTGGCCGCCTCGGCGGCAGCCACACCCTCGCTGCTGCCCTTGCCGAAGTCCTCGGGCTTGCGGCTGACGCGCTTGGCGATGTCATACGAGATGAACGAGGCGATCGTCGCACCGGCTCCGGGAAAGATGCCGATGATGGTGCCGATCAGGGTCGAGCGCAGCGTCAGGAACTTCAGCCGCCAGTAGTCGCTGAAGGTGGGCCACTGACTGCCCATGCTGTCCAGCCGGGCCACCTTGAACGCCCGCTTCTCGATACCCGTGAAGACCTCGCTCAGCGCGAACAGGCCGATCAGCGCCGGGATCAGCAGGAACCCGTCGGAGAGCGGCGTGACGTCGAAGGTGAAACGCTCGGCACCGGAAATCGGATCGGTTCCCACGGTATTCAGCAGCAGGCCCAGCAGCGCCGCCGTGAACGCCTTCATCCAGTTCTCGCCGGCCATCGAGGCGATGGTGGCCAGGCCGAACACCGACATCGCGAAGTACTCGGCCGGATGGAAACCCACGGCGACCGCTGCCAGCGGCACCGAGAAGAAGATCAGCACGATCGTGCCCAGCACCCCCGCCACCGAGGAGACCACGATGGACAGCCCCAGCGCCGTCGCCGCCCGGCCCTGGGTGGTCATCACGTAGCCATCCAGCGCCGTGGCCACCGCTGACGCCGTACCGGGCGCGTTGATGGTGATGGCCGTGATCGAGCCGCCGTAACTGGCCCCGATGTAGATGGCCACCAGCAGGATCAGCGCGAGCAGAGGCGACATGCCGTAGGTGAACGGTACGAGCAGCGCCACACCCATCGACGGCGACAGCCCCGGCATGGCGCCCACCATGATGCCGAGAACGATGCCGCCGACAATGGCGACCAGTGCGGCGGGCGTCAGCGCGCTGCCGAGGCCGCCCAGCAGAAGTTCAAGCATTGAACCAACACTCCTCGGCCCCGCCTCGGCACCTCAGCCGAACGGCAGCCTGGCCAGCAAGGTTCCGGCGGGCAGATCGACGAACAGCACCCGCTGGAACACGAAATAGGAGAACGCCAGCCAGGCCCCCGTCAGCGTGGCAATGATCACCGGATGACGGTAATTCAGCAGCCACAGCAACGCCGGCATGTACAGCGCCGAGGCCAGCAGGTAGCCCAGAATGGGCACCAGCAGCACGTAGCTGGTCATGAACCCCAGCGACGTGAACAGCAACAGCGGCTTTTTCCTGGGTTTGCCGCCGCCTTTCTTTCTCTGGCGCAGGATCAGGAAGACCTGGTAGAGCGCCAGCGGCAGCAGCACGAAAATCCACAGTCGCGGGACCCCGCGGGCACCGACCGTATCCACCGGACTCGGCGGTGGCAGACCCTCGGTCATCGCGAAAAACAGCAGCGCGAGCGACAGCACCACCGACAGCACCATCAACTCGCCGAACCGATCCCTGAACGAAGTCCGCAGCAGTACGAAGGCGAGTACCAGGTTGATCACCACCAGCAGCACCTGGAAGAACTGCAGCGCCGGGTCTTCGCCAATGCCCGCAAGCAGCGACTCCCGCGTGCCGGGCTCACGCAGCAAGCCCATCTCACGCAGGTAGAACGAGAACTCCTCGACATCGCGCTCGACCATCCGACCGAAGCGTTCGCTGTCCCGGTATTCGAGATCGACGCCCTCGTTCGCCCAGGTCTCGATCCACTCCGGATCGTTGGCGACTTTTTCGATCAGCGCGGCGAACCATGCGCGGCGCGCCTCGGGCACGCCCTCACGAAACGCAAATCCTCGCCAGATATGCTCGTTCTCAAGACCGGGGATACCCAGTTCGGTGAAGGTCGGGGCGTCCGGGAAGGCGGAAAGACGGTCGCGCGCGGCAACGGCCACGATACGCAGGTCATCCGAGATCATGGCATCGCGGGGGTTGCCCAGATAGACGCTGCCCAGCCCGCCCATCAGCGCCGCCATGGCCTCCCCGCCACTGCCGTAGGGGATCCAGCGCATCTCCATGCCAGCCTGCCGGGCCATCTTCACACCCGAGACATGCTTGACCCCGCCGATGTCCGCACCGAGCCAGAGCTGGCGATCACCTCGGCGCAGTGCGTCTTCGTAGACCTCACGCCAGCTCTGCTTGCCGATCCGCGCATTGGTGATGATCACGTGCGCGTTTTCCATGATGTAGGAATGCCAGTCGATCCGATCGATCAGGTCGTCACGGCCGGTGGCGATCATCTTGGAGATGTTCGACCGGGTGACGGCCAGCATGTGGTATCCGTCAGCCGGCTGCTGCAGCACTTCCTCGAAAGCCACGATGCCGCCGCCGCCCGGCCGGTTGATCACCACGAAGGGCTGCTCGGGCGCATGGCGGCGCGCGATATCGGCGAAACGGCGCGCGGTGAAATCGATCAGCCCACCGGGGCTGGTGTAGACGATGATGCGGATCGGCTGACGCGGAAAATCACCGGCGTCGGGCAGCGGGCGCTCCAGGATGTCGCCCGCAGCGCTTGCCGGGGTTGCCAGCCCGGCTGCAGTCAGCCAGAGCAGAAGAAACAGCAGTGTCGGGGCGAATCGCATGGGCTCGATAGGGGGCCTGGAACGACATCCTCCGGATTTCAGGTCAACCTGTCACTTTGACCCGTGAACATTGCAGTCCTGTGACAGGCGCTCAGACACCGCGGGTCTGCTCTTCCGGATCGATGCGACCGTCCTGGCTTAGCAGGATGGCCAGCGGCCGCGTGGTCTCGAACTCGGAAAACACGATGAGCATGACGACCGTGATCGGGACGCACAGGAACGCCCCGACGAGGCCCCAGAGCGAGGACCAGGCCGCCAGCGACAGCAGGATGACGATGGGACTGAGGTTCAGCGAACGCCCCATCAGACGCGGCTCCAGGAAATTCCCGACCAGCACCTGCACACCGGTCAGACTCACCAGCGCCACCAGGAAGGTTCCAATGGCACCGAACTGCAGCAGCGTCAGCATGACCGGCAACAGCACCGCGAAGAAGCTTCCCACGTAGGGGATGAAGTTGAACACGAAGATCAGCACGGCCCAGAACTCGGCGAAATCGATGCCGATCAGGCGCATGATCACCCAGCTGCCGGCGGCCACGATCGCCGACACGAACGCCTTCAGGGAGAGGAAACGACCGATCCGCCCGCCGATCTCACCAAGGGCCTTGGCCATTCTCTGGCCGCCCTGGGCACTGCCCGTCAGCCGCTCCAGCTTGGTCACCAGCGCCAGGCGCTCGAGCATGATGAAGGCCGTGTAGATGAACACCACCACCAGATTGCCGATCAGCGCCGAGACGACCCCGACAGCGCCACCCACCAGCCGCCCCATATCGATGCGCGCGACGAGTTCGTCACCCAGCTGCTCGAAAGTCGGCACCTCGTCGAGTCCGAGCAGCTCCGAGACCTGCTCGATCAGCACCTCGAGGTTCGCCCGATAGGTCGGCAGCTGGCGCTCCACCATGGCGATATTCTGGGTGACCATCAGTACCAGCCCCCAGATCACCAGCGTGATCAGCACGAGCGCGCCGACGTGGGCCAGCCAGTCCGGCAGCCGCCGACCGATCACCGGCGCGTTGCGCACCCAGGCGACGATGGTCCAGAACACGTAGGCGATGAACAGGCCGAGCACGAGCGGCACCAGGATGCCGCGACCGATGTGCAGGATGTAGCCGATCGCCAGCGCCAGCACGGCGCCGGCCGCCAGGCGTTGCAGATTGTCGGTCATGGCCATGGCGGCTCCGCGGGGGCGTGTGGCGATGGCACTCTACCGCAGCCGTGCCACCCGCCGAAAGCGGGGACCGGGCAGCAGGGCGCG
>SKYU01000108.1 GCA_007127715.1 Gammaproteobacteria bacterium | reverse complement strand
TCGACTGGTGAACCTCGGCTGTGCGACGGGGCACCCGTCATTCGTGATGTCGGCCTCGTTCACCAACCAGGTGATCGCGCAGATGGAACTCTGGCAGCACCGCGAACGCTACGACAACCAGGTCTATGTGCTGCCCAAGCACCTCGACGAGAAGGTCGCCAAGCTGCACCTGAAGAAGATCGGTGCGCAGCTCACCGAGCTCAGCAGTGAGCAGGCCGCCTACATCGGGGTACCGCAGCAGGGCCCGTTCAAGCCCGAGCACTACCGCTACTGAGCAGGTGTCGGCGCTCGGGGTCGCAGGAGCGGCCCCGGGCGCCGGTCCCGCAAGCGGCCACCGGCAGGATCGAGTGACAGCGGAGCTCCATGACATGAGTGTTCCGGTCCGCCTGCTGCACCTCACTGACACCCACCTGTTCGCAGATCCGTCGCGCAGCCTTCGCGACGTGGTCACCCACGAGTCACTGGCGGCTGTTCTGCGCGCGGCGCAGTCACCGCCACAATGGCCGCCAGCCGCAATACTCGCCACCGGCGATCTCAGCGAGGACGAGAGCCGCGGCGCCTACCAGGCGTTCGCCGACCTGCTCGCCCCGCTCGAGCTGCCCGTACATTGTCTGCCGGGTAACCATGACGACCCTGAGCGCATGCGCGGCCTGCTCGACCGGCCACCCTTCACGCTGTGCGCCACGCCCCTGATCGGGACCTGGCAGCTGGTCATGCTCTCCAGCCGTCTGCCCCGCAACCCCGCCGGCAGGCTCGGTGAGGCGGAGCTCGCCCGACTCGACGAGGCGCTCTCGGCCAGCACCCACGAGCACGCGCTGGTCTGCGTGCATCACCAGCCACTGCCCATGGGCAGCCGCTGGGTCGACCGTCACATGCTCGCCGACGCGGTGGAGTTCCGGCAGCTGATCGCCAGCCACCCGCGCGTGCGGGGCGTGCTCTGGGGCCACGTGCACCAGGCCAGCGACCGTCACCTCGACGGTGTCCGCTGGCTGAGCACGCCGGCCACCTGCGGACAGTTCCTGCCAGGCAGCGACGAGTTCGCCACCGACGACCGTCCGCCCGCCTGGCGCTGGCTGACGCTGCACCCGGACGGCAGGATCGAGACCGAGGTATGCTGGCTGGAGACCTGATCTGGCAGGCTCATACACCCTACCTGTGTGCTAGCTTCCCTCCAGTACTCTGGGCCCACAGAACAGTTCAGGTACGCCCCAGCCTGGTGATCCAGTCGTGTCAGGAGGGATGCGGGATGATCATTGGCAAGATTCCAGGATTGGTGATAACCGCAAGCCTGCTTGCCCTTCCTTCGATATCCAGTGCCGACGATGACGGCGTCACTTTTGGTGGAGCGGTACGCCTGAATTACGCCTGGCGCGACTACGACAGACAGAACAAGGATCGTCTCGGCGATTTCGAGCTCGAGCTTATCCGGCTCAACATGCGCGGCACCCTTGGCGAGGTGATGCTGGACGCCGAATGGCGACGCTACAACGACTTTCAGGCCATTCATCATGCCTGGGTGGGTTACCGGTTCACGGATACGCTCCATGCGGAACTCGGCATCACCCAGGTGCCCTTCGGGATCCTGCCCTACGCTTCGCACAGCTTCTGGTTCGGCGGCACGTACTACATGGGCTTCGAGGACGACCACGACACCGGAATCAAGCTGGTTCATGCGCTGTCCGACTGGACCTTCCACTACGCTTTCTTCAAGAACCCTGAATACGCCGATGACAGCCGCGCCGGGCGCTATTCCTTCGACCTGGTCACCAGCGACGACCAACAGAACAGCGAGACCAACCAGGTCAATGTCCGGGCAGCCCGCGTGTTTCGGCAGGCTGACGACCAGAGCACTGAACTCGGTGTGAGCCTGCAGGGCGGACGGATCTACAATCGCCTGACCGAACGAAACGGCCATCGCTGGGCGGTCGCCGCTCACCTGAATGCCGAACGCGGCCCATGGAACCTGCAACTGCAGGGCATCACCTACAGCTACAGCCCGAAAAACCCCGAGGGGGTATCCAGGGACTTCCTGCAGTTCGGCGCGTTCAATTCGCCATTCCTGATCGCCGCGCGAGGACAGGTGTGGTCGGCGAACCTCGCCCGTGCATTCGATATTGCCTGGGGCCCGGTCACCGGGGTGACCTGTTACAACAATTTCACCTATATCAACCCCCGGGTGGACAACTCGGCCAACTCGATCCAGAACATAACCGGTTGCGCCATCTCCGCTGGCGGCCTGCACAGCTACATCGACTGGATTGCAGGCAGGAACATGTGGTTTGCGGGTGGCGACGGTATTGGCCTCGCCGAGGGGTCTTCGGGACGATGGCGGTCACGGCTGAACATTAATGTAGGCTACTACTTCTAGGCGGCGGACAGAGCGAGGCCATGCAGCCAGAGGTGATGGAAATCCGCCAGCATCTGTCGCGGTTTGCTCCCTTCGACGTACTGTCAGACGAGTTGCTCGACACCGTGGCGGAGAATATGGATGCCGCCTACTTCAAGGCCGGCAGCGATATCCTGACACGCGACGCCCCGGTGACGGAGCTCTACTACATCCGCAGCGGCGCCGTGGATATCTTCAGACGCAGCGGCGCCCTGCATAATCGTCTGGAGGAAGGTGACATCTTCGGGCATTTCAGCCTGTTGCGGAACCACCGTGCCCACTTCCCGGCAAAGGCCATCGAAGACACGCTGGTCTATCTGATCCCGGAAGCGCTGTTCGAACGACTATGCGCCGAGGATGAGCAGTTCGCGGATTTTGTCGAACTTGATCAGCCGCGCCTCAAATCCGTCGTGGAAAAACATGCGGACGATGCGCGCATGATGACGACACGGGTGCGCAAACTGATCACCCGCCCCGCGGTGCTGGTCGACGCCACACTCTCCGTGCAGGAGGCCGCCCGACAGATCACCGACGCTCATGCCAGCGCAGCCCTGGTACTTGCCGAGCCGGACGACAATCCACGGCATAACGTCCTCGCCGAGAACGGAGAGCCCCGCCGTCTGCTCGGGATCGTCACGGACAGCGACTTCCGTCGGAGTGTGGTGGCGGAAGGCCGGGGCTGCGACACCCCGATCGGGGCGATCGTCGCGGAACATGCCTTCACGGTGCAATCCGATGAAATCCTGCAGGACGCGATGCTCGCCATGCTACGCAACAATGTCAAACACATGCCGGTGCTGCATCGCCGCCGCCCCATCGGCATCCTGCATATCTCCGATATCATCCGCCATCAGACGCACACCGGGCTGTACCTTGCCGACAGAATCTTTTCACAACCCAACGCGGAGGCACTGGCGAAACTGCTCCCGGATGTACGCGAGTCTTTCGTGCGCCTCGTGGAAGAAGGCGCCAGCGCCGAGATGATCGGTGCTGCACTGTCTACCATTGGGCGGGGATTCACCCGCCGGCTGCTGGAGCTCGCCGAGGCGGAGCTCGGGCCACCACCGGTGCCGTACGCCTTCATGGCGCTGGGCTCGATGGCACGAAATGAGCAGACGATCGTCACCGACCAGGACAACGCCCTGGTGCTCGATGATGACTTCGACCCGGCGCAGCACGATGAGTATTTCCTCGAAATGGCCAGGCGCGTAAGCGATGGCCTCGCCGCCTGTGGTTACACCTACTGCACAGGGGGCATCATGGCCACCAATCCGCGCTGGCGACAACCGCTGGCGACCTGGAAAACATATTTCCGGGACTGGCTCGACAATCCCACCCCGGAGCGCCTGCTGCACAGTTCCATCTTCTTCGATCTGGATGCTGTATGCGGCGAAGAGATCTTCGTGACACAACTCAAGGAACTGATCGCCACCGAGGCTCCTCGCCGACCGCTGTTTCTGGCCGCGATGGCGCGAAACGCTTCAAACCGCACTCCACCATTGGGTTTTTTCCGCAACTTCGTGATGGAAAAAGACGGCAAGAAAAACAACACCATCAACGTCAAGCGCCGGGGCACCGCACCCATGGTCGACCTGATCCGGGTGCACGCGCTGGCTGCCGGATCGACGGCGCAGAACTCCTATGATCGACTGAACGACATCTCGCAAACCGATCTGCTGCCGTCGGGGGTCAGCGAACGGATCCGCTACGCTCTCGAATTCATCTCCATGGTGCGTATCCGGCATCAGGCGATCGCGCTACAACGCGACCAGCCTCCCGGGAACAGCGTCCAGCCTGAAAACATTTCCAGTGCCGAGCGGCACAATCTCAAGGACGCGTTTCAGCTGTTGAGCGACGCACAGAAGTTCCTGCAGTTCCGCTACCCGATCCCTGCCAGCCGACGCTGAGTGTGCCGGTTAGTGGGTACACAGAGCAGCGCAGGCGAGGACTGGGCGGCATATATCGCCGACCGGCAACAGGCGGCGAGGGACCCGCGATTGCAGGCGTTTTTCCGGGCCTTCAAGATCACACCCGCGATGCCCCTCGAGGAGGCACCGCTGGTCGCCCTCGATATCGAGACCACTGGTCTTGATCCGCGCAGACATTCCATCATCAGTATCGGTGTGGTGCCCTTCGACCTGGACAGAATCCTGTTCTCGCAACGACGGCAGTGGCTGCTCAAGCCGCGCTTCCCCCTTGAGCCCCGCTCGGTAGTGCTTCATCACATCACTGATGCTGACCTCGCGGATGCCCCGGATCTGAACGAAGCGCTCGGGGACGTCCTTCAGGCCATGGCCGGCCGGTTGCCCGTGGTGCACTACCGCAGCATCGAACGCGCGTTCCTGGAATCGGCCATCCGGTTTCGGCTGGGCGAGAGCCTGGTGTTTCCCATGATCGACACCATGGAACTGGAGGCACGCGTCCACCGCCAACCCCTGAGCGCGCGGATCAGGCGGTGGCTGGGCGGTGGGCAGCTGTCTCTGCGGCTGCAGGATTGCCGCGCGCGGTATGGCCTGCCTGGTTACCCCCCGCACCATGCCGTCATCGATGCGCTGGCGACCGCCGAACTGTTCCAGGCGCAGATCGCTACCCGCCTGGGGCGGGAGGCCCGTGTCGGCGAGCTCTGGTGCTAGCGCCGCATCCGAAACCACGACCTCCTGGCCGTGCGGCTAGCCACGCGGCTCACTCAGCAGCCCCTTGATGATGGCGTAACAGCCGACCAGCAGCACCAGAGTAAAGGGCAGGCCCGTTGATACCGTCATGGCCTGCAGCGCCACCAGCCCGCCGCCGAGTAACAGGGCAATCGCGATAGCCCCTTCGATCAGCGCCCAGAACACGCGTTGGGGCTTTGGTGCATCGACCTTGCCACCCGCCGTGATGGTATCGATCACCAGCGAGCCGGAATCGGACGAGGTGATGAAAAACACCACCACAAGCACGATACCGATGAGCGAGGTCAATTCCGCCAGCGGAAGCTGGCCGAGCATGACGAACAGCTTGAGTTCGAGCGCTGCAATCTTGACGCCCTCGAAGCCGTCCGCGACGAACTGATTGATGGCAGTCTGACCGAAGGCCGTCATCCACAACACCGAGACCAGGGAGGGCACCAGCAGGACAGACACCAGGAACTCACGAACCGTCCGCCCGCGGCTGATACGCGCGATGAACATGCCGACGAAGGGCGACCAACTGATCCACCATGCCCAGTAGAATGCCGTCCAGCCTTGGCTGAAGTTTGCGTCTTCGCGGAAAAACGGGTTGGACAGGGCCGGAACATGTGCCACGTAGGCCCAGAGATTCTGGAAAAACCCCGAGAGGATCAGCAGCGTCGGGCCCACGATGATCACGAACAGCATCAGCAGCGCTGCCAGCACCATGTTGACCTGGGACAGCCGTTTCACACCCTTGTCGACCCCGAGCATGATCGAGGCCGTGGCGACCAGGGTGATGCCGATGATCAGCAGCACCATGGTCACGTCGCCTTCAGGGATACCGAAAAGGTGCGCCAGACCGGCGGAGGCCTGCGACGCCCCCAGCCCAAGCGAGGTGGCGAGACCGAACAGGGTGGCGAAGACGGCGAGCATGTCGATGACGTGACCCGGCCATCCCCACACGCGCTCGCCAAGCACCGGATAGAAAATTGAACGGACCGTCAGTGGCAGACCCTTGTTGAACGAAAACAGCGCCAGCGCAAGCGCCACGACTGCATAGATCGCCCAGGGGTGCAGCCCCCAGTGAAATATCGTAGCTGCCATACCCAGCCTGGCGGCGGCTTGCGGATCGCCCGCGGCACCGCCCAGCGGCGACCAGTCGGTCCGAACACCGTTCTCCGCAGTGGTCCCTGCCAGGGCGGCATCGAAGTGCGTGATGGGCTCCGCCACGCCATAGAACATCAGACCGATGCCCATGCCGGCGGCAAACAGCATCGCAAACCAGCCGGTGTAGGAGAAATCAGGATCCGCTTCGCTGCCACCAATCCGTACCCTGCCCAAGGGCGAAAAAATCAGCCCCAGACACAGCAGTACGAAGACATTGCCCGCGAGAATGAAAAACCACGCGAGATTTCCGGTGAGCCAGTCACGTATGGCGTTGAACAGCGGTTCCACCTGCGTCTGGAATGCCAGGGTGACAAACAGAAAAAACACCGTGACCAGTGCCGAGATGGCAAAGACCTTGCCGTGGATATCGAGATTGATCCCGAGCGGTGACGCGGTGAGATTGTCCTGCCCGATCACATAGTCCGTATCGATCAGCGTGGCTTCGCCTTCCGGAGGCGGCAGACGTTCGCCGGGCGCGTACTCCTCGGCGGCTTCTTTATTGTTCCGTTCGGGTTCCACAAGCCACCTCCATGGGCTGTGAGACGGTCACGACCGCACGAGCAACACCGACACAGGCGCTCGAGTCGCGACTTTCCCGCCATGCGCCGGCAACAGAGCATCGAGCTTGCGCGGCAGATGCGTCTGCATGACCACCAGATCAGCGCCGATTTCGGCAATCGACTGGACCAGCAGGTCCTCGAGGTCGGCGACCGGATCATGACTGATGAGCACCCGCGACTCGAACTGCTGGCCGTGCTCGACACCCTGCTGCATCGCGAACGCTGTCAGTTTCTTTTCGTAATCAGCCGGCGTGCGCGCAACCGGCCCCGGGGTGTTGGCGGTGACGCTGACATACCAGATCTTCGCTCCATAGAGCCTAGCGATGTCGCCCGCCACCTGCAATGCCGGTTCAAGCGCGTCGACATGCGCCAGATCGATCGGGACCATGATCCTGTGGTACACGTCAGAACACCTCACTGCTCAGGGCAAATGACTACACCCCGGTAACCACTGCCTGTACCGCCGTGACCACCGGTTCGTGCTTCCCTATGCTCACCATGAAACCATGGGACGCGGCAATCGGACAACGCCGCCACCGTCAGGTCACGCCGGGGAGTCCGCGGTTCCGCCTTCCCATCGGAGCGCGCGTCAGCGAGCACCGAAACAGCCCTGTGGTACCCTATAAGTCTTTGAAAACGATAGCAGGACACCCATGTGTGGAATAGCCGGCGAAATCACCTTTGACGGCAGCCGTCCGGATGTCGGCCGGGTCGCCGCGATGACCGCGCAGATGACGCCCAGAGGCCCCGACGGAGACGGCGTGTTCGCCCGCGGGCCGATGGCCTTCGGCCACCGACGCCTGCGCATCATCGACCTCTCCGATGCCGCCCACCAGCCCATGCATGATCCCGAACTCGGGCTCACCCTCGTGTTCAACGGCTGCATCTACAACTACCCGGAACTCCGCCGCGAACTCCAGGGCATGGGCTATCACTTCTTCTCGCACGGCGATACCGAGGTGATTCTCAAGGCCTGGCATGCCTGGGGGCCTGACTGCGTACACCGTCTCTACGGCATGTTCGCCTTCTGCCTGTGGGAGCAGCATGGACAGCGCGCACACCTCGTCCGCGACCGTCTCGGCATCAAGCCGCTGTATTACGCACTGGATGGCCAGCGGCTGCGGTTCGCCTCCAGCCTGCCCGCGCTGCTCAAGGGCGGCGGACTCGACACCTCGCTCGATCCGGTGGCGCTGCATCACTATCTGAGCTTCCACTCGGTGGTGCCGGCCCCGCGGACCGTTCTCTCCGGCGTGCGCAAGCTCCCGCCGGCAACGCTCCTGAGCATCGAGGCCGACGGCAGCAGCCGCGAGAAGGAATACTGGCGCCCGGTGTTCGGGCCGCAGCCGGGTGACGAGAAACGCGATTTTGCGGACTGGCAGGATGAGACGCTGGCGGTGATGCGTCGCGCCGTCGAGCGGCGCCTGGTGGCCGACGTACCGGTGGGCGTGCTGCTCTCCGGCGGTCTGGACAGCTCGCTGGTGGTCGGCCTGCTCGCCGAAGCCGGACAGACCGGGCTTGCGACCTTCTCGATCGGCTTCGAGGCCGTGGACGCCGAGAAAGGCGACGAGTTCCAGTACTCCGACATCATCGCGAAGCATTTCGACACCAACCATCATCAGCTTTTCATCGATGCCAGCCGCACGCTCTCGGAGCTGCCGAACTGCATCGCGGCGATGTCCGAGCCCATGGTCAGCCACGACTGCATCGGCTTCTATCTGCTCTCCGAGGAAGTCTCGAAACACGTGCGCGTGGTGCAGAGTGGCCAGGGGGCCGACGAGATCTTCGCCGGTTACCACTGGTATCCGCCCATGATGGACGGCGGCGACGCGCTGGCCACTTATCGCGCGGCGTTTTTCGACCGCGACCACGACGAGATGCTCGAGGTTCTCGACCCGCGCCACCACGGCCATGACGAGAGCAGTGAGTTCGTCCGTCGCCATTTCGCCCTGCCCGACGCCGAGCGGGCCATCGACAAGGCCCTGCGGCTCGACACCCAGGTCATGCTGGTCGACGATCCGGTGAAGCGGGTCGACAACATGACCATGGCTTTCGGGCTGGAGGCCCGTGTCCCCTTTCTCGATCACGAGGTGGTGGAGCTGGCCGCGCGGATTCCCGCGGAACACAAGGTGCCCGAGGGCGGCAAGTACGTGCTCCGAGAGGCTGCACGGCGGGTGATTCCTGCCGGCGTGATCGACCGACCCAAGGGCTACTTCCCGGTGCCGGCACTGAAATACCTGCGCGGACCGTATCTCGAGCGCGTACGCGACGTTCTCACCGATCGACGGGCACGCGAACGTGGGCTGTTCAATCCGCGGTATGTCGACACCCTGCTGGCCAATCCGGAAGCACACATCACGCCGCTGCGCGGCTCGAAGCTCTGGCAGCTCGCGCTGCTGGAAACCTGGCTCCAGACGCGAGGGCTCTAGCCCATGACCGATCGTCGGCAGCGCCATCCCCAACGCCCGCAACAGCACCGCATCGATCGCCTGCGCTCGCGCACCATGCGACCGGCGGCGGGGGCCGCGCGTGAGCAGGACGGTACGCCGCCGTGCAACGTGAGCCTCGACTGCGGGTGGGGCAAACTGCATTTTGCGCAGACCTTCGAGAACGCTGCCGAACTGACCCGCGCACTGCAGAACGAGCGTCCCGACCAGCGCGATATCGCCTTCTACGTCCGTGATCCGCATGTCGTGCTCAGCAAGGCACCACAGGACGTATTCCTCGACCCCTCGCACACCTACCGCCTGGACCTGCACACCTATCGGCCCAGCCGCGGCCGCCATCCCGGTTTCCACATCCGCCGGCTGTGCACACTGGCCGACGCCGAAGCGGTCAACCGGATTTACGCGGCCTGGCACATGGTGCAGGTGGACCCGCAGTTTTTCTGGGCCAAACGCGACAGCCGCGCCCTGACGGTCTTCGTCGCCGAGGACGACGCGAACGGCGACATCCTCGGCGCGGTGACCGGCGTCGATCACCGGCGCGTGTTCGATGACCCCGAGGGCGGTTCATCGCTGTGGTGCCTGGCGGTGGACCCGCAGGCCCAGCACCCGCGCCTTGGCGAGATGCTGGTTCGCCAGCTCGCCGAGCACTTCCAGACGCGCGGCTGTCACTACATGGACCTCTCGGTCCTGCATGACAACAGCAAGGCCATTGGCCTTTACGAGAAACTCGGGTTCGTCCGCGTGCCGGTGTTCGCTCTGAAGAACCGCAACTCCATCAACGAAAAACTGTTCTCCGGCCCCCCGCCGGAGGACGCCCTCAACCCCTACGCGCGCATCATCGTCGACGAGGCCCGGCGCCGTGGCATCGCCGTGGACGTGCTCGACGCCGAGGCAGGATATTTCCGGCTGAGCTATGGCGGGCGTGCGGTGATCTGCCGCGAGTCGCTCACCGAGCTGACCACCGCGATTGCCATGAGCCGCTGTGATGACAAGGCGGTCACCCGGCGAATCATGGTCGAAGCCGGCCTCTCGGTGCCGCGCCAGCAGGCTGCAGCCGACACAGAAGCCAATGCCGGATTTCTCGAGACCTGCGGGAGCGTCGTGGTCAAACCGGCGCGCGGCGAGCAGGGTCGTGGCATCAGCGTCGACATCGACAGTGCCGACGAACTGGAAGCCGCCATCGAGGCCGCACGCAAGGTCGATTCCAACGTGCTGCTCGAGGAATTCGTGCCCGGGCAGGACCTGCGGATCATCGTCATCGATTACCGCGTGGTGGCTGCCGCGGTGCGTCGGCCGCCACGGGTACGCGGCAGCGGCCAGCACACGATCCGCCAGCTGATCGAACGCCAGAGCCGCCGCCGCCAGGCCGCCACCGGTGGTGAATCGAGCATTCCCATCGACGCGGAGACCGAGCGGTGCCTGGCCCGCGAAGGGCTGACGCTCGATGATGTGCCCGAGGAAGGCCGCAGCATCGAGGTCCGTCGAACCGCCAATCTGCATACCGGCGGCACCATACACGATGTCACCGAGGAACTCGGCCTCACGCTGGTGCAGGCGGCGGTGCAGGCCGCCCGCGCGCTCGACATCCCCGTGGTCGGCATGGATTTCATGGTGCCCGACCCGGCCGGCGACGAGTACTGGATCATCGAGGCGAACGAGCGCCCCGGGTTGGCCAATCACGAGCCCCAGCCGACTGCGGAGCGCTTCGTCGACCTGCTCTTTCCCCAATCCATTCCGACGCACCTGCGCAGATACCAAGGGAGTCATCGTTGAAACGCCTGAAGATCGACAGCACCTACCTGAAGCAGATCCTGAAGAAGCTCCTGGAGATTCCGAGCCCCTCGGGCTACACGGACCAGATCGTACATTTCTGCTGCCGTGAGCTCGACCGCCTCGAGGTGCCCTACGAGATCACGCGTCGCGGCGCCATCCGCGCAGTCCTGAAAGGCAACCGCCACAACCCGGCACGTGCGCTGATCGCCCATGTCGACACCCTCGGGGCGCAGGTCAAGGATCTCAAGGAGAACGGCCGACTTGCGCTGGTGCGGATCGGCCACTGGTCGCCCCGCTTCGCCGAGGGGGCCCGCTGCACGATCTTCACCCGTCAGGGGTCCTATCGCGGCACCATTCTGCCGCTGAAGGCCTCGGGACACACGTTCAACGACGAGATCGACACCCAGCCGGTCTCGTGGGACAACCTGGAGCTTCGTGTCGATGCCATGTCGTTCGGGCGGAAAGACCTGTTCGACCTCGGTTTCGCCATCGGCGACTTCGTGGCCATCGACCCGCAGCCGGAGTTCCTGGACAACGGCTTCATCAACTCCCGGCACCTCGATGACAAGGCCGGGGTGGCGGTGATGTTCGCCGCCATCAAGTCACTGCAGGAGGCCGGCTGCGAGCTGCCGGTCGACACCTACTTCCTGTACTCGATCGCCGAGGAAGTCGGCGTCGGTGCCTCGACCATCCTGCACGGCGACATCGCCTCGATGGTGACCATCGACAATGGCACTCAGGCGCCAGGCCAGAACTCCAGCGAGTTTGGCGTCACCGTGGCCATGGCCGACATGACCGGGCCATTCGACTACCACCTCACCCGCAAGCTGATCGACCTCTGCGAGAGCTACGGCATCCGCCACCACAAGGACATCTTCCGCTACTATCGCTGTGACAGCGCGTCGGCCATCGAAGCCGGCAACGACATCCGTACCGCGCTGATCACCTTCGGGATCGATGCGAGCCATGGTTACGAGCGTATCCACACGCACGCGCTGATCTCGCTGGCCGAGCTGGTCGGCCTGTATGCCCAGAGTCCGGTGAAAATCGCGCGCGATGCCACCGAACTGGGTCCGCTGAAAGGATTTACCCACCAGCCGGTGAAGCGCGCCGAAGGCGCGGACTAGGACAGGAGCCTGCGTCGATGAACCTATCCCCTGCAGAGACCCGGCGTTGCGGCCGGCTTCCCGGTCTCATGGCGTTGGCGCTGCTGGCCTGCGCCTGGTTCGCTGCGGCGGTGGCCGAGACCGCGCAGCCGGCGGCCTGGACACTCGAGCGCGAGGACAGCCAGGTCGTACTGCTGGGCTCGATCCACCTGCTCCCGCCCGGGCTGGCCGAGCTGCCCACGCGGGTACGCACGCTCTATGAGGCGGCCGATACCCTGGTGATGGAACTGGCGATGGACCAGCTCGACCCGGTGGCCTTTCAACGGGAGGTCAATCGGCTCGGCCGTCAGCCCGAAGGCGAGACACTGGCCGGCAGCCTGGGTGAGGCCCGCTGGGAGGAGGCGCGCGCCCTGGCACGGGAAATCGACCTCGATCTCGACCTCCTGGCGAACGTGCAGCCCTGGCTTGCCGCACTGACGATCACCCAGCTGCGCCTGGTGCAGCTGGGATTCGCGCCGGAGTTCGGCCTGGAGGTCCAGCTCACCGCCTGGGCGGTACGCGACGGCAAGCCGATCGGTGGTCTGGAGACGGCTGAGGCGCAGATCGCGGTGTTCGCCAACCTGTCGACGGAGGAGCAGATCGACCTGCTGATGCAGAGCCTGGGCGACGCGGTGACGCTTCGCGATGACGCGGATGCCATCGTCTCGGCCTGGCGCAGTGGCGACGTCGCGCGCATGGACGCCGAACTGCTTGCCTCGGTGCGCGAATCTCCCGGGCTCTACGAGGCCGTGGTGGTCGAACGCAACCGCGACTGGATCGAACCCATCGAGGCACTGCTCGACACACCCGGCACGCACCTGGTGGTGGTCGGCGCCCTGCACCTGGTCGGAGAGGACAGCGTGGTGGCCATGCTCGAGGCCCGGGGCCACCGGCTGGAGCGTCTGTCGTCGACCGACGACCCGGCGGGCTAGAGTTCGGTCATCTCGAAATCCTCCTTGCCCGCGCCGCAGTCCGGACAGCGCCAGGACAGCGGTACGTCCTCCCAGCGCGTACCCGGCGCCAGGCCGGCGTCGGGATCGCCCTTAGCTTCATCGTAGACGTATCCGCAGATCAGGCACATCCAGGTCTTCATCGTGACTCCGGCAGGAAGGAATGAGGCGCGCATTGTCCCACCTTCCTCGCAGTGGGCAAAATAGTGAACCTCCGCAGTCCCGAGGGACCGGCAGCTTTCCAGCCAGGCAAGGACGCAGCATGAGCAAGACACTGATCGAACAGGCCCGCGAGGTCATCCCCGGCGGGGTCAACTCGCCGGTCCGCGCCTTCGGCGCCGTGGGCGGCGACCCGGTGTTCATCCGCGAGGCCCGCGGGGCCTATATGTGGGGCGAGGATGGCCGCCGGTACATCGACTACATCGGCTCCTGGGGGCCGATGATCCTCGGACACGCCCACCCGGAGGTCATCGAAGCGGTGCGCGAAGCCGCCACGCGGGGTCTGTCCTACGGCGCGCCGACCGTGGCCGAGACCGTTCTGGCGCGCCGCATCCGCGAGCTCGTGCCCTCGATGGAGCTGACGCGCATGTGCAGCTCGGGCACCGAAGCCACCATGAGCGCCATCCGCCTGGCCCGGGGCTACACCGGCCGCGACACCATCGTGAAATTCGAGGGCTGCTACCACGGCCACTCGGACTCGCTGCTGATCAAGGCCGGCTCGGGCGCACTGACGCTCGGGGTACCGAGTTCGCCAGGCGTGCCCGCCGCGCTGGCGGCACACACGCTGACGCTTGATTTCAACGACACCGGGCAGCTCGAGCAGCTGTTCGCCGAGCGCGGCGACACGCTGGCCTGCGTGATCATCGAGCCGATCACCGGCAACATGAACATGATCGCGCCCGTGCCCGGCTACCTGGAGACCCTGCGACGGTTGTGCGATGAACACGGCGTCGTGCTGATCTTCGATGAGGTCATGACCGGTTTCCGTGTCCACCCTGGCGGCGCACAGGGCCTGCTGGGCGTGCGCCCGGATCTCACCACCCTCGGCAAGATCATCGGCGGCGGCATGCCGGTCGGCGCGTTCGGCGGACGACGCGACATCATGGAGAAACTCGCGCCGCTGGGCCCGGTGTACCAGGCAGGCACGCTGTCCGGGAATCCGGTCGCGATGGCGGCGGGACTGGCGACCCTGGAAGGCCTGAGCCGCCCCGGCTTCCACGAGGCGCTCGGCCAGCGCACGCGGACCCTGGCTGATGGCCTGAAGGCCGCAGCCGAGACGGCAGGCCAACCCCTGTGCGTCGAGGCCATCGGTGGCATGTTCGGATTCTTCTTCAGCGAGGAGCGGAAGATCACCCGTTACGCCCAGGTGGTCGCCTGCGACCAGGCGCGCTTCCGCGCCTTTTTCCACGGCATGCTCGAACGCGGCATCTACCTGGCCCCATCGGCCTTCGAAGCCGGCTTTGTTTCAGGCGCTCACAGCGAGGCCGACATCGCCGAGACCCTCGCAGCCGCCGCCGAGGTGTTCGCTACGCTGTAGCGTCGGCCTTGAACTTCAGCCGCCAGGCGTGCAGCAGGGGCTCGGTGTAGCCCGAGGGCTGCGCCGCACCTTCGAACACCAGGTCGCAGGCCGCGCGGAAGGCGTGGGAGGCTTCGAAATCCGGCGCCATCGGCCGATAGGCTGGATCTGCCGAATTCTGGCGATCCACCACTTCGGCCATGCGCTCCAGGGAAGCGCGCACGTCCTCGCGCGTGACAATGCCATGGCGCAACCAGTTGGCGATGTGCTGACTGGAGATACGCAGGGTGGCGCGGTCTTCCATCAGGCCAACCCCGTGGATGTCCGGCACCTTGGAGCAGCCCACACCCTGCTCCACCCAGCGTACGACGTAGCCGAGAATGCCCTGGCAGTTGTTGTCGAGTTCCTCGCGGCGGGCCTGCGCCGACCAGTCCGGAGAGCCTGCCACCGGCACGCTGAGCAAGGCTTCGAGGCGTACCGGGGCATCATCCGGCTCGGCGGCGAGTTCGGCCTGGCGTGCGGCCACGTCGACCTGATGATAGTGCAGCGCGTGCAGCACCGCGGCTGTTGGCGAGGGCACCCAGGCCGTGCTGGCGCCGGCCTCGGGATGGCCGATCTTCTGCTCGAGCATCGCGGCCATCAGATCCGGCATCGCCCACATGCCCTTGCCGATCTGGGCCCGTCCGGCCAGCCCGCAGTCGAGCCCCACGCGGACATTGTTCCGCTCATAGGCCTGGATCCATGCTGCAGCCTTCATGTCCGCCTTGCGGATCATCGGCCCGGCTTCCATGGCCGTGTGAATTTCATCGCCCGTGCGGTCGAGAAAGCCGGTATTGATGAACACCACGCGCGAGGCCGCCTCAGCGATGCAGGCGGTGAGGTTCAGCGTGGTCCGCCGCTCCTCGTCCATGATCCCCATCTTGAGGGTATCCCGCGGCAGGCCGAGCATGTCCTCGACGCGGGAAAACAGCGTACTGGCGAAGGCGACCTCCGCCGGCCCGTGCATCTTGGGTTTCACGATATACACCGACCCGCTGCGGGAATTCCGCAGCCCGGCATGGCTGCTGGCAGCGCGCTCCCCTCGCCGCAGGTCATGCAGCGCGATCAGGCTGGTGATGGCGGCATCCAGCAGACCTTCGAAGACCTCGTGACCCTCGCCGTCCAGCACCGCCGGCGTAGTCATCAGATGGCCGACATTGCGCACGAACATCAGCGCGCGGCCGTGCAGCCGCAGCAGCGACCCGTCGGAGGTCTGGTATTCCCGGTCCGCCGCAAGCCGCCGCGTGACCTCGCGTCCGCCTTTCCGGAAGGTCTCTTCCAGGTCGCCGCGCATCAGCCCGAGCCAGTTGCGATACACGCCAACCTTGTCATCGGCATCAACCGCTGCGACCGAGTCCTCGCAGTCCATGATGGCCGAGACGGCCGCCTCGACCAGCACGTCCTTGATGCCGGCTACATCGTCGCGACCCACAGGGTGGGCCCGGTCGAACTGGATCTCCAGGTGCAAGCCGTGGTTGATCAGCAGCACGCTGTCGGGGGCATCGGGCTCCCCCTGCCAGCCGACGAACTTCCCGGGCTCGACCAGACCGGTGACCGAGCCGTCGGCGAGCTCGATGTCCAGAGCCGCACCGCGTACGCGATAGGCGCGGGCATCGGCGTGTGAGCCCTCGCGCAGCGGTGCCGCGCGATCGAGGACATCGCGAGCGAAGGCGATGACCCGGGCACCGCGGACGGGATTGTAGGCCCCGCCCACCTCGGCCCCGTCGTCCTCGGCAATGGCGTCGGTGCCGTACAGGGCGTCGTACAGACTGCCCCAGCGCGCGTTGGCGGCATTCAGGGCATAGCGGGCGTTACTGACCGGCACGACCAGCTGTGGACCAGCCTGGCCAGCGACCTCGGGGTCGACATTGCGGGTGCTGGCCCGCACTCCATCGGGCACCGGCTGCAGGTAGCCGATCTTTTCGAGAAACGATCGATACGCCGCAAGATCGTCGATCGGGCCGGGATGGGCGCGGTGCCAGTCGTCGATGGCCTGCTGCAGACGGTCCCGTTCGGCGAGCAGTTCGCGGTTATGCGGGGTCAGCTCGTGGACCAGGGCATCGAGCCCGCCCCAGAAGCGCTCGGCGCTGACGCCGGTGCCGGGCAGGGCCTCCTTCTCGATGAACCGGTCCAGTGCCGCCGCAACCGACAGCCGCCCGCGGGTGATGCGCTCGCTCATGTGACCTCCTGTCACGCCAAGACAACGGCAAGGATGATAGCCGCAACCGGGCAG
>SKYU01000196.1 GCA_007127715.1 Gammaproteobacteria bacterium | reverse complement strand
TGCGTCACCAGCGTCTCGGCCGGCTCACCGCTGACCTGTGCCCAGGCGGCGTTGCCCCAGAGGATACGGCCCTCGGTGTCGGCCTCCAGCAGCGCCGTGGGCCGGGTCCGGATGCCGGTGAGCAGTGCCTGGCCGGACAGCGACGCGCCACGTGTATCAGGGCTGGACGGGTCCTCCATGAACGCTCCCCATCGATGATCTTCGAGTGTGCTCCGTGCTGTATCGTCCGCAAACCGGGATTCTTCAGTCCGGCTGCGCTCCGGTAAGATGCGGGTATGGACAGCGCCCGCGCCATTCAGCCGACCCGAACGCGGCCCCACCCGGGGCTGTCGATCGAGGTCTCCCTGCGCGAGCAGAGTCTGCGCCTGTCCGACGATGGTGAAACGCTTGCCGTCTACGCGGTCTCCACGGCGCTGAACGGCCCCGGCGAGCACGAGGGCAGCGGCTGCACGCCCCGCGGCCGTCACTGCATCCGCGCACGCATTGGTGGCGGGCTGGCGCCCGGCGCCGTGCTGGTGGCGCGTCGGCCCACCGGGGAGATCTGGAGCCCCGAGCTCGCCCGCCTTCATCCCGAGCGCGACTGGATCCTGAGCCGGATCCTCTGGCTGAGCGGGCTCGAGCCCGGTCGCAACCGGCTGGGCGATGTCGACAGCATGCGCCGGTTCATCTACATCCACGGGACGCCTGACACCGAGCCGATGGGCGTGCCGCGCTCCCAGGGGTGCGTGCGGATGCGCAACGCCGACGTCATCGCACTGTTCGACCGCGTTCCGGTCGGGACCGAAGTGAGGATCGGCGAATGACCCTCGGACCGGTCATGGTCGACCTGGCCGGCCCGGAGTTGCGACCGGACGAGCGGGAGCTGCTGCTGCGCCCGGAGGTGGGTGGGGTGATCCTGTTCGCGCGCAACATCGTCTCGCCGGCGCAGCTGACCGCGCTTGTCGATACCCTTCATGCACTGCGCTCGCCCGCGTTGCTGGTGGCCATCGACCAGGAGGGTGGCCGGGTGCAGCGGTGTCGGGACGGGTTCACCACGCTGCCGCCCGTGCGCCTGCTGGGTCATCTCTACGACGCCAGCCCGCGGGAGGCCCGCGAGGTGGCGCGACTGTTCGGCTGGCTGCTCGCCGCCGAACTGCGCGCCTGTCACGTGGACCTGAGCTTCGCGCCGGTGCTCGACCTCGACCGCGGCGTATCGCAGGTGATCGGCGACCGCGCACTCCACCGCACGTCCGAGGCCGTGGCGGTACTGGGGCAGGCGCTGATGCTCGGCATGCGTGATGCCGGCATGGCCGCGGTCGGCAAGCATTTTCCCGGGCATGGCGGCGCGGTCGCCGATTCCCATGTCGCCGAAGCGGTCGACCGGCGCGACTGGGGCGAACTGCTGGATGACATCGAACCATTCCGGCGCATGATCGACGCCGGCCTGCCGGCAGTGATGATGGGCCATGTCATCTACCCCGAGGTGGATCCACGGCCTGCAGGTTTCTCCCCGCGCTGGATTCGCGAGGAACTGCGCGTCCGGCTGGGTTTCGAGGGCGCCGTGTTCAGCGATGATCTCAGCATGCAGGGGGCGGTGTCGGGCGGCGGGCCCAGCGGTCGCGCGCAGGCGGCGCTGGATGCGGGCTGCGACATGGTGCTGGTCTGTAACGAGCCCGCCGCTGCGCGCCGGGTGGTGAGCGATCTCGAGGGCTATGCCGACCCGGCGGCGCAGCTGCGCCTCGTGCGGCTGCGCCCCCGGCGTCACCTGGAGTGGTCGGCACTGCGGGCGTTTCCCCAGTGGCATGATGCGCGTGAACGCATTGCCAGGCTGGCTGCACCCCCCGGTCTGGTGCTTGACGCGGAGTGACGCCATGACCCGCGCCGAGCGTGCAACCCGGCTGCTGGCGCATGCGCGCGTCATCCACGATGCCGCGACGGTCGCGCGGGCCCTCGACGCCCAGGCGGCAGCCATTACCGCGCACCTGGCCGGTGAGGATCCGCTCGTGCTGGCGGTGATGTCCGGCGGCATGTGGCCGACGGTCGAACTCGGCCGCCGGCTGGCCTTTCCCCACCAGGTCGATTACCTGCACGCCACCCGCTATCGCGGCGGCCGGGAGGGCGGGGCGCTTGAATGGCGGGTGTCGCCACGGATGGCGCTGGAGGGGCGCTGCGTACTGGTGGTCGACGACATCCTCGACGAGGGCTACACGCTTGCGGCCGTGATGGCGGCCTGCCAAGCGGCCGGGGCCAGCCGGGTACATGCGGCGGTGCTGGCGGTGAAGGTCCATGATCGCCGCGTGTCAGGTGTCGACGTGGCGTTCCCGGGGCTTGAAGTGCCTGATGAGTATGTCTTCGGCTGCGGCATGGACGTTGACGAATACTGGCGGGGCCTGCCGGCAATCTACGCGGTGACGCCCCAGGGAGACGATGATGGGCGGTCGTGAGCCGGCGGTGCGGATCGGTCTGATCGGCGGCACGGGGCTCGACGATCCCGGCGTGCTGGATGCGCGCCAGGAGCTCGCCTTCGACACGCCGTGGGGCCCGCCTTCGGCGCAGCCGGTGGCCGGCAGGCTGGCAGGCGTGCCGGTGGTGTTTCTGGCCCGCCACGGCAGAGGGCACGAGTGGCCACCGCACCGGGTGAACTACGCGGCCAATCTCGCCGCGTTGCAGGCGGCCGGTGCCCGTGTCGTCGTCGGGCTCAACGCCGTCGGCGGGATCGCCCCGTGGATGGCGCCTGGGCATGTGGCTCTGCCGGACCAGCTGATCGACTACACCTGGGGCCGGACACAGAGCCTGTGGGACGGGCCGGGCGAGATGCGTCATGTCGAATTCACCGATCCGATGGATTCCGGGGTCCATGCGCACCTGTGCACGGCTGGCGCGACACTTGGCCTGCCGCTGACCCCGCGAGGGGTCTACGGCGTCACCCAGGGGCCCCGCCTCGAGACCCGCGCGGAAATCGACCGCCTGGCCCGCGATGGCTGCGACATGGTGGGCATGACGCTGATGCCCGAGGCGGCGCTGGCCCGCGAACTCGGTCTGGCCTATGCCTGCATTGCCCTGTGCGTGAACTGGGCGGCCGGCCGGGGCAGCCGCGGGCTGCACCAGGAAATGGCCGAGTCCATGGCAGCGGCCACCGGTGCGGCACTGACACTGCTGCGCGCCGCGCTGCCGGAGCTGGCCATGGGAGTGGCGGCCTCCGGCCCCTGAAACCGGCGGCTTCATTTTCGCGCGAGCCGGTCGATATACCGCGGGACGGGGCGCCTGCCCCAGGTAACCGGACGAGGCACGCGCGATGGAGTCACCCTGGCAAGGACCGGAGGAGGAAGCCCGCCTCGCGGCCCTGCGGCGTCTGGAGGTGCTCGACACGCCGGACGAGGAGCGGTTCGACCGGCTGACCCGCCTGGTGGCGCGGGTACTGGACATGCCGATTGCCCTGATCAGCCTGGTCGATGCCCGGCGCATCTGGTTCAAGTCGCGTTTCGGCGTGGCGGCACGCGAGGTGCCGCGCGACTGCTCGTTCTGTCAGGCCGCGCTGGAGCAGGAGGGTCCCCTGGTGGTGCCCGATGCCGCCGCCGATCCGCGGTTCGCCGAGGTGCCGCTGGTGACGGCCGAGAACGGCTTTCGCTTCTATGCCGGCCAGCCGCTGCGCGCGCCTGACGGACACCGCGTCGGGACCCTGTGCCTGCTGGACATGCAGCCCCGGGCGCTCGACGCACAGGGCCTGCGGACCCTGGCGGAATTCGGTGCCCTGGTCGAGCATGAACTGGCCTCGCGCGGGCGGGAGCGTGCCTACCAGGAAGTGCTGGAGCGCCTGCCCGACGCCGCCTACCTCATCGGGCTCGAGGGCGACGAACGTGGCCGGATCCTGTGGTTGAACTCCGCGGCGCTCCGGCTCTACGGCCAGCTGCGCGACGAGACCGTCGGCCGGCCGATCCGCGACATGGAATCTGCCGAGGGAGCGAGTGCGGTCGAGGCTCGAATGGCCCGCATGGAGACCGGCGAGTCCGTGCGTTTCCAGCGCGTGACCACGGCAAGGGATGGCAGCCGCCTCAACGTCGAGATTTCGGCACGACGCATCGTCCTGGACGGGCGTGGGGTCGTGCTCTCGCTGCATCGCAATCTCGACGAGACGGCGCTGCGGGAGCTCAACGCGCTGCGCGGTGCCATCGGCCGGCACATGCTCTATTCCGTCACCGATTGCCGGGGGCGGATCCTGGAGGTCAACGAGGGCTTCTGCACCCTGAGCGGTTACCGGCGAGAGGAACTCCTCGGGCGGGACCACAGCATCTTCAGCTCCGGGCATCACGATCATGAGTTCTGGCGCGGCATGTGGGGCGAGCTTCGCGCGGGGCGCGTCTGGCGCGGCGAGATCTGCAACCGGGCACGCGACGGTGCGCTGTTCTGGGTGGACTCGACGCACATCCCCCAGCTCGATGATGATGGCCGCCCAGAGCGCTTCATCACCCTGCGCTTCGACATCACCGCCAAGAAGCGCCTGGAGCATGAACTGAGGGAGCGCACGCGCGACCTCGAACTCCAGCAGCGTTCCCTGGAGTCCGCGGAGCAGCGGCTGTCGCTGGCCATGGAGACCGGGCAGATCGGGCTGTGGGACGCCGATCTGGATCTGGGCACGGCGTACTGTTCGGAGCGCTGGTTCCGTCTGCGCGGGCGTACGCCCGAGACTGGACGCGTCCCGATCCCCCTGGCGCGCGAGGAGTGTCACCCCGAAGACCTCGGGGCCATGGAGGTCGCGCTGGAGAGCTACCGGGCGCTGGGTTCATCCGATTATCTCAGTGAACGCCGGGTCCGGACCGCCGACGGTGGCTGGCGCTGGATTCGTGACATCGGTCGGGTGATCGAGCGACGCGCGGATGGCTCGGCACGGCGGCTCATCGGCGTGAACATCGATATCCAGGCTCTGCGCGAGGCCATGGAGCAGGCGGCCGCGGCGAGCCGGGCGAAAAGCGAGTTCCTGGCTCACATGAGCCACGAGATCCGGACACCGCTGACTGCCATCCTCGGCTACGCCGAGCTGCTGGCCGAACCGGCTGA
>SKYU01000082.1 GCA_007127715.1 Gammaproteobacteria bacterium | reverse complement strand
TGGCGCTTCTCTGGGGGAGATTTGCCGTCGCAGCAGACACTGGGGGAGTTGCGTCGTGCTGCAATGCAACAATACGAAAACCCCCCATTGATGTCAAGCTTTATTTTGCACCGCAGCAGCGGGAGGATCGCCAGGGCAGGCGAATGTCACTCCTTGTCCTGATGCGGTGGCCGCTCCGGGCGCTCCTGGCCCTGACCACGCGGCTGGCCGAGCATGGCCTTCCAGAGTTCCTGCTGCATGTTGACCCACTGGTTCAGGTTCTGCTGGGCGAGGTCGCGGACCGGCGCCATCGGGTCCACGCCCCCCATCAGCTGGTTCATCTGGCCGCGCAGCTGCTGCTGCTGGCGAAGGAATACCCGCAGGCTCTGCTCGAGGTAATTGCCAATGAACCCGGGCATGCTCTTGCTGTAGGCCCGGATCATTTCCGACAGGAAGTCCTGGGTGAGGATAGGGTCGCCGTGGGTCTCCTCCTCGCTGATCACCTGGAGGAGGATGCTGCGGGTGATGTCATCCCCGCTTTTCTGGTCGATGACCGTGAACGGAAGGTCCTCCAGCACCAGTCGGCGCACATCCGCCAGTGTGATGTACCGACTCTCTTCCGTGTCGTACAGGCGGCGGTTCGGGTATTTCTTGATGACGCGTGCTTCGCTCATGGTCTCCCCCGGTGCGCGGACGTGCGCGGGCGAATCCCGCGCCAATGTCGCTGATGGCCTACCTTAGCGGATTTTGCGTTGCAGCAGTAGGCGTTGCGTCAACCGCAGCTGCGAGCACCCGTCGTCCAGCCAGCGTGTCAAGGCTCACCTCGTCCAGCGCCGCGGCGAGGAGTTCCGGCGCGGGCGCCTTGCGCAGTCCGTCCGGGACCTGCCAGCCCAGCCAGGTGAGACAGCGGGCGAGCGCCTGGCCGAGTTCCATGCGCCGGAGCTCGGCGGCGCCGGTCTGCTTGCTCAGTTTCGCGCCGTGGTCATCGACCAGTACCGGCACATGCATGTAGGCCGGGGTCGGCAGCTGCAGGCATCGCTGCAACACGAGGTGCGCATGGGTCGCCTCGAGCAGGTCCGTGCCGCGGATGATCTCGGTGATGCCCTGTTCGGCATCATCGATGACCACTGCAAGGTGATAGGCGGGCAGATCTTCCTTTCGCCAGAGGACGAAATCCCCCGTGTCCCCGGCCAGGTCGCAGGCCTGCGGGCCCTGCAGCTGGTCCGTGAAGCCCACCGGGCCGTCCGGCACCCGGAGCCTGATGGCATGTGGTCCGCCCCGGCGAAGCGGGCCGGTACGGCAGCTGCCGGGATAGCGCAGGCCATGCGGACCCGAGTCCGGATGCTCGGCAATCTGACGTCGGCTGCAGCTGCAGGGATAGGCTGTGCCAGTATCGACAAGTGCCTGGACGATCTCCCTGTATCGGCCCAGGCGGGTGCTCTGGCGGAGCACCGTGCCGTCCCAGTGCAGCCCGGCGGCCTCGAGCTGGCGGAGTATGTCGTCCGCGGCGCCGGACACCTCGCGGGGTGGGTCGACGTCTTCGATGCGGACCAGCCACTCCCCACCGCGCTGGCGTGCGACCAGCCAGCTCGATACCGCCGTCAGCAGCGAGCCGAGGTGCAGGCGCCCGGTGGGCGAGGGCGCGAAACGGCCGCGATAGACCTCAGCGGTAGCGGTCGTCCCGCTCTCCATACTGGCGCTCCGCGAGCTCGCGCCGCTCCTGGGCTTCCAGGCAGAGGGTCGCGACCGGGCGAGCTTCCAGGCGCCTCAGGCCGATCTCCTCACCAGTTTCTTCGCAGAAGCCATACTCGCCATTCTCGATACGCTGGAGTGCCGAGTCGATCTTGCGCAGGAGCTTGCGTTCGCGATCACGCGTACGCAGTTCGAGGCTGAACTCCGATTCCTGGGTCGCACGATCGTTGGGGTCCGGGAAATTGGCTGCCTCGTCCTGCATGTGATGGACGGTACGGTCGACCTCTTCCATGAGCTGGCGTTTCCAGGTCTGGAGGATCTGGCGGAAGTGATCGAGCTGCGCCGCGCCCATATACTCCTCGCCCGCTTTCGGCTGATAGGGCTCGAAGCCGTGCATCGGACCGGCAAGTAGACTTACCTCGCGCTTGCGACCGGACGCCTTGCCCGCAGCGGGCTTTTTCGCTGCGGCCGTTGTCGCTGCGGCTTTTCTGGCCGGCGCCTTGCTGGCAGTGGCTTTTCCAGCGGCCGGCTTCTTCGTTGCGGCTTTCTTCGCCGCCGCTTTCCCGGCCGGGGCTTTTTTCGCCGCCGTCTTCTTGGAGGAAGCCGCCTTCGCCGTCACTTTTTTGGCCGCGGTTTTCTTCGCGGACGCCTTCTTCGCCGATGTCTTCTTCACGGGGGTCTTCTTTGCAGTGGTTGCGGCCTTTCGAGCCGGAGACTTTGCGGTCGGGGTCTTTCCGGCGCGCGTGCCGGCCTTTGCCGTTCTCGCCTTTGCCGGCTTCGCCTTCGAGGCCTTGTTTCTGGACGCCATGACGACCCTCCCGCCCGGTGCACCAAGCCGTCGATTATACCGACGGGGCCCGCCATGGGAAGGCATCGGGCCTGCGGGAGGCGGGGGCGTCACGGCCAGCCGACCGCTCCGCCGCGGGGGTTAGCTGGGGGTCGGGGCACTCGGCAGCGTCACCGCCGGGGCGGGCGTCCAGCCCGCGGCCCGGTGCTCGGCCACTACATGCGTGTAGATGCCGCCGCGGACGTTGAAGTCGGCGGTCAGGCGCATGAACCGTGGATCGGTGGCGGCCACCAGGTCGTCCAGGATGCGGTTGGTCACCGCCTCGTGGTATGCCCCCTCATCGCGGTAGGACCAGACGTAGAGTTTCAGGGACTTGAGCTCCACGCAGCGCTCCGCGGGGATGTACTCGAGGTACAGGGTGGCGAAGTCGGGCTGGCCGGTCTTGGGGCACAGGCAGGTGAACTCCGGGATCCGCATCCGGATCAGGTAATCCCTGCCTGCATTGGGGTTTGGAAAGGTCTCCAGCTCGCGGCTGGGCGTGGTTCCCGCGCGTGTGTTCATCAGCGTTGCATCCCTGTCCCGCCTGAGTTGGCGGATCGTCCCGCCACGGGAATTACTTTACACTAGCGCCCCTGCGACGGCCACGGGTGCCGCTGGCGCCGGCCGCCCGCGGCCGCCTCACCGCGAGTGCCCCGTGCCGCGTCACCCCGGAGAACTGGATACTCGATGCGCCTGAGCAAGATCAAGCTGGCCGGCTTCAAGTCGTTCGTCGACCCCACGACCGTACATTTCCCCGGTAACCTCATGGGGGTTGTCGGTCCGAACGGCTGCGGCAAATCCAACATCATCGACGCCGTGCGCTGGGTCATGGGAGAGAGTTCGGCCAAGAATCTGCGTGGCGAGTCGATGGCCGATGTCATCTTCAACGGCTCGAGTGCCCGCAAGCCGGTGGGTACGGCCTCCATCGAACTGGTGTTCGACAATTCAGACGGGACCATCGGCGGTCAGTACGCTCAGTACGCCGAGATCTCGATCCGCCGGGTGGTGTCCCGCGATGGCACCTCGGATTACTTCCTCAACAACACCCGCTGCCGGCGCAAGGACATCACCCACATCTTCCTCGGCACGGGTCTGGGTCCGCGCAGCTACTCGATCATCGAGCAGGGGATGATCTCGCGGCTGGTCGAGGCGCGGCCGGAGGAAATGCGCAACTTCCTGGAAGAGGCCGCGGGGATTTCCAAGTACAAGGATCGGCGTAAGGACACCGAACACAGGATCCGTCACACCCGCGAGAACCTCGAACGCCTGACAGATCTTCGAGACGAAGTCGAGAAACAGATCCGGCATCTGCAGCGCCAGGCCCGCACAGCGGAGCGTTACAAGGAACTGCGCAGCGAGGAACGTCAGGTGGGGGCAGAGCTGCTCGTGCTGCGCCTGTCGGCCATGGACGAGGCGCTGACGGCCGTCAGGGCGCGACAGGAGAGCGCCGAGACGGCCCTCCAGGGCGCGCTTGCCGACCAGCGTGGCCACGAGAGCGCACTGGAGGCGTCGCGGGCCGAGCAGGCGGAACTGGGCGATGCGTTCAACGAGGTCCAGGCCCACTACTACCGCGAAGGCTCGGAGATCGCGCGCCTGGAACAGGCCATTCACCATGGCAAGCAGATGCGCCAGCGCCAGCAGGAAGACCTCGAGGAGGTCCGCAACTCGGTACAGGAGCTGCGTCAGCACATCGAGCGCGACGAGGCTGATCTCCGTGAGCTCGACCAGGTGCTCGCCGCGCTGGGACCGGACCACGCCAAGGCCACGGATGCCGAGCAGGCCTCGGCCCGGGCACTGACCGAGGCTGAGGATGCCCGGCGTCGCTGGCAGGAGTCCTGGGATGCCTTCAACCAGGAAGTCAGCCGTGTGCAGCAGGCCGGCCAGGTCGAGCGCGCCCGCATCGAGCAGCTCGAGGGGCAACTGCAGCGGCAGCTCGCGCGACGCGAGCGCCAGGAGAATGAGCTGGCTTCCATCGACGTTGAGGCGATGGAAAGCGAGCTTGGCGCACTGGCGCAGGAGCTTGCGGAGCGCCAGGCGGCGCGTGACCAGGCACGTGCAGCCCTGGAGGACCTGGGCCATCGGATCGGAGAACTGCGCCGTCGCGATGGCGAGTTGGGCGCGGAGCTCGACAGCGTCCGCAACGAGCTGCAGCAGGCCCGCGGCCGCATGGCCTCCATGGAAGCCCTGCAGCAGGCTGCACTGGGCAAGACCGACGAGAAGATCAGCCGCTGGCTCAAGGGGCAGGGGCTGGGCGAGAGTCGGCGTCTTGCGCAGCTGCTGCGGGTCGCGCCGGGCTGGGAGCGCGCGGTCGAGACGGTACTCGGGGACTACCTGCAGGCGGTATGCGTGGATGGGATCGATCCCCTGGCTGACGCCGTAGGCGCCCTCCAGGAGGCGAATCTCGCTCTTTTCGAACTGGGCTCGCCCTCACCGGACAGCGGCGCGGACACGCTTGCGGCCAAGGTGCAGAGTGATCATGGGGTGGCCTCGCTGCTGGCGACGGTCCATACCGCCGAAGATCTGCCAGCCGCGCTCGCGCTGCGCTCCC
>SKYU01000180.1 GCA_007127715.1 Gammaproteobacteria bacterium | reverse complement strand
TTGTTGCTGGCGGCGCCGTCCGTGCCCAGCGCGAGGTTCACGCCGGCCTCCGCCAGGGCGGCCACGGGGCAGGCGCCGCTGGCCAGCTTCATGTTCGATGCCGGGCAGTGCACCACCGAGGCGCCCGCCCGTGCCAGGGCCTCGATTTCGCCCGCCTCGAGCTGGGTCATGTGTACGGCCATCAGCGAGGGGTTGAGAAGGCCCAGCCGTTCGATGCGGGCCAGGGGCCGGCAGCCATGTTCGGCGACGCCGTCTGCGACCTCCTGGGCCGTCTCGTGCAGGTGCATGTGCACAGGCAGCTCCAGCTGGTCGGCCAGACGGCGAATCCGCGACAGCGTCGCATCGGCGACGGTGTAGGGCGCATGCGGCGCGAAGGCGGTGCTGACCAGGGGGTGTTCACGGTAACGGTCGTGCAGCGCAAGACCCTTGGCCAGGTACTCGTCGGCGTCCTTGGCCCAGGCGGTGGGAAACTCTATGGCGATCAGGCCGGCCACCATCCGGATGCCCGCTGCGGCGGCCGTCTCCGCCGCAGTGTCCGGGAAGTAGTACATGTCCGCGAAGCACGTGGTGCCGCCGAGGAGCATTTCGGCGATCGCCAGGCGCGTGCCGTCGCGCACGAAGCCGCGATCGACCAGTCGGTGTTCGGCGGGCCAGATGTGTTCGCCCAGCCAGCGTTGCAGCGGCATGTCGTCGGCCAGTCCACGCAGCAGGCTCATGGCGGCGTGGGTATGGGCATTCACCAGTCCGGGGATGAGCACATGGTGCGGCCGATCCACCCGTTCGCGCGCGTGGAAGCGGCCTGCGGCCTCGGCGGCGGGCACGACGTCCACGATGCGCCCATGCCGCACGGCCACGGCGTGATCCTCCAGTACGCTGCGCCGCGGCTCGACCGGGATCACCCAGCGGGCGACGATCAGCGTGTCGACTTCCTCCATGAAAGGCCTCGTTCGGCGTCCCGGCTGAGCCAGACCCCCAAGTATAGCGTCGCTGCCGGGGCGAGGGGTGCGGCTCCCCGGCCTGCGGACTGCGGTGCCGCTGACCGCTGTGGTATCATTCGAGGCTTGACACGAGTCGCCTTCGCCGCGCGGAAGTCCCCGGATTTTCTTGGATTTCGCTGCGCGGCCGGGGTGCCATGACCCCGCCCTAAGGGCACAGAAGAAAAGCAAGCAACGATGGCCGACATCGCTCACGAAATCTTCTCCGTAAACCTCGAAGACGAGATGCGCCAGTCCTACATGGACTATGCGATGAGCGTGATCGTCGGACGCGCGCTCCCGGATGTCCGCGACGGCCTCAAGCCTGTCCACCGGCGCGTCCTCTACGCCATGCGCGAACTCGGCAACGACTGGAACAAACCCTACAAGAAATCCGCCCGTGTCGTCGGCGACGTCATCGGCAAGTACCACCCGCACGGCGACTCGGCGGTCTACGACACCATCGTGCGCATGGCGCAGCCGTTCTCCATGCGCTACATGCTGGTCGATGGCCAGGGGAACTTCGGCTCGGTGGACGGCGACGCCCCGGCGGCGATGCGCTACACGGAGGTGCGCATGTCGCGCATCGCCCAGGAGCTGCTGGCCGATATCGAGAAACGCACGGTCGATTTCGCCGCCAATTACGATGAGTCGGAGAGCGAGCCCACGGTGCTGCCGACCCGCGTACCCAACCTCCTGGTCAACGGGTCCTCGGGCATCGCGGTGGGCATGGCCACGAACATCCCGCCGCACAACCTCGGCGAGGTGGTCGATGCGGCCGTGGCGCTGCTCGACGACGAGGGCCTGGAGGTCGAGGACCTCATCCGGATCATGCCGGGCCCGGACTTTCCGACTGCCGGGATCATCAACGGCGTCGCGGGCATCTACAGCGCCTACAAGACCGGGCGCGGCCGGGTCTACGTCCGCGGACGGACCGAAGTCGAGGAGCTGGGCAACCGCCAGGCCATCGTCATCACCGAGCTGCCTTACCAGGTCAACAAGGCCCGTCTGATCGAGAAGATCGCCGACCTGGTGCGCGAGAAGAAGCTCGAGGGCATCAGCGAGCTGCGCGACGAGTCCGACAAGGACGGCATGCGCGTGGTGATCGAGCTGCGGCGCGGGGAAGTCCCCGATGTCGTGCTCAACAATCTCTACAAGCAGACGCCGCTGCAAAGCGTGTTCGGCATCAACATGGTGGCGCTGGTCGAAGGTCAGCCCCGGCTGCTGAACCTCAAGGAGGTGCTGGAGGCTTTCCTGCGGCACCGGCGCGAGGTGGTGACCCGCAGGACGATCTTCGAACTCGGCAAGGCCAGGGACCGCGCCCACGTGCTCGAAGGCCTGGCCGTCGCGCTCGCGAACATCGACCCGGTGATCGAGCTGATCAAGGCCTCGCCGTCGCCCGCGGAGGCGAGGGCCGCACTGTGCGCACGGGCCTGGGCGCCGGGGCTCGTCACCGACATGCTGGCGCGGGCCGGTGCCGATATCACCCGCCCCGACGGGCTGTCGGCGGAACTCGGCCTCGGCGAGGCGGGCTACCGGCTGTCGGAGGTCCAGGCTCAGGCCATTCTCGACCTCAGGCTTAACCGCCTGACAGGCCTGGAGCAGGACAAGATCCTGAGTGAATACAAGGATCTGCTTGAGCTTATTAAAGACCTGAAGGAGATCCTTTCCGATCCCGAGCGGCTGCGCCAGGTAATCCGTGACGAGCTGCTGGAAATCAAGGAAGCCTACGCTGATCCGCGGCGGACCGAGATCAACGAAGACTACAGCGACCTCACCATCGAGGATCTCATTCCGGACGAGACCGTGGTGGTCACGCTGTCGCATCAGGGGTATGTGAAATCCCAGCCTGTCGACGCCTACCAGGCACAGCGCCGAGGTGGGCGCGGGCGGTCGGCCGCCCAGGTCAAGGGCGAGGATTTCATCGACAAGCTCTTCGTGGCCAACAGCCACGACACGCTGCTGTGCTTCTCGAGCCGGGGGCAGTGTTACTGGCTCAAGGTCTACCAGGTGCCGCAGGTCAGCCGCGGCGCGCGCGGCCGGCCGATCGTCAACCTGCTGCCGCTGGCCGAGGGCGAGCGCATCAACGCCGTGCTGCCGGTCCGTGAGTTCGATGAACAGCATTTCGTGTTCATGGCGACCAGTCGCGGGACGGTCAAGAAGACCCCGCTGAGCGCGTTCTCCCGGCCGCGCACCAGCGGGATCATCGCCGTGGATCTGCGCGATGACGACTACCTGGTGGACGTCGCCATCACCGATGGCCGACGCGACGTGCTGCTGTGTGCCAGCTCGGGCAAGGGCATCCGCTTCCGCGAGGAAGACGTGCGCGCCATGGGGCGCACCGCTGCGGGTGTGCGCGGGATGCGCATTGCCGACGATGAACACGTCATCGCGCTCATCATCCTCGACCAGGGCCATATCCTGACTGCGACCGAGCACGGCTACGGCAAACGCACGCCCGCCGACGACTTCCCCCTGCGCGGTCGGGGCGGGCAGGGGGTCATCGCCATCCAGACGACGCCGCGCAACGGGCCGCTGGTGCGTGCCCTGCAGGTGACCGAAGACGATGAAGTCATGCTGATCAGCAGCAACGGGACGCTGGTGCGTACGCCGGTGCACGACATCTCCATCCTCGGACGCAACACCCAGGGGGTGCGCCTGATCCGGATCGCCGAAGACGACCGGCTGGTCGGTATGGAGCGCATCGAGGGCGAGACCGACGCAGACGCTGACGCATGAGCCGCGTCTACAACTTCAGCGCCGGTCCTGCGGCCCTGCCCGTGGAGGTGCTCGAGCGGGCGCAGGCGGAGCTTCGCGACTGGCAGGGCTCCGGCATGTCGGTCATGGAAGTCAGCCACCGTGGCAAGGCCTTCGTGGCGGCGGCGGAGAAGGCCGAGGCCGATCTGCGCAGCCTGCTGGGCATCCCCGACGCCTACCGCGTGCTGTTCCTGCAGGGCGGTGCGACCCTGCAGTTCTCGATGGTGCCGATGAATCTCGCCCGGCCGGGCCAGCGGGTCGACTACGTGCACACGGGCGCCTGGTCGCAGAAGGCCATTGCCGAGGCCGCACGGGAGTGGGAGGTCGCCGTGGTGGCCGACGCCGGTGCGCCCTATCGGGACATCCCCCCGCCGTCAGGCTGGCGCAGGAGCGAGGCCGCCGCCTACCTGCACTACACGCCGAACGAGACCATTGGCGGGGTGGAATTCCACTACATTCCAGATGCCGGTGACGTCCCGCTGGTGGCCGACATGTCCTCGACGCTGCTGTCCAGACCTCTGGCGGTCGATCGCTTCGGGCTGATCTACGCTGGCGCTCAGAAAAACATCGGGCCTGCGGGCCTGGTGCTGGTGATCGTGCGCGAGGATCTGCTCGAACGCAGTGCGCCGACGCTGCCCCCCATGCTCAGTTACGCACGCCAGGCCGAGGCCGGCTCGATGCTGAACACCCCGCCGACCTTTGCGTGGTACCTCGCCGGGCTGGTGTTCGAGTGGCTGCTGGCCGAGGGTGGTCTCGCGGCCATGGCCGGGCGCAACTACCGCAAGGCCGCACGGCTCTACAACACCATCGACAGCTCGCCGTTCTACGCCAACCCGGTGGACGAGGACTGCAGATCGTGGATGAATGTGCCCTTCACGCTGGCTCGACCGGAACTCGACGGACTGTTCCTGGAAGAGGCCTCGAAAGAGGGGCTGGTAAACCTCGCCGGCCACCGGTCGGTAGGCGGGATGCGGGCGAGTCTTTATAACGCGATGCCGATGGAGGGCGTCGATGCGCTGGTCGGGTTCATGCGCGAGTTCGAGCGCAGGCATGGCTGAGCGCTGCCGGGGGCAGGGTGCCCGCGCAGCAGGCAGGAGACGGTGAACATGAGCGAGCAGGCCGAAAGCCCGGTCCCCCTGGAGCAGTTGCGGGCGCGGATCAATGCCGTCGATGCGGAACTGCAGGAGCTGATCAGCGAGCGTGCCCGGCTGGCCCAGGCCGTCGGGCGCTCCAAGGCGGGTGAGGACGCGCGCACCGTCGAGTTCTATCGACCCGAGCGCGAGGCCCAGGTATTGCGGGGGGTGCTCGAGCGCCATCAGGGCCCGTTGCGTGCCGAGGAGATGGTGCGACTGTTCCGCGAGATCATGTCCGCCTGTCTTGCCCAGCAGGAGCCGCTGAAGATCGCCTTTCTCGGGCCCGAGGGCACCTTCACCCAGCAGGCGGTGCTCAAGCATTTCGGGCACTCGGTGCGCACGCTGCCGATGGCCTCGATCGACGAGGTGTTTCACGAGGTCTCGGCGAGCATTGCCGATTTCGGCGTGGTGCCCGTGGAGAACTCCACGGAAGGGACGGTCAGCCATACCCTGGACATGTTTCTTACCTCGCCGCTGTACGTCTGCGGCGAGATCGAACTTAGGATCCGCCAGCACCTGATGGGTCGGATGACCGATCTCGGCGGGATCGAGCGTCTGTGTTCCCACCCGCAGTCGCTGGCGCAGTGCAGGGGCTGGCTGGCCGAATTTCTGCCCGAGATCGAGCGCATCCCGGTCTCATCCAATGCCGAGGCGGCCCGGCGGGCGCGCGACGAGGCGGGGACGGCGGCGATTGCCGGGGAGTCGGCAGCAGAGGTCTATGGCCTCAACCTGCTGGCCAGGGACATCGAGGACAAGGCCGACAACACCACCCGCTTCCTGGTAATCGGCCGCCGGATGTTCCCGGCCAGCGGCAAGGACAAGACTTCGCTGCTGCTGTCGACCGGCGGTACCGAGGGACCGGGTGTGCTGTTCCGGCTGCTCCAGCCGCTGGCGCGCGAGGGGGTCAGCATGACCCGGATCGAGTCGCGGCCCTCGCGGCGGCGCAAGTGGGATTACGTGTTCTTCGTCGACATCGAGGGCCATGCCGAGGAGCCTGCTGTCGCCCGCGCGCTGGAGGAGATCCGCGAGCACGCGACCCTGTTCCGGGTGCTGGGCTCCTACCCGTGCGCCGTGCTGTGAAGCCCTTGGACGGGCGTAAGGAGAAGGTGGCGTGAGCGAGGCATATCTGGTGAAACCCGGCGGACGCCTGGGCGGGCGGATGACAGTGCCCGGTGACAAGTCCATCTCCCACCGGGCTCTGCTGCTGGGCGCGATCGCCAGTGGAACCAGTGAGGTCGAGGGTTTCCTTGCAAGCGAGGACTGCCTGGCGACCATGGCGGCGCTGCGTGCCATGGGGGTTGGCATCGAGCGCGGCGGCAATCGGGTGGTGGTTCACGGCGTGGGACTGCACGGATTGCGGCCGGCGCCCGGACCGCTGGATCTCGGTAACTCGGGCACCGCGATCCGCCTGCTGGCCGGTGTCCTGGCGGGCCAGCCGTTCGACAGCGAACTGGTGGGGGACGCCTCGCTGATGCGTCGGCCGATGGCAAGAGTCGCTGCACCCCTGAACGCCATGGGGGCCAGGGTGGACACGCACGAGGGCTGCCCACCACTGCGCATCCGCGGTGGCCAGCAGCTGCAGGGCATCGACTACACGCTGCCCGTGGCCAGTGCCCAGGTGAAATCCGCAGTGCTGCTGGCTGGTCTTTACGCAGAGGGCATCACCACGGTGCGGGGGTCCGGCGCGTCGCGCGATCACACCGAACGCATGCTCATGTCCATGGGCGTCGACCTGGTCGTCGACGAGCACGGGGTGATCCGGCTGACGCCCGGAGCAGGTCCCGAGGCCATGGACATCCGGGTGCCCGGAGATCTGTCCTCTGCGGCATTTTTCCTCGTGGGTGGCTGCCTGGCCGCCGACGACGGGCTGATCATCGAGGGCGTCGGACTCAATCCGACCCGGCTGGGCGTGATCGGCATCCTCGAAGCCATGGGGGCGGACATCACGGTGGAGAATCGCCGCATGGAAGGCCGCGAGCCGGTCGGCGACCTGCGCGTGCGCCGCTCGAGCCTCAAGGGAATCGACATTCCTCCGGCGGTGGTGCCCCTCGCGATCGATGAATTTCCCGCTCTGTTCGTCGCGGCGGCTGCGGCCAGCGGGGAGACCCGGGTGACCGGTGCCGAGGAACTCCGGCACAAGGAAAGCGACCGGATCGCCGTCATGGTGGCCGGGCTCAGGGCGCTGGGCGGGGAGGTGGAGGAACGCCCCGACGGTGCCATCATTCATGGCGGGGCACGGTTGGCGGGCGGGACCATCGACAGCCACGGCGACCATCGCGTAGCGATGTCCTTCGCAATGGCCGCACTGATCTCGGACGGACCGGTCGCCATTCACGACACCGACAACGTGGCCACGTCGTTTCCCGGTTTTGCCGGGTTGGCGCGGGCTGCCGGACTGGACCTGGAGGTCACTGCCCCATGACGCGCGACACACTACAGGGCGTGCCCGTACTGGCCATCGATGGGCCGAGCGGGGCCGGCAAGGGTACGATCACCCGCCTGCTGGCCAGGCGCCTGGGCTGGCACCTGCTCGACAGCGGTGCGCTGTATCGCGTGCTGGCGCTTGCGGCCACTCGCCAGCGGCTGTCGCTGGAGGATATCGAGGCGCTGGCCCGGCTGGCAGGCACGCTGCGCGTGCGGTTCGTCAGCGACGAGGCCGGCGGCGAGCGTATCGAACTCGACGGCGAGGTGGTCACCCAGGAAGTGCGTACCGAGCGTGCCGGCGATGCGGCCTCCCGGCTGGCCCGGTTCCCCGAGGTCCGGGAGGCGCTGGTGCAGCTGCAGCGCGACTTCGCACGCCCCCCGGGGCTGGTGGCAGATGGGCGGGATATGGGTACGCGCATCTTCACGGACGCCACTCTGAAAGTCTTCCTGACCGCCACCCCGGAGGAGCGTGCGCGCCGTCGGCATAAGCAGTTGAAGGAAAAGGGAATTGATGTTAGCCTTGCCGCCCTTTCCCGGGACATCGCCGAACGCGACGCCCGCGATGCCCAGCGGGCCGTTGCGCCTCTGGTGCCCGCGGACGACGCCAAGGTGCTGGATTCCACGGTCATGAGCATCCCTCAGGTGGTCGATCGCATCGTCGATTGGCTGGGTGAGCGGATCGACGTGCCGCCGGTGGGCCAGGCCTGAGAAAACGTCGGAACCTTGCGTCACACACGTCATTTTTGGAGCAAACGCCACGCCGGCAGGATGCCAGCGTGTTTCATTCACACCCGCCGGCGATGGAGCGCTGGCGCGCAACCCAGGACCGCCCTGACGGGCGGGAGTGTCTAACCCATGTCAGAAAGTTTTGCAGAACTCTTCGAGCAGAGCCTCGCCAGCCAGCAGATCAAGCCCGGTGCCATCCTCATGGGCCATGTGGTCGAGGTCAACGATGATGTCGTCATCATCAATGCCGGTCTGAAATCAGAGGCCGTCATTCCGGCCAACCAGTTCAAGAACGAGCTGGGCGAGATGGAGGTCGCGGTCGGCGACACCGTCGAGGTCGCACTCGATGCCGTCGAGGACGGTTTCGGCGAGACCCGCCTGTCGCGCGAGAAGGCCAAGCGGGCCCGTACCTGGACCGTTCTGGAGAAGGCCTTCGAGAACGACGAGGTCATCAGCGGCATCATCAATGGCCGCGTGAAAGGCGGTTTTACCGTCGAGATCGAGCACGTGCGGGCCTTCCTGCCCGGCTCGCTGGTCGATGTCCGCCCGGTCCGCGATCCCACCTACCTCGAGGGCAAGCCGCTCGAGTTCAAGGTCATCAAGCTGGACCAGCGCCGCAACAACGTCGTGGTGTCCAGGCGTGCGGTCGTGGAAGAGGAATACAGCGCCGAGCGCGAGCAGCTGCTCGAGAACCTGCAGGAAGGTGCGATCCTCGCCGGTATCGTCAAGAACCTCACCGACTACGGCGCGTTCGTCGACCTCGGTGGGATCGACGGTCTGCTGCACATCACCGATATGGCCTGGAAGCGCGTCAAGCATCCTTCCGAGGTCGTCAACGTCGGCGACGAGATCCAGGTCAAGGTCCTGAAGTTCGATCGTGAGCGCACCCGCGTCTCGCTCGGCATCAAGCAGCTGGGCTCGGATCCCTGGGAGGATCTCGGCCGTCGCTATCCGCCGAACACCCGCATTTTCGGCAAGGTCACGAACATCGCCGACTATGGCTGTTTCGTGGAGATCGAGGAAGGCGTAGAGGGTCTGGTGCACGTCTCCGAGATGGACTGGACCAACAAGAACGTCAACCCGTACAAGGTCGTGCAGGTGGGCGACGAGGTCGAGGTCATGGTGCTCGACATCGACGAGGACCGTCGCCGGATCTCGCTCGGCATCAAGCAGTGCCAGGCCAACCCCTGGTCGGAATTCGCGGCCAACTTCAACAAGGGAGACCGCGTCGGCGGCCAGATCAAGTCGATCACCGACTTCGGCATCTTCATCGGTCTCGATGGCGGGATAGATGGACTCGTCCACCTCTCCGACATCTCCTGGGACATCCCGGGCGAAGAGGCGGTGCGCAACTTCCAGAAGGGAGACGAGGTGGAGGCCGTGGTGCTGGCGATCGACCCGGAGCGCGAGCGCATCTCGCTGGGCATGAAGCAGATGGATCGCGATCCGATGTCCGGCTTCCTGGCGGAACACCCGAAGGGCTCGATCATTCGTGGCGTGGTCACCGAGGTGGACGCGCGCGGCGCGATTCTGGACCTGCCGGGTGGCCTGCAGGGCCAGCTGCGTGCCTCGGAGCTCTCGCGCGACCGCGTCGAGGATGCACGCACGGTGCTGAAGGTCGGCGATGAGGTCGAGGCCAAGTTCACCGGCGTGGATCGCAAGACCCGCATGGTGTCGCTGTCGATCAAGGCGAAGGAGGCCCACGAAGAGGCCGAGGTCATGCAGAACTACAAGTCCGATGCCGGCAGTGCCAGCAGCGGTACCAGTCTGGGTGATCTCCTGCGCGAGCAGATCTCCAACCGCGACAACGACTGAGCGGTACAGGGGTGAAACAGGACCGGCCCGCGGCGTCTTGCGTCGCGGGCCGGCTTTCCGAATGGCAGGGGTGGGGACCCGATGACGAAATCCGAGCTGATTGAACTGATCGCCCGCAAGCAGGCCCACCTGCCGGCTAAGGACGTGGAGCTGGCGGTCAAGCACCTTCTCGAACTCATGAGCGATGCGCTGGCCAACGGCGAGCGGATCGAGATCCGTGGCTTCGGCAGTTTTTCCCTGCATTTCCGCCCACCGCGCATGGGCCGGAACCCGAAGACCGGCGAGGCCGTGGCCCTGTCCGGCAAGCATGTGCCGCACTTCAAGCCCGGCAAGGATCTGCGCGAACGGGTCAACGACGGCAGGCACCTGCCGATCAAGGACTGATCGCCTTTCCTCCTTCCTTTACAATGCGGTCTCGGGCACCCTGACCCGCTAGGCGGGCCTGCCAGGAGACGTCAGCATGATCCGTACGCTCTTGACCATCGTCCTGGTCGTCGTCGTCGCATTGGTCGCGGCCGTGTTCGCGGCCCAGAACCCAGGCGTAGTGACACTCGATCTCGGTGCCTTCGAACTCGTCGATGCCCGTGTTTCGGTGGCGTTCATCGTGACCTTCGCACTGGGCTGGGCGTTCGGCCTGGTGTGCTGCAGTTATGCCCTGCTGCGCCTGGCACACCAGCGGCGCCGGCTGCGCCGCAAACTCGCCGCCTCGGAGGCCGAGGTGAGCAGCCTGCGCAGCCTGCCCATGCAAGATGCCCACTGAGTCAACGTTTCTCCTATTCGCGCTGTTCATGGTGGCGGCTGCCGCCGGCTGGGCCTATGCCCGCTTTCTCGACCGCCAGGTGCGCGGGCGCAGCGAGGAAGAACCGCCGCTCAGCCAGGGCTATCTCCGCGGCCTGAACCTGCTGCTCGACGACGAGACGGACAAGGCGCTCGAGATGTTCGTGCGCATGATCGCCACGGACGACGAAGCGCTGGATACCCACTTCGCCCTGGGCAGCCTGTTCCGGCGGCGCGGTGAACTCGACCGCGCAATCCGTATCCACCAGAACATCCTCGCCCGGCCCGACCTGTCGACCGCGCAGCGCCACAGTGCGCTGTTCGCTCTCGGAGAGGACTACCTCCGGGCCGGTCTGATGGACCGCGCCGAAAGCCTGTTCCGGCAGGTGGCCGAACAGGCAGAGGATCCTGAACCGGCGCTGGGGCGGCTGGTCGGCATCCTGGAAAACCTCGGTGAGTGGGAGCAGGCGATCACGGTGCGCCGGGAAATGGAAAAGGTTTCCGGGGAACGTCAGGACGTGCCGGTTGCCCACTACTGTTGCGAACTCGCCGAGCGCGCACTCACCAACGGTGAGCCGCGGGCTGCGCGTGGCTGGCTGAAGAAGGCCCAGCGAGCACGGCGCGCCTTGCCACGGGGCGCGATCATTCGCGCACGCCTTGCCGAACAGGAAGGCGACGGGGCACTGGCGTGGCGGCTGCTGTCGGAGGTCGTGCGCAGCAGTCCGGCCCTGCTTCCGGAGATCCTTCCCGATCTGCATCGCCTGGCGGCCAGGCGCGAGGACCTGGCCGCGCTCGATGCGCTGCTCCGTCCTCTGCTGAGCACGGCGGATGCGCCAGGTGTCGCCTATGCAGCCATTACCTGTGATCTGCTCGATCCTCCGGTGCTGGAGGAGGCGCTGGTGGCGCTGCTGACCGGTGATGACACACTTGCCAGCCTGGTGGATGCCCCCGCCCTGGCCGAAGCCTCTGGCGAGGCGCGTCGTCAGTTGCTGGAGCGCATGGCAGGTGGGCTGCGAAGACTGGTGCAGCGTGGCCCGCGTTACCGCTGCGGTGCCTGTGGGCATCACGGCCAGCGTATGAGCTGGCAGTGTCCGGACTGCCGGAGCTGGGACACGATTCGTGCCACGGCGACGTTGCCGCTGGAGACGGTGCTGGTGGCGCCGCCCCGCCGGTGATGCCATCGTGCTGCGGCACATGTCCCGCATCGTCATTCCGCGCCGATTGCCCAGAATGCCTGCTGGTCGGCAGACCGCGCCACGCCTAGCCTGATTCCTGCCGGCAAGGGGCCGGTGATGGAAGACAGCGCAAGGAGTGTGGAGCATGAAGCAATTCATTCGTATCGTCGTCGTCGGTCTGGTGCTGGCGCTGGGTGGGCCTGCCCTGGCAGAGCCCGTGAACGTCAATACGGCGGATGCCGAGACCATCGCCGCGGCCTTGACAGGCATCGGTCTGGTGCGGGCGCAGGCGATCGTGGAGTACCGCGAGGCTCATGGCCCGTTCGAAACCCTCGATGACCTGCTCGAGGTCAGTGGCATCGGTCCGCGGGTGCTGGACATGAACCGCGCCGACATCCGGTTGAGCGACGAGGACTGAGTCCGCCATTGCGGCCGGCGGCCGCTCTGCCGTCGGCCGCAGGGTGGGGTTTCCGTGAACCCTTCGGTAGGGTCGCTGCTGGCGCTCGGGTATGATGTCGGCCAATCAATATCTACAGGGAGTCCCACCTTGCCAGCTCCGATCACCACCGCCGTGTTCCCCGTCGCCGGGCGCGGCACGCGCTTCCTGCCCGCCACCAAGGCCAGCCCCAAGGAGATGCTGCCGGTGGTGGACAAGCCCTTGATTCAGTACGCGGTGGAGGAAGCCATCCGCGCCGGCGCAACCCGCCTGGTCTTCGTTACCGGCAGCTCCAAGCGGGCGATCGAGGATCACTTCGATACGGACGCCGGACTCGAGGCGGCGCTTGCGGCTGCTGGCAAGGACGAGTTGTTGAAGATCGTCCGTGACATCGTCCCCTCGTCGGTCACCTGCATCTACATTCGCCAGGGCGAGCCGCTCGGTCTCGGCCACGCAGTGCTCTGCGCGCGCGCCGCCGTTGGCAACGAGCCGTTTTTCGTGCACCTCGCCGACGACCTGATCGCTGCCGATGAACCCGTGCTGCTGCAAATGCGCCGGCAGTACGAGGCGCATGGTTGCGGTGTGCTTGGCGTCGAGACCATCCCGGTCGAGCATAGTGCCAGCTACGGCATCGTGGCCGTCGAGACCAATGACGCGGGCCATCACCTCATCCGGCAGATCGTCGAGAAACCCAAGCCTGAGCAGGCACCCTCCAATCTCGCCGTGGTCGGGCGCTACCTGTTGCCGCCGGAGATCTTCGATCGGCTGGAACGCACGGGCAGAGGGGCGGGTGGTGAAATCCAGCTCACCGACGCGATTGCCGATCTGCTGGCCAGCCACCCGGTGGTCGCCCACCCGTTCCAGGGCACGCGCTACGATTGCGGCAGCAAACTGGGATACCTCAAGGCGACGGTCGAGCTTGGCCTGCAGCATCCGGCGCTGGGTCCGGAGTTTGCGAGCTACCTGCGGGAACTGGTGGGGGAGGGCGCGGTCGCCTGATCACGCCGTCTGCGTGCAACAAAAAACCGGCTGAGCCGACAGGCTCGAGCCGGTTTTTTATTGTTTGGCTCCCCGGGCCGGATTCGAACCAGCGACCAATCGATTAACAGTCGACCGCTCTACCACTGAGCTACCGGGGAAAACGAACGGGCTTGCGGGCCCTGATCGAAGCCGCGCATTTTGGAGTAAGGCACCGGCCCGGTCAAGGCAAGACCCATCGAGCCCGCCTGCCGGCAGGCTTCACTGCCCGAGTGCGCGCTGCATACGCCCGGCAGCGTCCTCCAGGGTTTCCAGGGCACAGGCAAAGGACAGGCGGAGATGCCCGGGCGCCCCGAACGCGCTGCCCGGGACCACGGCAACCCCGGCCTCCTTGAGCAGGAACTCCGATAGGGCCGAGTCGTCGGCGAAACCGCGTCGGGCGATCAGTTCGCGGCAATCGGGGAAGGCATAGAAGGTGCCTGCACCCTCCAGGCAGCGGATGCCCGGGATCCTGTTCAGCGCTGCGACGATATGGTCATGGCGTGTCTTGAAGGCCGTGACCATCTCCGCCACGCAGCCCTGGTCGCCCTGCAGTGCGGCCACGGCCGCTGCCTGCGAGATGCTGGTCGGATTCGAGGTGCTCTGACTCTGGATTTTCCGCATCGCTGCGATGATGGGCTTCGGGCCGCCGCAATAGCCGATACGCCAGCCCGTCATCGCATAGGCCTTCGAGACGCCGTTGATGGTGACGGTCCGGTCGTCGAGATGCGGGCAGGCGGTCACCAGGCTGCAGAAGGGGGCGTCGGCCCAGTAGATATGCTCATACATGTCGTCGGTGCCGATGACCACGTTCGGATAACGGGCCAGCACTTCGCCCAGCGCCTCGAGTTCAGCGCGTGTGTACGCCGCCCCGGTCGGGTTGCTCGGGCTGTTGAGGAACATCAGGCGGGTGCGCTCGGTCAGACCTGCCTCCAGCTGCTCCGGGGTGAGCTTGTAGCCGGTTTCAGGCCCTGTGGGCACGATCACGGGTTCGCCGTCGGCGAGCAGCACCATGTCCGGGTAGGACACCCAGTAGGGCGCAGGGATCAGGGCCTCGTCGCCCGGGTTGAGCACCGCGGCGGCCAGGTTGAAGCAGGTCTGCTTGGCGCCGGAGGAAACCAGGATCTGGTCCCTGGCGTACTCCAGTGCGTTGTCGCGTTTGAATTTCGCGATGATGGCGTCTTTCAGGGCGACGGTGCCGTCCACAGCCGTGTAACGTGTGTCACCGGCGCGGATGGCCTCGATGGCGGCATCGCAGATGTGGGCCGGGGTATCGAAATCCGGTTCACCGGCGCCGAGGCCGATCACGTCGTGACCGGCGGCCTTGAGCTCGGCTGCCATCTGCGTGACGGCCATGGTCGGAGACGGCTTGACTCGCTGTACGCGAGCGGAAACTTGTAGACTCACGATGGGTCCCGTGGTTGCTGTCGAGCGCCTGAAGGGCCCCGACATTCTAGGGGATCGCCATCGCGCGATCCATTGATGCGCCCGCGGGATGCCCATGGCCGATACTTTCAGACTCGTCTCCGGATACCGTCCCGCCGGCGACCAGCCCGCGGCGATTGCAGGGCTGGTCGACGGCCTGCGCGATGGTCTGGCCGCCCAGACGCTGCTGGGTGTGACAGGGTCTGGCAAGACCTTCACCATGGCGAACGTGATCGCTGCGGTGCAGCGGCCGACGCTGATTCTTGCCCCGAACAAGACGCTCGCCGCGCAGCTTTATGGAGAGATGCGCGAATTCTTTCCGCACAACGCGGTCGAGTATTTCGTCTCCTATTACGACTACTACCAGCCCGAGGCCTATGTGCCCTCGAGCGATACCTATATCGAAAAAGACGCATCGATCAACGACCACATCGAGCAGATGCGCCTGTCGGCGACCAAGGCGCTGCTCGAACGCCGCGACACCATCCTGGTGGCGACGGTCTCGTGCATTTACGGACTGGGTGACCCCGAGGCCTACTTCAGCATGGTCCTGCACCTGTCGCGGGGGGAGCGGGTCAACCAGCGGGCCATTCTGCGCCGGCTGGCTGAGCTTCAGTACAAGCGCAACGAGGTGGATCTGCGCCAGGGGACCTACCGGGTCCGGGGCGAGATCATCGACGTATTTCCGGCGGAAAACGAGCGCGAGGCCGTGCGTATCGAGTTGTTCGACGATGAGGTCGAGTCGCTGGCCTATTTCGATCCGCTGACGGGGGAGGTGCTGCGCCGCGTGCCCCGGTTGACCATCTATCCCAAGACCCACTACGTCACCCCCCGCGAGCGACTGCTCGCAGCAGTCGACGAAATCAAGCTCGAGCTCGCGGAGCGTCTCGGGCAGCTGCGCGAGAACGGACGCCTGCTGGAGGCCCAGCGTCTGGAGCAGCGGACGCAGTTCGATCTCGAAATGATCATGGAGCTCGGCTACTGCAACGGCATCGAGAATTACTCCAGATACCTGTCGGGCCGCGGCGCGGGCGAGCCGCCACCGTGTCTGTTTGACTATCTGCCGGCCGACGCCCTGCTGTTCGTGGACGAGAGCCATGTCACCATCCCCCAGCTCGGTGGCATGTACCGTGGCGATCGCAGCCGCAAGGAAACGCTGGTCGAATACGGGTTCCGGCTGCCTTCCGCGCTCGACAATCGGCCGCTGCGCTTCGACGAGTATTCCGCGATGGCACCCCAGGCGATCTTCGTGTCGGCCACACCTCGGCAATACGAATACGAGATGTCGGGCAAGGTGGTGGAGCAGGTGGTTCGGCCCACCGGGCTGCTCGACCCGGAGGTGGAGATCAGGCCGGCCGGAACGCAGGTCGATGACGTGCTCTCGGAGATCCACCTGCGGGTTGCGGCCGAGGAACGGGTACTCATTACGACCCTGACCAAGCGGATGGCGGAGGACCTCACCGACTATCTCCACGAGCACGATGTTCGCGTCCGCTATCTTCACTCCGACATCGATACCGTGGAGCGCAGCGAGATCATCCGCGACCTGCGCCTCGGCGAGTTCGATGTTCTGGTGGGTATCAACCTGCTGCGGGAGGGGCTCGACATGCCAGAGGTCTCGCTGGTGGCGATATTCGATGCCGACAAGGAGGGATTCCTGCGCTCTGAGGGCTCGCTGATCCAGACCATCGGGCGCGCCGCACGCAACGTCCGCGGCAAGGCCATCCTCTATGCCGACAAGGTGACGGATTCGATGCAGCGGGCGATCGACGAGACGACCCGGCGCCGGTCGAAGCAGCAGGCATTCAATGAGGCCCACGACATTACCCCCCAGACCATCCGCAAGGCCGTGGCAGATGTCATGCAGGCCCACGGCGAGGGCTCGCGCGAGCGCGGCCGGGCGGGCGAGAAGCGACGCGAGGAGGCGCTGTACGCGCAGATGTCGCCCGAGCAGCTCATGCAGCGCATCCGCAAACTGGAAAAACAGATGTACCAGCACGCACGCGATCTGGAGTTCGAGGACGCGGCCCGGGTGCGCGACGAGATCCAGCGTATCCGCACCGCCGGCCTGGGATTGCCCGCGGAACTCGCCGGCTGAGCCGGCAGAGGCGCTGAGGGGGCTGCAGATCTCTTGCGCAGCTCCCCGGGAATCTAGTAATCTTTCTGGCTCTTCAGGCGCGTAGCTCAGTGGTAGAGCACCACCTTGACATGGTGGTGGTCGGTGGTTCGATCCCACTCGCGCCTACCAATTTCTGCGGTTTCGGGGCCGGGCGCTGGCGTTCGGCCCCGTTTCGTTTGGCGGGTCCCGGTGGCGCGGTTGCGGCGCGATGGCCGG
>SKYU01000102.1 GCA_007127715.1 Gammaproteobacteria bacterium | reverse complement strand
GCGGTCCGCGCGGTCCGCGCGCCGCCATCCACGACCGACAGCCTGGCACGGCGTCGGCGTGGGTCCACGGGCTGGGTCGTTCCCGGACGGAAGGCCGGTTCCCCGCCCTCCAGGCTGAGATCCAGCGCACCGGTCATCTCGAAGGCGTCGATCAGCGTGGAGTCGGGGCTGGTCGGCGCTTCGACACGCTCGGCGGCGGCCAGCGGGTCACGGCAATCCTCCTCCAGTGCGGCCGCCAGCTCGTCGTCACCGTCGATCTGCACCACCATCAGATACTCGCCCATGCGCAGCCTGTCCCCGGAGAACAGCCGCTGCGGGCGGCCACGTCCGACGGGCTCATCGGCATCGTTGATGTAGACGCCGTTGGTGGAGAGATCGACCAGATAGTAACTGCCGGCGCGGAAGTCGATGGCGGCGTGCCGGCTGGAGACGTAGCGCCGGGTATCGGGCAGCACCCAGTCGCACTCCAGTGCCCGGCCGATGTTGCCGCCCGCACGCTGAAACACGCAGCGGGCACGCTCACCCAGTGCGGTTCGTTGTTGACTGATGATTTCCAGCGTCAGGGCCATGGCCGCTCCAGGAGGCAACCTGGAACCAGTATAGGTTCAGGCCGCCACCCGCCCGGCATCGGCTGTGCTGTTCTGTGATGGCGGTCTCACCGGCGCCTCGCCACCGGTTTCCGCCGCCGGCGCGTGCCCGTGCCGGCCACAGCCGTTATGCTTTGGGCTTCATGGCAACCAGCGGCAAGGGACCTGCATGGCCAACAGACAGATTTACCGCGTGATCTTCGCCAACCAGGGCAAGGTCTACGAGATCTACGCGCGCAGCATCGCCCAGGGCGCCCTGTTCGGGTTCATCGAGATCGAGGAACTGGTGTTCGGCGCGCGCTCCACCGTGGTGGTGGACCCCACCGAGGAACGGATCAAGGCGGAGTTCGAGGGCGTCCGCCGAAGCTATCTGCCCATGCACTCGATCATCCGTATCGACGAGGTGGACAAGCAGGGCGTCAGCAAGATTTCGCGGGCCGAGGGCGGCAATGTCACGCAGTTCCCCGTGCCCATGTACCCGCCGGGCGGCGGAGGCGGGTCCGGTGGAGGGGGTGCCGGGGCGGACAGCTGAGCACGGCGCCCGGCATGCGCCTGGCCTATCTCGGCAGTGGCAGCCGCGGCAACGCCGCGCTGGTGGAATGCGGCGATACGCTGGTGATGCTTGACTGCGGGTTCTCCCTGGCCGAGACCACGCGGCGTCTGGCCCGTCTTGGCCGCTCGCCGGCGGACCTGGCCGGTCTTCTGGTCACGCACGAGCACAGCGATCACGCCAGCGGTGTGCTGCGCCTGGCAGTGGCCCACGACATCCCCGTGTACCTGACGCCAGGCACCGCCTGGGCCATCGGCGCGGACGCCCACCCGGCCCGTGTGGAATGCATCAGCGCACATGCCCCCTTCCGTGTGGGTGAACTGACGGTCCACCCTCTGCCGGTGCCGCACGATGCCCGTGAACCCTGCCAGTTCCTGTTCGAAGGGGGCGGTCGGCGACTCGGCGTGCTCACCGACACCGGGCATGTCACCCCCTACCTGCGCCAGCGGCTGGCGGACTGCGACGGCCTTGCGGTGGAGTGCAATCACGATCTCGCGCGGCTGAATGCCGGCGCCTACCCGCCGGCGCTCAAACGCCGGGTGGGCGGGCCGCTGGGCCATCTCAACAACGAGCAGGCGGCTGAACTGGCGGCGCTGCAGGATCCGGCGCGTCTTCAGTGGCTGCTCGGCGTGCACCTCTCTGAGCAGAACAACACCCCGGCGCTGGCCCGCACGGCGCTGGAAACCGCGCTGGGAGCCGCACAGGCGCCCGTGTGGCTGGCCGATCAGGACGAGGGGACGGACTGGTTCACGCTGGTCTCCTGAAGGCGGCGCGGCGTTCGTCAGCACCCGGTGCATCCGGTATCATGACGCCTGTCGGCCGGGTTCCCGGCCGCGTGCCTGCCCCCAGTCCAGAGTACGCTTCATGCTGTTGATCCCGGGTCCGCCGGCCCTGTCAGGTTTTCGTCTCGAGAAGCTGCTGCGACGCATCCAGGCTCTGGAGCCGACCGTGAAGGCGCTCCGGGCCGATTTCGAGCATTACGTCGCGACCCACGCCCCCCTTGCCGCGGCCGAGCAGACGGTGCTCGAGCAGCTGCTGACCTATGGCGTGGAGCGGCCGCGGGCGGCCGGGTGCGGGCAGTCGCTCTGGGTGGTGCCGCGGTTGGGGACGATTTCGCCCTGGTCGTCGAAGGCCAGTGACATCGCCCGGCTCTGCGGCCTGCCGTCGGTGCGGCGCATCGAGCGTGGCATGCGTTTCGAACTTGCCGCCACGGGCACGCTTGCGCCGGAGCGCCTGGCCCGCCTCGGGGCGCTGCTGCATGACCGGATGACCCAGTCGCTGCTGCCGGCGCCCCCGAAGTCCGCGGAGATTTTCGGCGGGCATGCGCCCCGGCCGCTGGTGTTCATCGAGCTGCAGGCCCGCGGCCGCGCCGCACTGGAGGAGGCTGACGCGGCGCTGGGGCTTGCCCTGTCGCCGGACGAGATCGACTACCTGGCGGAGAATTTCGCGCGACTGGGCCGCGATCCCACCGATGTCGAACTCATGATGTTCGCCCAGGCCAACTCCGAGCACTGCCGCCACAAGATCTTCAACGCCGACTGGGTGATCGATGGCGAGCCACAGGCGCACAGTCTGTTCGACATGATCCGAAACACGCATCGGCATGCGCCCGAGGGCGTGCTCTCGGCGTACAAGGACAATGCCGCCGTAATCGTCGGGTCGCCGGGCCGGCGGTTTTTTGCCGATCCCGAGACAGGCCGCTACGCCGCGCACGAAGAGCCCATCCACATTCTCATGAAGGTGGAGACCCACAACCACCCGACGGCCATCGCACCCCATGCCGGGGCGGCCACCGGCGCAGGCGGCGAGATCCGCGACGAGGGCGCGACTGGCCGGGGCGCCCGGCCGAAGGCCGGTCTGTGCGGGTTCTCGGTCTCGCATCTGCGCATCCCCGGTGCGACCCGTCCGTGGGAGTTCGATTTCGGCCGGCCGGGCCACATCGCCTCGCCACTGGAGATCATGCTCGAGGGGCCGATCGGTGCGGCGGCGTTCAACAATGAATTCGGTCGGCCGAATCTTGCCGGTTACTTCCGCAGCTTCGAACAGCTGACTGCCGACCCGCAGGTCGCCCGCGGCTACCACAAGCCCATCATGATCGCCGGCGGGCTGGGCAATATCCGCGAGATGCACGTCGAGAAGGCGGAGGTGCCGGTGGCGGGCAAGCTGATCGTGCTCGGCGGGCCGGCCATGCTGATCGGCCTTGGGGGGGGTGCGGCCTCCTCGAAACAGGCCGGCGAGGGGGACGAGGCACTGGATTTCGCCTCGGTGCAGCGGGACAACCCGGAGATGCAGCGGCGCGCCCAGGAGGTGATCGATCGCTGCTGGGCCCTGGGTGAGGACAACCCGGTGCTGCTCATCCACGATGTCGGCGCCGGTGGCCTGTCCAATGCCGTGCCCGAGGCGGTGGACCACAGCGCCCGCGGCGCCCGCGTGGACCTGCGCGCCATTCCCAGCGACGAGCCGGGCATGTCGCCGATGGAACTCTGGTGCAACGAGGCGCAGGAGCGCTACGTGCTGGTGATCGAACCGGCGTCGCTGGCGCAGTTCGATGCGCTGTGCCGGCGCGAGCGCTGCCCCTACGCCGTGCTGGGCGACATCACCGCAGAGCAGCTGCTTTCGGTCACCGATCCGACATTCGGCAACCGGCCGGTCGACATGCCCATGGATGTGCTGCTCGGCAAGTCGCCGAAGATGCTGCGCGACGTCCAGCGCAAGGGCCTGCAGGCGTTGCCCTGGCAGCCGGACGGGCTTTCGCCGGTGGAGGCCCTGCACCGGGTGTTGAGCCACCCGGCGGTGGCGGACAAGTCCTTCCTGATCCACATCGGCGATCGCACGGTCGGTGGCCTGAGTGCCCGAGACCAGCTGGTGGGTCCCTGGCAGGTGCCGGTCGCGGACGTGGCCGTCACCCTGGCGGACTTCGACGGCTATGCCGGCGAGGCCATGAGCATGGGGGAGCGGACGCCGGTGGCGCTGCTCTCCGGGCCGGCCTCGGCGCGGCTGGCGGTGGCCGAGGCGATCACCAACCTGGCGGCGGCCGACGTTGCCAGTCTGGCGGACGTCCGCCTGTCAGCGAACTGGATGGCGGCCGCCGGATCACCTGGCGAGGACGCCGTGCTCTACGACACCGTGCGCGCGCTCGGCCAGACGCTGTGCCCCGAACTCGGGATCGCGATTCCGGTCGGCAAGGACTCGATGTCCATGCGCATGCGCTGGCGCGAGAATGGCGAGGAACATGCGGTGCTCGCGCCCCTGTCGCTCATCATCTCGGCTTTCGCGCCCGTGGGCGACGCGCGGCGGACGCTCGATCCGCAGCTGCGCCTGGATGCCGGCGAGACGGTCCTGGTGCTGGTGGATCTGTCGGCCGGTCGTCATCGCCTCGGTGGCTCGATCCTGGCCCAGGTGTACGGCGCGCTGGGCGATGAACCCGCCGATCTCGACGATCCGGCGCGGCTGGCCGGGTTTTTCCGCGCCATGCGGGTGCTGCGCGAGCACGACGCGGTCCTCGCCTATCATGACCGCAGCGACGGCGGGCTGGCCGTGACCCTGGTCGAGATGGCCTTCGCGGGTCACTGTGGCCTGGATATCGCGCTGCCGGGGGAGGGCGACGCGCTGGCGCTGCTGTTCGCCGAGGAGCCGGGTGCCGTGCTGCAGCTGCGCGGGGAGGCCCTGGCGCTCGCCCGCGAGACCTTTGCAGCCGAGGGCCTGGCCGATGCGCTGGTGCCGCTGGGCACGCCCTGTCGTGGTCGCCGGATCCGGATGTCACGCGAAGGGCGCGTCGTGCTCGAGGCCGACCGGGTCGCGCTGCACGCCAGCTGGTCGGACACCAGCTGGCGGCTGCAGCGGTTGCGCGATCATCCGGACTGCGCCGACGAGGCGCGCGAGCGCACCCTCGATGACGCCGACCCGGGACTTGGTGTGGTGGCGCAGTTTCGCCCGCAGGCCCCGGCGGTCACGGGCCTGGCCCGGCCGGAGGTGGCCATCCTGCGCGAACAGGGGGTCAACTCGCACGTGGAGATGGCCGCTGCGTTCGACCGGGCGGGCTTCACGGCGGTCGATGTTCACATGAGCGACCTGCTGGAAGGCCGGCGCGATCTTGACGGGTTCCGCGGTCTGGTGGCCTGCGGCGGCTTCAGCTATGGCGACGTGCTGGGGGCTGGCGAGGGCTGGGCGAAGAGCATCCTGTTCAATACGCGCGCCCGCGAACTGTTCGCGGCCTGGTTCGAGCGGGCCGACACCTTCACGCTCGGGGTCTGCAACGGCTGCCAGATGCTCTCGTCGCTGCGCCGCCTAATTCCCGGGACCGACCACTGGCCGCGCTTCGTGCGCAACCGTTCCGAGCAGTTCGAGGCGCGGCTGTCACTGGTCGAGGTGCTGGCATCGCCCTCGGTCCTGCTCACCGGCATGCAGGGCTCGCGCCTGCTGATCGCCACCTCGCACGGAGAGGGGCGCGCCGTGTTCGAGGCCCCTGAGGGTCACACCCAGGCCCTTGCCGAGGGGCTGGTCGGCCTGCGCTACGTCGATCACCATGGCCAGGCGACCGAACATTACCCGGAGAACCCCAACGGCTCGCCGGGGGGGCTCTGCGGGCTGTCCAGCCGCGACGGGCGGGTGACCATCATGATGCCGCACCCCGAGCGGGTGTTCCGCACCGTCCAGCATTCCTGGCATCCGGACGGCTGGGGCGAGGACGGCCCCTGGATGCAGCTCTGGTACAACGCCCGCCGCTGGGTGGGCTGAAAGACACCGCCGCCCGAGCCGGTCGGGCGGCGGGCCAGGTCAGCCGTTACCCGCTGTTCAGGCGCTCCGTGCGCGCGCCAGGTTTTTCCGTGCGATCCAGCAGGCGTGGAAACCGACCGGTACGCGCCGGGGCAGCATCACCCGCGCCACCGGCCCGGCGCTGACATCCCTGGCGTCGAACACCTGCAGCTGCTGCTGGCGCGTGGCCTGGTTCCAGGCGAAGGCCACCACGTAGCCGTCATCCTCGCGCGTGCCGCCATCGGCCGGCGCGAACCACGGCTCGGAATACCAGGTGTGCGCCGCGCCGTCGCTGAATTCGCCCACGCACTCGCCGGTGTCGGTGTTGAACTTGCGGATCCCGGTCCAGTGCAGGATGTCGGGATCGTGGTCGACCAGGTAGCCCCAGCGCGTCCTGCGCCCGGTCTGTTCGGCGCGGAAACTCGGGAACTCGATGTTGAAGCGGTCATCGAGCTGCTCCTCACGCGCCTCGCCGGTTTTCATGTTCATGCGCCAGCGCCACAGCCGCGAGCGCATCTTCAGCTCGGCGATGTTGCGGGCAGTGCGCTCGGCGTCGATATCGCCGCGCGCGGTGCGCTCCGGCATGTAGCGGCAGGCCACCATCACCACCTCGTCGCCTTCCTCCCAGGCGTTGACAACGTGGTAGAGGAAGCAGGGCGAGAACTCGAACCAGCGGATCTCGTGGGAAGCGCCATAGCGCGGAATCACACCGAAACGGGTCGGCATTTCCGGGTGAAACTGCAGCTTGTGGCGGCCCAGGGCCATGGCCTCCTCGTTATGGAACAGCGGCAGGTCATGCAGGATCGAGTAGTGCTCGGTGACCGCCATGTCATGCGGCAGCCGCGGGCCGGGCAGCTCGATGGGGACGTGGTTTTTCACCGTGCCGTCCGCCGCCACCACGCCGTAGCTCATGTACGGCGCTTCGTTCCAGTAGTCGAAGAACAGCAGCTCGCCGGTCTGCTCGTCGACCTTGGAGTGGGCGGAGAAACCGCCACCGTAGCGCTTGGCGTAGGGCGCCTTGCCGAGCGTCTCCAGGGTGATCGGGTCGAGCATGTAGATCTCGCCCGACATGTACCAGCTGGCGAGCGCGATGCCGCCGTGACCGATCACATCGGTGTTCGCTGCGTCCTTCAGCCGCTTGTCGGTGCGCCCCTTGAGGGTTTCGCGGATGCCGTGATGGGTGGCCTGGCCGGCGCGGTCTTCCTCCTGCCAGGCGTCGGTCCGGACCCAGCGATTGCGGTAGACGACCTTGCCATTCTCGAACTGTGCGGCGTGGATCATGCCGTCGCCGTCGAAGGGGTGGTAGCGGCCCTGCGGTGCGAACCGCGGGTTGGGGCCGTTGCGAAGATAGACGCCGTTGAGGTCCGCCGGGATCTCGCCGTGCACTTCCAGGCGATCCCATACGGATTCATCCATCACCGGGGCGAAGGGGCCCATGAGCGCCGGTCCCCAGGCATCGCCGAACGGCGCCTCTGGCGCGAACTCGGTGTCGTTGGTGGTGTGCAGCGCAGTCTGTGCCATCTCGTCCGTCCCCCCGACGTCTCCGCGGCCGGCCTGGGTGCCGGCGCGGACCAGTCAGTCTGTTTATGAAAGTATCCCGAGTGTAGAAGAGAAGCGCCGGCGGCTGCAAGCGGCCGGCGTGTTGCGATGCAGCATGAATTCAGGCGCTGTCGGCCTCGGGCGGCGGCGCGGGCAGGCCCGCGTGCCCTTGCGGAGCGCCCGCGCCGTCGCGGTCTGTCCGGGGGCCGTCGCTGCCCTGGGCCACGAAGAACCGGCGCATGCGAAGGGTCCGCAGCAGCTTCTCGCGGCGCACGAAGATCTGGTAGAGCAGGTCCTTCATGGCCTCCAGCAGCACGGCGGCCGTGTCGGCATCGAGTTCCGGCAGCGGATCGGGACGAGGGTCACCGCCGCCGAAGATCACCGCGTGCAGGCGCTGGGCGGTGGCGGCATCGAGTTCGCACAGCGCGATGATGTCCTCGAGCCCGTCGAACATGCGCAGCCGCCCGCTTTCGCCCAGTTCGGCAAAGGCCGCCTCGGCGGTGCGACGGCACATCGATGCGAAGGCGTTGAAGCAGTCGCTGGCATGGCAGGCGAGGGCCTCGCGGAACAGGCGCGCCACTGCCGCGGGCAGGTGACTGTACGGATAGCGCTCCGGGGCGCGTTCCAGTTCCTGGCCGCGGGTCGCCAGTTCGATGCGCGTGTCGGTGATGCGCCGAACGGTATAGCGGAAGAATCGCGGTGCGCCGCAGGCCTCGCACCGGAACACGATGCCCACCCGCCGGGGGGCATGCTGACGGAGCACCTCGAAGCCGGGCGTGGAGACCGGCGTCAGCGCCGCCTGCCGATGGCAATGCGGACACTCGCCGGGCAGGGCCTGGGCGGCCGGTGGCTGAAGTCCCGACGGCGTGAGTATCCACATGCCGTCGAGTCTATGCAGGCCGCGCGTCCTGCGCCAGTCGGCGGTGCCCGGCTCAGCCTTCGAGGCGGCGGTAGCGGATGCGCTGCGGCTGGTCGGCCGCGTCGCCGCGCCGACGCTTGAGGTCCTCGGCGTAGTCGGCGTAATTGCCCTGGAACCAGACCACCTGGCTGTCGCCCTCGAAGGCCAGGATATGGGTGGCGATGCGGTCCAGGAACCAGCGGTCATGCGAGATCACCATCGCACAGCCGGGGAACTCCAGCAGGGCCTCTTCCAGCGCGCGCAGCGTCTCGACGTCGAGATCGTTGGTCGGCTCGTCGAGCAGCACGACATTTCCGCCGGACTTCAGCACCTTGGCGAGATGCACGCGGTTGCGCTCGCCGCCCGAGAGCAGGCCGATCTTCTGCTGCTGGGTGCTGCCGCGGAAGTTGAATCGCCCGACGTAGGCCCGCGAGGGCGTCTCGTAGCTGCCGACGCGGATCATGTCCGCGCCTTCGGAGATCTCTTCCCAGACGGTCTTGCTGTCGTCGAGGTTCTGGCGCGACTGGTCGACGTAGGCCATCTGGACGGTGTCACCGATGCGGATCTCGCCACCGTCCGGGCTAGCCTGTCCCGTGATCATGCGGAACAGCGTGGTCTTGCCGGCGCCGTTCGGGCCGATGATGCCGACGATGGCCCCGGGCGGAATCTGGAAATCCAGATTCTCGAACAGCACCTTGTCGCCGAAGGCCTTGGAGACGCCGCGCGCCTCGATCACCAGATCGCCCAGCCTGGGCCCGGGCGGGATGTAGATCTCGTTGGTTTCGTTGCGCTTCTGGTATTCCTGCGAGGAGAGTTCCTCGAAGCGCTGCAGGCGCGCCTTGCTCTTGGCCTGGCGCCCCTTGGGGTTCTGGCGCACCCACTCGAGCTCCGCCTGCATGGCCTTCCGGCGGCCTTCCTCCTGCTTCTCCTCGATGGCCAGGCGCTGTTCCTTCTGTTCCAGCCAGGAGGAGTAGTTGCCCTGCCAGGGGATGCCATGGCCGCGGTCGAGCTCCAGGATCCAGCCGGCGACGTTGTCGAGGAAATAGCGATCGTGGGTGACCGCGATGACGGTGCCGGGATAGTCCTCCAGGAAGTGCTCGAGCCAGGCCACGCTCTCGGCATCGAGGTGGTTGGTCGGCTCGTCGAGCAGCAGCATGTCCGGCGCCGACAGCAGCAGCCGGCACAGCGCCACGCGGCGGCGCTCACCGCCGGAGAGTTTCGTGACGTCCGCATCCCAGGGCGGCAGGCGCAGGGCGTCGCCGGCGACCTCGAGCTTGCGGTCGAGGTTATGCGCGTCGGCGGCCTGCAGCAGGTTCTCGAGTTCTCCCTGTTTCTTCGCCAGTGCATCGAAGTCGGCGTCGGGCTCCGCGTAGGCCGCGTACACCTGCTCGAGTTCCTGCTGTGCATTGACCAGCTCGGCGATCCCGTCCTCGACATTGCCGCGGACGTCCTTGGCCGGGTCGAGTTCGGGCTCCTGGGAGAGGTAACCGATCTTGATGCCCGGCTGCGGCCTCGCCTCGCCCTCGAAGTCCCGGTCGATGCCGGCCATGATCCTGAGCAGGGTGGACTTGCCGGCACCGTTCAGGCCGAGTACGCCGATCTTGGCGCCGGGGAAGAACGACAGCGAAATATCACGGAGGATATAGCGCTTGGGCGGCACGACCTTGGCCACCCGGTTCATGGTGTAGATGTACTGTGCCATGGGCTGCTGAACTCGGCTGCGACGTAAACCCCTCATTATCCGTGTTCGGGGTGTCGCTTGTCACGGCGCCGCACGGCCAAGCTGCTACACTCGCCGCTTCCCGGAACCCGCGCCCAGGCCATGCATCAGCCCATCGAGACACTGGACATCCGCCCTGGCGCGACCCTGCTCGTGTCCGGCCCGGAAATCGCCGCATACGGCTTCGGTCACGGTCATCCCTTCGGCCCCGACCGCCACGAGGCCTTCATGCGCGCCGCACGCGCGGCCGGGCTGCTCGAGCGGGTGGCGCATCTGCAGCCACGGCAGGCGACGCGCGAGGAACTGACCCTGTTCCACACCTCGGCATATGTCGATCTGGTCGAGCGGCGCTCGCGCGAGGGGACAGGGTATCTCGATGGCGGGGACACGCCGGCGGTGCCCGGTATCTTCGAGGCCGCCAGCTGGGTGGTGGGCGCGACCCTGCGCGCGGTGGAGCAGGTCATGGTCACCGGCGGGCGGGCCTTCGTGCCGATCGCCGGGCTGCATCATGCCTCGCGGAGCTCGGCTGCCGGGTTCTGCGTCTTCAACGACTGCGCCATCGCCGCGGAGGTGCTGCGCCAGCGTTATGGGCTGGAACGCGTGGCCTACATCGACATCGACGCCCACCATGGCGATGGCGTGTTCTACGGGTTCGAGGACGACCCGGACATGCTGTTCGCCGACACCCATGAAGACGGGCGCTACCTGTATCCGGGCACGGGCGCGCGGACGGAGAGCGGGCGCGGCCGTGCGGCCGGGACCAAGCTCAACCTGCCGTTGCCGCCCGGGGCGGGCGACGCCGAGTTCTTCAGTGCATGGGAGGAGATCGAGGCCTATCTGGACGCCGCCCGCCCGGAGTTCATCCTGCTCCAGTGCGGCGCGGACAGCCTCGCCGGCGACCCCATCACCCATCTTCGCTTCTCCGAGGCCGCCCACGCACACGCCGCCGAACGGCTCTGCCGGCTCGCCGAGCGGCATGCCCAGGGGCGGGTGGTGGCGATGGGGGGTGGCGGTTACAACCGCGACAACCTCGGGCGGGCCTGGACCGCGGTGCTGGCCGCCTTCGCGGCGCATGGCGAGGCGTCCGGCTGATCGAGGGTGCGCCGCGGGCGCGGGCGCGACTGTTACAATTGCGTCCAGTCGCCCGGGGCATGGAGGCCCCGCGGGCGCCACCCATTCCAAGGAGTGCATCGTGTTCGACGCCGACATGACCATCACCGGGTATGATCCCGAGCTTGCCGAAGCCATCCGCGACGAGGAGCGTCGCCAGGAAGAGCACCTCGAGCTGATCGCCTCGGAGAACTACGCCAGCCCGCGGGTGCTCGAGGCCCAGGGCTCCGTGCTCACCAACAAGTACGCCGAAGGGTATCCCGGCAAGCGCTACTACGGCGGCTGCGAACACGTCGATGTGGCCGAGCGGCTCGCCATCGAGCGTGCCTGCCAGCTGTTCGGCGCCGACTACGCCAATGTCCAGCCGCACTCCGGTTCGCAAGCCAATGCAGCTGTCTATCTGGCGCTGCTGCAGGCCGGCGACGGCATCCTCGGCATGAGCCTGGATCACGGCGGACACCTCACCCATGGTGCCAAGGTCAATTTCTCGGGCAAGCTGTTCGATGCGCACCAGTACGGGCTGGATGCCTCGGGCGGCGAGATCGACTATGACCAGGTACGCGAGCTCGCGGAGCAGCACCGTCCGAAACTGATCATCGCGGGCTTCTCGGCCTACTCGCGCATCGTCGACTGGCAGCGTTTCCGTGACATCGCCGACAGCGTCGGTGCGTGGTTCATGGTCGACATGGCGCACATCGCCGGCCTGGTCGCCGCCGGTGCCTACCCCAACCCGGTGCCGGTGGCCGACGTGGTGACCACCACCACCCACAAGACCCTGCGCGGTCCCCGCGGCGGGTTGATCCTCGCGAAGAAAAACGACGAACTCACCAGGAAGTTCAATTCTCTGGTGTTTCCCGGAACCCAGGGCGGACCGCTGATGCATGTCATCGCCGCCAAGGCCGTGGCGTTCAGGGAAGCCCTGGAGCCTGGCTTCACCGAGTACCAGTACCAGGTGATCGCCAACGCCCGCTGCATGGCCCAGGTGCTGACCGAGCGCGGCTACCGGATTGTCTCCGGCGGCACCGACAACCACCTCATCCTGGTCGACCTGGTGGACAAGGACATCACCGGCAAGGACGCCGAGGCGGCACTGGGCCGGGCGAACATCACGGTGAACAAGAACGCCGTCCCCAACGATCCACGCTCGCCCTTCGTCACCAGTGGCCTGCGCATGGGCACGCCCGCCATCACCACCCGGGGTTTCGGCGAGGAGGAGACCGCGCAGATGAGCGGCTGGATCGCGGATGTGCTGGACGACATCGGCAACGAGGCACGGATAGCCGAGGTGCGCGCGCGGGTGATCGAACTGTGCGCGCGGTTCCCGGTGTACGCCGCGAGGCGCTGAGCGGAGAGGCGGCGGAGCGCGCCCATGCACTGTCCCTTCTGCGGCCACGACGAGACCAAGGTCATCGATTCGCGGCTGGCCGGGGAAGGGCGGCAGGTGCGGCGGCGGCGCGAGTGTCTGCACTGCAGCGAGCGATTCACCACCTTCGAGACGCCGGAGCTGGTCGCGCCGCGACTGGTCAAGCGCGATGGCCGGCGTGAGCCCTTCGACGAGGGCAAGCTTCGCACGGGCATGGCCCGGGCGCTGGAGAAGCGCCCCGTGGCCGTGGAAGACATGGAGGCGGCCCTGCAGCGCATCGTCCACCGCCTGCAGACCATGGGCGAGCGGGAGATCCCCTCAGCCCGGCTCGGTGACCTGGTGATGGAGGCGCTGCGTGAGCTCGATGAGGTCGCCTACGTGCGCTTCGCCTCGGTGTACCGCAGTTTCCAGGACGTCACCGAGTTCGAGGAAGAGATCCAGCGCCTGCAGCAGCTCGACCGCGCCAGTGCGGCGCGTCGCCAGATGTCGCTGCTGCCGGATGACGGCGAATCGTGAGCCGGCCGGACGAGGTCTGGATGGCGCGCGCCCTGGCGCTTGCGCGGCGCGGGGTCACCGGGGCCGATCCCAACCCCCGCGTGGGCTGCGTGCTCGTGGCCGGCGGCGAAGTGGTGGGTGAGGGCTGGCATCGGCGTGCAGGCGAGCCGCATGCCGAGGCCCTGGCGCTGGCGGCGGCCGGCGAGCGGGCCCGCGGTGCCACCGCCTACGTGTCCCTGGAGCCCTGCAATCATCAGGGCCGCACGCCGCCGTGCACCGAGGCGCTGATCCGGGCTGGTGTCCGTCGGGTGGTGTATGCGCATGACGACCCCAATCCGGCTGTGGCCGGGCGCGGCGCGGCGCGACTGCGCGAGGCCGGTATCGAGGTCCGGGGCGGCGTGCTGGCCGGCCCGGCCGGCACACTCAACGCAGGGTTCATCCAGCGCATGCGCAGCGGCCGTCCCAGGGTCACGGTCAAGCTCGCCGCCAGCCTGGACGGGCGTACGGCCATGGCCGACGGCGAAAGCCAGTGGATCACCGGGCCCGAGGCACGCGCCGACGTCCAGTGGCTGCGCGCGTGCAGTGGTGCCGTGCTGACCGGCAGCGGCACGCTGCTGGTCGACGACCCGCGCCTGGATGTCCGGCGCGAGGACCTGGCGGCGACCTGCCTGCAGCCGCTGCGGGCCGTGGTCGACAGTACGCTGCGGACGCCGCCGCAGGCGCGTATCATCGGCGCCGATGCGCGGGCGGTGGTGTTCACCACTCCCGGGGCCGATGCCGGCGCCCAGGCCCGGCTGGAGGCGGCCGGGGTGCGGGTGGAACGGGTGGCCGCGGCGCCAGGCGGCTGCGCGCTGCCGGCGGTGATCCGGCGGCTCGGCGAGCTCGGCGCCAACGAGGTGCTGGTCGAGGCGGGGCCGCGGCTGGCCGGTGCACTGGCCGAGGCCGGTCTGGTGGACGCCTGGGTGATCTACCTGGCCCCGCGGCTGCTCGGCGACCTGGCGCGCGGCATGGTGACCCTGCCGGGGCTCGGACGCCTGGCCGAAGCGCCTCGCCTCGCCTGGCACGACTGCCGGCGGGTCGGCGAAGACCTGAGACTCACGTTGGCCCACGGGCCAGCGACGACCTGATACGCCTGTCCACGGAATCTCCCGAACATGTTCACCGGCATCATCGAGACCACCGGCACGCTGGCCGCGATCACCCCCCGCGACGGCGACCTGCGCCTGCGCATCGCCTGTCCGCAGCTGGACCTGGAACATGCGGCGCTGGGCGACAGCATCGCGGTCAACGGGGCCTGCCTCACCGCCGTCGAACTGGCGCCTGGCACTTTCGCGGCCGACGTCTCTCGCGAGACGCTGTCGCTCACCACGCTGGGGCGCCTGCGGGTCGGTGACCGGGTCAACCTCGAGACCGCGCTCAAGGCCGGAGCCCCGCTGGGCGGGCATCTGGTCAGCGGTCACGTCGACGGCATCGGCCGGGTGCGGGCGCTCTCGCGCGATGCCCGGTCCTGGCGGGTCGGCTTCGAGGCGCCCGCGGCGCTTGCGCGCTACATCGCCCGCAAGGGATCGATCTGCATCGATGGTGTGAGCCTGACCGTGAACGAGGTCGACGGGGCGTGTTTCGGGGTGAACATCGTGCCGCACACCTGGGAAGTGACGACATTCGCCAGCTATCGCGTCGGCACCGAGGTCAACCTGGAGGTCGATCTGCTGGCGCGTTATCTGGAACGACTGCTGGAGGCCGGGGCGGCACCCGGCACGCTGGATGCCGACCGCATGAGGAGCATGGGCTATGGCCAGGGAAGTGACTGACCTTCACCGAGACCCCAGTCGGGGTCTCGATTCCATAGAGGACATCATCGCCGACCTCGCCGCCGGCCGGATGGTGATCATGATGGATGACGAGAACCGCGAGAACGAGGGTGATCTCGTCATGGTGGCCAGCCGGGTGCAGGCCGAGGACATCAATTTCATGGCGCGCTACGGGCGCGGGCTGATCTGCCTGACGCTCACGCGCGAGCGGTGCCGCCAGCTGCGCCTGCCGCTGATGGTGCGGGATACCGATGTCCACCAGACCACCAACTTCACCGTGTCCATCGAGGCGGCCGAGGGCATCACCACCGGCATCTCCGCGCACGACCGCGCGCGCACCGTGCAGGCGGCGGTGGCGGAACAGGCCCGGCCTGAGGACCTGCGCCAGCCCGGGCACATCTTCCCGCTCATGGCCCAGCCGGGTGGGGTGCTCACGCGTGCCGGGCATACCGAGGCGGGCTGCGACCTGGCCCGGCTTGCGGGGTTCCCGCCGGCCGCGGTCATCGTCGAGATCCTCAATGACGACGGCACCATGGCCCGCCGGCCCCAGCTCGAGATGTTCGCGCGGCGGCACGGCCTGCGCATGGGTACGATCGCCGATCTGATCCGCTACCGGCTGGAGAAGGAAGAGTCGGTGGAGCTGATCAGCGACCAGATGGTCGACACGGAATTCGGGCGCTTCCGCATGGCCTGCTTCGAGGATCACGTCAACCGCAACGTGCATATCGCGCTGGTCCATGGGACGCCGGACCCGGCCGAGCCGGTGCTCGTACGCGTCCATGTCTCCGACACGCTGGGCGATGTCATCGGTGTCCAGAGTCCGCAGCTGGGCTGGCCGCTGCGCGATGCCATGCGCCGGATCGCGGCCGAGCCGGCCGGTGTGCTGGTCGTGCTGCGCACGCCGGAGAGCCCCCGGGAGCTCATGGCGATGGTCAACGCACTCGGTGGCGGGGCCGACACCGCCGCCGACGCCGACCCGCGGCGCGACCGGGGCGAGGTGCTGCGGACCTACGGCACAGGCGCGCAGATCCTGCGCAAGCTGGGGGTGCGCCGCATGCGGGTGCTCTCCGCGCCGAAGCAGATGCATGGCATCTCGGGCTTCGGTCTCGAGGTCGTGGACTACGTCTACCCCGAGTAAGGGTCTGCTCGTGCGATAATCGCGCGGACACCAGCCAGTCGGAAGCAAGCGCATGCAGGACATCAACACCATCGAGGGCACGCTCGTGGGCGAGGGGCTGCGTGTCGGCCTTGTCGCCGCGCGGTTCAACGACTTCATCGTCGACAGCCTGGCGCGCGGCGCCGTGGACGCGCTGGCCCGTCACGGCGTGAACCGTGGCGCCATCGAGCTCATTCGGGTGCCGGGGGCATGGGAGGTGCCACTGGCGCTGGAGGCGGCGGCGAAATCCGGCCGTTTCGATGCCCTGGTCGCGCTGGGCGCGGTCATCCGGGGTGCCACGCCCCACTTCGAGTACGTGGCCGGCGAATGCGTCCGCGGGGCAGGCCAGGTCGAACGCAGCCATGGCGTGCCCGTCGGGTTCGGCGTGCTCACGGTCGACACCATCGAACAGGCGATCGAGCGTGCCGGCACCAAGGCTGGCAACAAGGGCGCGGAGGCTGCGCTTTCGGCACTGGAGATGGCCAACCTGCTGCGCCGGATGGCCCGCTGAACGCGCCGATGAACGAGCTGCGCGCCGCCGGTCTGAAGGCACGGCGCCGGGCGCGCGAGTGCCTGGTGCAGGCGCTCTACCAGCACCAGCTGACGGGTCATGATGCCCGTGAGCTGCGCCGGCAGTTCGCCGAGCGCGAGCCCTTCGCGCGCGCCGACCAGCTGTACTTCGACGCCGTGCTGGACCGGGTGCTGGCCACCCGCGAGGCGCTGAACGCGGAGATCGACCGCTATGCCAGCCGGGGCGAGGAGCAGCTTGATCCCGTGGCCCGGGCGATCCTGTGGATCGGGCTGCACGAGCTCGCCGAGCGGCCCGATGTGCCCGAGCGCGTGGCCATCAACGAGGCGGTGGAGCTGTGCAAGCGCTACGGACCCACCGACGGTCACCGGTTCGTCAACGCCCTGCTCGATCGCGTGCGCGCCGCGCGGCCGCGCTGATGGACACCGCCCTCGAGTTCCAGTTCATTCGCAAGTGGCTGAGCGGTGCGGACCGCGGCCCCGGGGTCGT
>SKYU01000115.1 GCA_007127715.1 Gammaproteobacteria bacterium | reverse complement strand
TGGCCCGCACACTGCGTCCAGGACACCCCGGGGGCTGCGTTTCACCCGGCGCTTGCCCTGCCCGACGGGGCCATCCGGATCAGCAAGGGCACGGCATTCGACCGCGATGCCTACTCAGCCTTCGATGGCACCGGCCTGGGCGGTTTCCTCGACGCGCGGGGCATCCGCCGCGTGGTCATCGGCGGGCTGGCGCAGGATGTCTGTGTGCGGGCCACGGCGATCGATGCCTCCCGCGCGGGCTTCGAGACCGTGGTCCTTGGCTCGGGCACACGCGCGGTCGACCCTGCGGCGGCCGACAGGGTATTCGCCGAACTCCGCGGGGCGGGCGTGCAGATCGCCTGATGGACGCGCCCCCACTGCTCAATCCGGCGGCCCTGCCGCTGGCGGTCGATCTCTACGAACTCACCATGTTGCAGGCCTACCTGCACAGCGGTCTCGATGGCCCTGCGACCTTCAGCCTGTTCTTCCGCAAACTGCCGGCGAGGCGGAGCTATGCCGTGGCCTGCGGTCAGCAGGAGATTGCCGAACAACTGCCGGCCCTGCGCTTCCAACGCACCGCGCTGGACGCGCTGGCTGGCGTACCCGGGCTCTCGCCGGCACTGCTCGACTGGCTGGCAGGCTTCCGGTTCAGCGGCACCCTGCGCGCCGTCCGCGAGGGCACGCCCGTCTTCCCGCAGGAGCCGATACTCGAGATCAGCGGGCCGCTGCCGGAAGTGCAGCTGCTCGAGACACTGATCATGAACCAGGTCCACACGCAGACGGTGCTGGCCACCAAGGCTGCCCGTGTGCGCCACGCAGCAGGCCCCGTGCCGGTGGTGGACTTCTCCATGCGCCGGGCGCACGGGATCGAGGCCAGCGTTCGGGGGGTCCGCGCCTTCCATGTCGGCGGACTGGATGCGACCAGCAATGTCCTCGGCGGCCTGAGCTACGGGATGCCGCTGTCCGGCACGATGGCCCACAGTTTCATCCAGGCGCACGAGTCCGAATGCCAGGCATTCGAGGATTTCTGGGAAACCAGTCCGCAGCCCACCTTCCTGGTCGACACCTACGACAGCCTGCGGGGCGTGGCCAGGGTGATCGAACTGTCTCGCCGCCTGGGCCGCACCCCCGCAGCCGTGCGGATCGACTCCGGCGACCTCGGGACCCAGGCCCATGCGATCCGGCGCATGCTGGACGAGGCCGGCCTCGCCGAGGTCCGTATCCTCGTCAGCGGCAATCTCGACGAACAGGCCATCGCCGCGCTGCGCCGCGAGGGCGCCCCGGTCGACGGCTTCGGGATCGGTACGGCGCTCGGTGTCTCCCGCGATGCGCCCGCCCTGGACCTGGTCTACAAGATGGTCGAATACGACGGCAGGCCGCGGGCCAAGCGCTCGCCCGGCAAGGTCCAGCTCCCCGGGCCCAAACAGTTCTGGCGGCGCCGGGATGCCGCCGGCCGCCTGCTGGGCGACACCCTGGGGCTGGCGTCGGAGCCGCCCCAAGCCGGCGAGCCCCAGCTGCGCGCCCTCATCGTCGACGGTGAGCCGGTGCCCGGGGCGCTGGAACCCCTGGATGCGGCGCGGGCGCACTGTGCCCGTGAACTGGCTGGCCTGCCCCCCGAGCGCATCGCCCTCGAGGCCGACGCCCCGGCGCTGGACGTGTCGCTCACGCCCGCGCTTCGCGCGCTTGCAGAACACCACTGAGGCCGGCCACCCCGGCACACAAGGAGACCCCTCAATGGACCAGGCCACCCTGGAGAGCATTCACGCCAGCGTCCGCCAGGCCCTCGCGGAGGATGTCGGCACCGGCGACCTGACCGCTGCACTGATTCCCGCCGCACGCCAGGCGCACGCGGAGCTGGTCACGCGCGAGGATGCGGTGATCTGCGGCCAGGCCTGGGCCGAGGAGACCTACCGCCAGCTCGACCCGGCGGTCCGCCTGACATGGGCCTGCACGGAGGGCGAGCCGCTGCCCGCGGGCGCGACCGTGTGCCGTCTGGACGGACCTGCCCGCGCGCTGCTGACCGGCGAGCGCACGGCCATGAATTTTCTGCAGACCCTCTCGGGCACCGCAACCGCCGCGGCGCGCTACGTCGAGGTCGTCGCCGGCACCGGCGCCGCCATCCTCGATACGCGCAAGACCCTGCCGGGACTGCGGCTTGCACAGAAATATGCCGTTCGATGCGGAGGTGCGCGCAACCATCGCTGCGGCCTCTACGACGCGATCCTCATCAAGGAAAACCACATCATCGCCGCAGGCTCGATCACCGCGGCGGTCCAGGCCGCGCAGGCACTTGGCGCGGATGTGCCGATAGAGGTCGAGGTCGAGGATCTCGCAGGCGCAGGCGAGGCCTTAGCCGCAGGCGCGCGGCAGCTGCTGCTCGACAACTTCACGCTGGAGATGCTGCGCGAGGCGGTCGCCCTGCGCGACCGCGAGGCCCCGGAGGCACGACTGGAGGCTTCCGGTGGGGTTTCGCTGGATACCGTCCGCGCCATCGCCGAAACCGGCGTAGACGAGATCTCCGTCGGTGGCATCACCAAACACCTGCAGGCCATCGACCTGTCGATGCGCTTCGCCTTCGCCCAGGACAACACCTGACCGGACCGCCCGGAGATCGGGCTGGCCGACGGGGGCTCAGAAGTTGACGGCGAACGATTCCACGCGCTGCGGCTTGGAAATGCCATAGCCCTGCGCATAGTCGATGCCCATGCCCCGCAGCATGGCGATGATTTCCTGGTTCTCGGCGAACTCGGCGATGGTGCGCTTGCCGGTGAGATGACCGAGCTCGTTGATCGAGCGCACCATCTCGCGGTCGATCGGGTCGTGCAGGATCTCCTTCACGAAGCTGCCATCGATCTTCAGGAAATCCACGGGGAAGTGCTTGAGATAGCCGAACGAGGACAGCCCCGTGCCGAAGTCGTCCAGCGCGAACAGGCAACCCAGTTCCTTGAGCGCCTGGATGAAGCGGTTGGCCTGGGAGTAATTGGCCACCGCGGCGGTTTCGGTGATCTCGAAACAGATCTTGCTCGCGTCCAGCCCACAACGGTGGAACTGCTCGATCACGAAGGGCAGGAACTTGTCGTCTCCCAGGCTCTGGCCGGACAGGTTGATCGAGCATAGCGCCAGGCGCTCGCGCTCGTCGGCCTCGGAGACCAGCCAGCGGAAGGCATGCTCGATCACCCAGCGATCGATCGACGGGGTGATGCCGTAGCGCTCCGCTGCGGTGATGAACAGCTCCGGCGAAACAAACGCGCCGTTCTCGTCGCGCATCCGCAGCAGCAGCTCGTAGTGCGCGCCGTCTTCACGACCCTGCAACGGCAGGATGGTCTGGCGGAACAGTTCGAAGCGGCCTTCATCCAGTGCATTGTTGATGCGCGCAGCCCATTGCATCTCGTGGCGACGGCGCATGAGGTCGAGATCGTTTTCCTCGTAGCTGTAGACCCGGTTACGGCCGGCATCCTTGGCCGCCTGGCAGGCGCTGTCGGCTGCCGAGAGGATGGAGGCGACATCCTCGTTGTGCGGCAGGATGGGCACCACGCCGACACTCGCGCCAAGGCGGAAATTGCGCTCGTCCCAGTTGAAACGGAACTCGCTGATGGCCTCGCGCAGAATCTCCGCCGTGCGCATGGCCTCGTCGAGCGTACAGCTTTCCAGCAGCAGGCCGAACTCGTCACCGCCGAGACGGGCCAGGGTGTCGCGCCAGCGGATCTTGGACTTCAACAGGGCGCCGATCTGGCCGAGCAGCGCGTCGCCCGCACTGTGTCCGCAGGTGTCGTTGACGATACGGAACTGGTCGAGGTCGAGGTGGCAGACCACGTAGGAGGTCTCGCGGGCACGCGCGCTTTTCAGTGCGCGCTCCAGCCGATGCTCGAATTCACGCCGGTTCACCAGTCCGGTCAGCATGTCATGGCTGGCGTGGTAGCTCAGCCGGCGGTTGAGTTCGCGCGCCTCGCTGACATCGTGGAACACCAGCACGCCACCGGCAATCCCCCCGGCGGCGCCGCGGATCGGCGAGGCGACACTCTCGATGTAGAGTTCATTGCCGTCGCGCCGGATCAGCAGCGTCGGGCGAACGGACTTCACCGTACGTCCGCGACGGATCGCCAGCGAGAGCGGGTTCTCGAGGGGTTCGCAGGTCTCCTCGTGAAACCCACGGAAGATGTCATCGATGCTCCGCCCGACCGCATCGTCGACTTTCCAGCCGGTCAGTTCCTCGGCCACCGGGTTGAGATACTGCACGCAGTTCTCGGCATCGGTGGTCACCACGCCATCACCGATGGACTGCAGGGTGATCTGGGCGCTTTCCTTCTCGCGGAACAGCGCCTCTTCGTAGAGCTTGCGCTCGGTGATGTCGGTCTCGATGCCGAGCAGCCGCTTCAGCCGCCCGCGACGATCATGCAGCGCGCGGGCCCGACTCACCATCCATCGCCAGTCGCCATTGGCGTGGCGCATCCGGTGGACGCTTTCGAAAAGACCGGTCTTGCCCTCGAGATGTTCGCGGATGCGGATCTGTACGCGCGCCATGTCTTCGGGGTGGACCAGCTTGCGCCACTCCGGAACCCGCCCGTCGGGGTCGTCGTGATAGCCGAGCATGTGCAGCCAGCGCGGCGAGAAGAACATGGAGTTGTTCGTGACATCGAAGTCCCAGAACCCGTCATTGGCCGTCTGCAGAATGAGCTGGTGACGTTCCTCGGCGTGGGCAAGCCGCTCGCGCACGCGCAGCCGCTCGAGGCCCGACCCCAGACTGGTGGCCAGCAGACGCAGCAGCAGGTGCAGATCAGCATCGAAACCGGGCCGTGGTTCGTTGCCGAGCAATGCGACGAAGCCGCCGGGCCGGTCTTCGATTTCGAAACCGGCCAGCAGCAGGCAGCCGACCTGCAGCCCGCCCAGCAGTGCCGCGTCACGCGCACGCCCCGGCGACGGGTGGTCGGTGTCCAGCAGCTCCACGCCACTGCCCTGCTGCAGGCGCGCCTGGATCCACGGCAACTCCGCCAGCGGCAGCGCTTCCAGGCCCTGTGGACGACAGACGGAGAAGGTGCCGCGCGCCGCCAGCACCTGCTCGATCCGCTCGCCCGCCGGGTCGAGCAGGCCGACGCACAGGCACTCCTCGTCGAGGGTCTCGAGCAGGGCGGCCAGCCCCTCGATGATCTGTGCATCCGGGTCGTCGTCGCCAAGGCGCTGGAAATCGACCGCCAGCTTGGTCGCGATCACGTCGAGGCCGCCGCCCTCGCCGCGTCCGGCACGCAGGCGCAGGGCTGCCGTCGACATCGGGTCGACGGGCATGTCGTCCGCCAGGGCGGACTGGTCCTGCCAGTGACTGGTCACGTTCTTGATTCGCACGCAGCACCCGAAGCCTGCGGCTCCGCCCACCCCACGACGGTCCCGCCGGGCATGCGACCCCACATGATTTTCAGGCATTCTGACACGATCGCGCACGAAAACAAGCTAAGCCCCTGTTATTTTTCCAATTTGACCGCATGGGCAAACCGGCTCTCGGAAACTCCCTAGTGCCAATCGAGCGGGACTCACCGACCCTGTACGCTGGAGCAGCTGCCGGGGACAGCCATGACAGAAACCACCGCCCGATATGAATTCCGCGCCTTCGCCCGCAACTTCGGCATCGTCGAGCAGCGCCTGCGCGCCTGGGCGACCGTCGATCAGATCCGCGAAAGCGACGAGATCTACCTGATCTCGCCCGCCTGTACACGCCACAACATCAAATACCGGGGCGGCCTGCTGGACATCAAGGTGCTGGTTGCCGAGCGCGATGGCCTGCAGCAGTGGGCGCCGCACACCAAGGTGTCGTTTCCGCTGACGCGGGACTGGCTGGCTCGAGAGCTGGCACCTCCGCTCGGCCTGCCCGCAGAGGCCCTGCCCGAAACACTGGCCAACGCGCGGGCGCTGGTCGAGCAGCTGGCCTACCCGCACCCGGAAGTCCTGGCGGTTCGGGTGTTCAAGCGCCGTTTCGCCTTCAGTCTGGAGGGCTGCCTGTGCGAGCTCGCCGAGGTGGAGTTCAACTCCGCGGCCCTGGCCACCGCCTGTATCGAGTCCACCGATCCGCAGGCCGTGGCATCGCTGCGCCAGCGCCTCGGCCTCGAGGCCTACGACAACACCAGCTACCTGACGGCAATCCGGCAGGTCACCGGCCTGAGTCCCGTGCCCCTGCCCTGGGACTGACGCCCCGCCGGACCGGCCTGCCCGGGAGCCCGGCGGCTCTCAGTCCGCAGCCCATTCACGATAGGGGTGGCGCGCCAGGTTGGAGTTGAAATAACGGGGGTCGTCAGAGACCTCCTCGCCAATCCACGGTGGCAGGGTCACCGCCTGTGACTCGCGCTCGAGTTCCACCTCGGCGACGACAAGGCCGGCATTCTCGCCGTGGAACTCGTCGATCTCCCACACCAGGCCGTCATGTTCAACGCGATAGCGCATCTTCTCGATCAGCGGCCGATGGCAGAGCTCGAGCAGACCATCGGCATCGGCCAGCGGGATCGGGTATTCGAATTCCACGCGACGGATCCCGTGGGTCATGCCCTTGATGGTCAGCATCGCCTGCGTCCCCACCACCCGCACCCGCACCGTGCGTTCCTTGTCGGTGGAAAGGTAACCCTGGCGATACGCCTGACCGCTCGCGCCCTTGCGCCAGGCGTCGTCCTTCAGCAGGAATTTGCGCTCGATTTCGGTACCCATGGGAATCTCCTGGCCCGGCTGTCAGGCCGCCTCGTCGCTCGGCGCGTCGTCGGATGCTTCAGACGCCCCGGCACTGTCTTCCTCGCGCCGGGTGAACCGGTCGAGGTACTCCGCGGCCTTGGCCGCCTGATCGACGATCCGGCGGATCGCACTGAACTGCTCCAGCGCCGAGGCCATCCTGCGCGCCGGCAGTAGCCCTGAGGTGCCGGCACGCAGCAACTGTGCCTTCAAGGCCTGGTACTCGACCTCGAAGGCCCCACGCGCGGCCTTGAGCGCCCGCAGATCGAAATCCTCGTGGTCCACGACCGTGAGCGCGAGCAGGCCTGCCGCATGGGCGCGGAGGCTGTTGGCCGCTCCGGCCAGCGCCTCGTCACGCAGTTCGATCTGCGGCTGCAGCCGCGCGACCTCCACCGCGTGTTCACAGACGTCGACGAGGTAGTTGCCCACGCGGAGCGCGTCGGGCAGGCCGGCGGCAGGTCCGGGGTCCTTCTCGCTGCGGCTGATGCCGCTGGCAAACTCCGCCAGCGCCAGGTTGAGCGATTCGACTGTGCGCCAGTCCGGCTCCAGGCGCGCCGCAGCGCCGTGCTCGCTGCTCAGCGCCTCGCCCGCGGTGCGCCGGGCGATCGCGCCCATGCGGTGGAGTTCGAGCGCCATGGCGTCGAGGGCCAGCGCGGGGGCGGTCTGGACGTTGCGGTCGAGATGGCGGGGCTGGCTCTCATCCTCCTCGCGGGAGCGGAAACGCCGTTCGAGCTGGCGCACCAGGGCGCCTGTGAGCGGCCACATCAGGCACACGCCGAGCAGCTTGCTGAGGGTATGGAAGATCGCCAGCGAGGTGGCTACCCGGCCCGCCAGCCCCAGCCCTGCACTGATGGCCTCGACCAGCCACAGCAGCACCGGCAATGCGCTGAACGCCACCACGGCGGTGAGCACGTTGAACACCACATGGGCGCTGGCCGCGCGCTTGGCGGCCGCCGTCGCGCCCAGCACGGCGAAGGCGGCAGTCGAGGTCGTGCCGACATTGGCACCGATCACCATGGCCGCCGCCGCCGTCATGGGGATCAGCCCGCCGGCCGCGGCGGTCAGGGTCACCGCCAGCGCGGCACTCGAGGACTGCATCAGCACGGTCAGCGTGATGCCGATCAGCAGGAACAGCAGCAGACCGAGCACGCCGTGACCGGCCCAGGCCTCGAGCGCGGCCGCATCGCCCATGTCCGCAAACGTATCGCGCAGCACGTCGATGCCCAGGAAGAACAGACCGAAACCGGCCAGCGCCTGCCCCAGCGCGCCATAGCGGCGCCCCCCGAACGCCACCCACAGGCCCATCCCGATCCCCAGCGCCGGCATGGCCAGCGCCTGCAGGTTCACGTTGAAGCCCACCAGGGCCACGATCCAGGAGGTCAGGGTGGTGCCGAGATTGCTCCCGTAGATCACACCGATCGCCTGGTAGAGGGTGAGCAGCCCGGCGTTGACGAAGCCCACGGTCGCGAAGATCACCGCGCTGGAAGACTGCACCATCGTGGTGATCAGGATGCCGGACGCCAGTCCGCGCAGGCGGCTGCGCGTCGCCGCCGCCAGGATCTGGCGAAGCGTATCGCCCGCGGCCACCTTCAGGCCGTCGGTCATCAGGCGCATGCCAAGCAGAAACAGCCCGATGCCGCCGATGAACGCAAACACCGCAGCGAGCGTCATGGGGTCACTGCACCAGAGGGTGAGGGTCGGTCATGCACCCATGAGACCACGGCGCGGTCACCAACGTGATACGCGTTTTCCGCGATCCGCAAGCGTATAGAATGTTATATATTAACAATTCCTCCATCGCTCACCGGGAGACCGCGGATGCCCCGACATCACACCCTCGAGCACAGTGTGCTCGCCGCCCTGACCACCCTGCTCGCCAGCACGGCCCTCGCCGAGGGCCGCAGCATCGACGAGATCGTGGTCACCGCCACCGCCAGCGAACAGCGGCTGCGCGATGCCCCGGCCGCCATGAGTGTCATCAGCCGTGAGCGACTGATCGAGCGCCCCGTCCGCGACGTGCTGGATGCCGTCCGGGAAGTGCCCGGCATCACCCTGACCAGCGCCGCGTTCACCCGCAAACGGATCAACATCCGGGGCATGGACAACACCCATTCCCTGTTTCTGATCGACGGCCGGCGCGTGAACGCATCGGCCGACGTGATCGCACATTCCGATTTTGAACTGGGCTGGATCCCCACCGAGGCCATCGAGCGTATCGAGGTGGTTCGCGGCCCCATGTCGTCGCTGTACGGCTCGGAGGCGCTGGGTGGCGTCATCAACGTGATCACCCGACCGGTCACCGACCAGTGGACGGCCTCGGCATCAGCCTCCTGGGGCACCCCTTCCGGGCCGGGCGGCCGCGACTACCAGGCCGGGCTGTACGCCGCAGGTCCGGTCGTTCCCGATCGCCTGGGACTCAGGATGTTCGTCAACCGCGACGACCGCGCCGAGACCCCCGACCGTGCCGACCCCGCGCTCTCTGCCATCGAAGGCCGACGCGCCACCAGCGGTGGCGCCACCTTGAGCTGGACGCCGGCCGACCAGCACCGCATCGACTTCTCCCTGCAGCGGGCCGAGGACACCCGCGAGCGCAACACCCGCACCCCCGGTCCCCCTCAGACCGCCGTCGAGTACCTGTTCCGGGACGACATCACTCGACAACAGGCGGACGTGCATTACCTGGGCGACTTCAGACGCTTCTCGGTGGAGGCCGGCGCCTACCGCTCGCGCCTCGACCGCAGGAATCGTCGCAGTCAGGGGGTGGCACCCACCGCGCCCTCACGCCTGACCGATGACATCGCCGAGGCGCGCGTGCGTTTCGACGCCGGCCGGCGGCACTTCATCACGCTAGGCGGTGAATTCCGACGTGAGCAGCTCGACGATGGCAGCTTCCTGCTCACCGGGACCGAGCGGGTCGAGACGCGTTCGGCCTTCGTGCAGGACAGCATCGACATCCTGCCTGAACGCCTGTCGTTCACGGTGGGCGCCCGCCTCGATGACCACCAGCAGTTCGGCAGCGAGCTCAGCCCGCGCGCCTACCTGATCTGGCACGCCTCCGAGACCCTGACGCTGCGCGGTGGCTACGGCGAAGGCTTCAAGGCCCCGACACTGAAACAACTCTCGACCCAGTTCTCCACCTTCGGCGGTGGCGGCCGGTTCGAAATCACCGGCAACCCCGACCTGCAGCCCGAAACCAGCCGCAGCCTCGAGCTGGGCGCACTGGCAGGGCTGGGCGCGATGACGCTCGAAGCCACGGTGTTCCAGAACACCCTGCGCGACCTGGTGCAGACCGCCTGCTTCGCCAACTGCGGCGTGTTCCGCCAGGAGCGCAGGACCTATGTCAACGTAGCCGAGGCCCGGATCCGCGGACTGGAGACCGGCGCGACGCTCAGCCTGCCGCTGGGGTTCGAATTCGGCGGCAACTACACCTATCTGGACGCCCGCGACCGCGAACTCGACGCTCGGCTGGCCGAAAGGCCACGACACAGCCTGACGTCGCGCCTGGGGTGGCAAAACGGTGCCTGGTCTGCGCATACTCGGGCGCAGCGGGTCGGCAGCCAGCTGCGCAACGTCCAGGGCCAGGCGCTGAAAAAGCCCCACTACACGCTGTGGCATGCCGGTGCGGCGTTTGCATGGAACGAGCAGGTGACCCTCCGCGCCGGTGTGGAAAACCTCACCAACGAGCGGCTGGCAGAGCGCTCGGCGCTGTTCGACTTCGAGGAGCGCGGTCGCTTCGTGTACTTTGGAACCAATGTGAGCTTCTGAGCCATGCGGACTGTGCTTTGCGCGCTGATCTGGGTGGCGGTCGCTGCACCGCTGTCCGTCGCGCTGACATCCGGGGGCGCTGCGGGCGTCGCCCATGCCGCCAGCCCGGCCGAGGCGCCGCGCGTCGTCATCCTCACCACTGATTTCGTTCTCGACGGCAAACTGCGGCTGGTGGCCGAGGCTGCGAGGCAGCACGGCATCGAGGTTCGCTGGTACCGGGCGGGACGCGACGGGGAAGCCGAAGTGTCGGCCGCACTGGAAGGCGCTGCGCTGGCAGTGCTGGACACGCCGCGCGGCAACGATGCGGGCACGGTTCGCCAGGCCTTCGCCTCGGCGCTGGCCGCCTGGGATGGTCCGGAACTGATGATCATCGGTGGCAGCGGCAGCGCGCGGGGTCTGAGCCCTTCGCACACCAACCGCCTCAGCGAATACTACGCCAACGGCACGCGGGCGAATTTCGAGGGTTTCTTCCGCTACTGGGCGGTCGAGGTGGCCGGCATCGCGCATGGCGAGGTGCCACCGCCGATCCGTTTCCCGGACAGCGGCATCTACCACCCGGAGTTTCCGGGCCTGGTGGCCGCGACCCCGGAACACTACCTGCAGTGGCTCGAACCCCGCGAGCGCGAGGCCGGTCGCGACGGTGGCCGGATCGCGCTGCTCATGTCCCAGGGCCTGTTCAATGCGGACCAGCTCGGCCTGGTGGACCAGATGGTTGCCCGGATCGAGGCGCGTGGCGGCTCGCCCTGGGTGTTCTGGTTCGGCGGTGGTGATGCGCCGGGCATGGACAGCCTGCTCGCGGTAGACGGCCGCAGTGCCGTGGATGTGGTGATCAACATGACCCATCTGCGGGGGCTCGATGCGCGACCGCGGGAACTTGCCGCACTGGACGTCCCGCTGCTCCAGGGGTTCGTCTACCGTGATGGCAGCGTCGCCGACTGGCAGGCCGATACGGCGGGCATCCCCATGCGTTCCGTGCCGGCCTTTCTCGCCATCCCGGAGCAGATGGGCGCGCTTGACCCGGTGGTGGTGGCGGCCCTCGAGGCCGGGGAGGTGGTACCGATCGAGCGCCAGGTCGATCTGCTGGTCGGGCGGGCGCTGCGACTGGCCAGGCTCAGGGCGCTTACTCCGGAGACGCGTCGGATCGCGTTGATGTACTGGAGTTACCCGCCAGGCGAACGCGGAGTCTCCGCCTCGAATCTCAACGTGCCGCGCTCGCTGGAGAACGTCACAGCGGCGCTCGCCGACGCCGGCTACGGGATTCCGCCGACCTCGGCCGACACCTTCGAGGACATCCTCCCCACCCTGCTCGACCCCTGGGCGGGCCGAGCCGCACTGGCGGACTGGTCTGCGGACCGCAACACCTGGATCAACCTGCCGCTGGCAGACTACCGCCGCTGGTATGACGCGCTGCCTGCCGGGGTCCGTGAGCGCATCGAGGCGCAATGGGGACCGCCGGAGCGGGACCCGATGCTGCTGGCCGGTGAGCAGCCCGGGTTCGTGATCCCGGCGCTTGCGCTCGGCGAGCTGCTGGTCCTGCCGCAGCCGGCCCGCAATCCGGGTGATGGCAGTCTTGCCAGCTACCACGACGGCAGTCTGCCCCCGTCACACGGCTACCTGGCCACTTATCTGCTGGTTCGCGACCACTTCGGCGCGGACGCGCTGATCCACTTCGGCACCCACGGCAACCAGGAATTTCTGGCCGGCAAGGCCCGCGGGTTGTCCGTGGATGACGATGCGTGGCTGGTCCTCGGCGAACTCCCGGTGATCTACCCCTACATCACCGACAACATCGGCGAAGCATTGCAGGCACGCCGGCGCGGCCGGGCGGTCACGGTCAGCCACCAGACCCCGCCGTTCTCGCCGGCCGGGCTGCATGGGGAGCTGCTGGCACTGCATGACCTCATCCATGAATGGGAGCTGCTCGACGAGGGGCCGGTCCGTGCCAGTGCGGAACGCAGCATCATCGAACGTGTCACCGAGGGCACGATCTACCGGGACCTCGGCTGGACCCCGGAGGCCATGGCGGCGGACTTCGTGGCGTTCGAACACGACCTCCACCTATATCTTCATGAGCTCGCCAGTGATGCCCAGCCGCTTGGCCTGCACACCTTCGGGGGCTATCCGGCGCCGGAGCGGCGAGTCTCCACGCTGATGCAGATGCTCGGCGATCGGCTGATCGAGGCTGTCGGCGTCGAGGACCCCGAGGAGCTGTTCGTCGAGGACTACACACAGGTGACCTCGACCCCACCCTGGCAGTTTCTCGCCCGCTTCGTACTGCATGACGAGGACCCCGCGGTCCTGGATGATCCGACGCTGCGGGCGCTCGCGCAGCAGGCCCTCGACTGGAATCGCGCCATGACCGGCAACGACGAGCTGGCGTCACTGCTGGCCGCTCTCGAGGGCCGGTACGTGCCGACGAGTTTCGGCGGCGATCCCATCCGCAATCCGGATATCCTGCCGACGGGTCGCAACCTCTATGGTTTCGACCCGGCAAGGCTTCCCAGCCCGCGGGCCTGGGAGGTCGGCAAGGCACTGGCCGAGGAGCTCGTTGCCGGTCACCGCGAGCGCCATGGTGACTGGCCGGTCAGCCTCGGCGTGTCGCTCTGGTCCTCCGAGGCCATGCGTCATCAGGGGGTCATGGAGGCGCAGGTCCTGCACCTGCTGGGGCTGCAACCCCGGTGGGACCAGGGCGGCCGGCTGAACCGGCTGGAGATCGTCCCGGTAGAGGCGCTCGGCCGGCCCCGCGTGGACGTGGTGACCTCGGTCACCGGGGTGTACCGAGACCAGTTCCCTCAGTTCATCGATCACCTGGCCTCGGCGCTGGAACGCCTGGCGGACCTCGACGAGGCCGGCAATACCGTGGCCACCCACACCCGCGCACTCGCCGCGCGCCTGACCGCCAACGGCAATGGTCTCGCGCCGGCGGAGGCCATGCGTCTCGCGGCAGTCCGGGTGTTCTCCGGCGAGCCGGGGGCCTATGGCACCGGCGTGCCGGACGGTCTGTTCGACACGGAGGGCTGGGACAGCGATGGCGAACTCGCCGAGGCCTATCTTTCGCGCATGCAGTACGGGTATGGCACCGGCGGCCTGCAGGGCGTGCGAACAGGCGGTGTGAATCTCTATGCCGAGCATCTCTCGCGGGTTCAGGGTGCCCTGCTTGGCCGTTCTTCCAACCTGCATGGCCTGTTGTCCACCGATCATCCCTTCGAGTATCTCGGTGGCATGGCCATGGCGGTGCGCAACCTGACAGGCCGCGCACCGGAGCTCTACGTCAGCAATCTGCGCAACCCCACGGGTGCGACCACCGTCAGTGCCGGCCGGTTTCTCGCAGGCGAGCTGCGCAGCCGCTACCAGCACCCCGGCTGGATCGAGGGCATGCTGGGCGAGGGCTATGCCGGTTCCCTGGAGCTTCTCAATGTCGTCAACAATTTCTTCGGCTGGCAGGTGACCGACCCGGCGACCGTACGCGCCGACCAATGGGCGGCGTTCCACGACATCTACGTCCGCGACAGTCTCGAGCTGGGGCTCGAGGACTGGTTCGCGGACGTCAACCCCGAAGCCTTGCGCCGGATCATCGAGCGGATGCTCGAGGCGGCGCGGCGGGAGTACTGGGACGCAGGCGAGGAGGTGCTCAGCGACCTGGTGGAACGACACCGCGCCCTTGCCGAGGACGGGATTCCCGGACGCCTGGGTGAGTACATCGACGGACTGGCTGCAGGCTTCGGCATCGGCGCACCGACGCCGGTCGCGCAGCTTCAGACCATCACCGGTCCGCTGCTTGCACCCGTCGAGTCGCCGGCCGGCGGGCTGCCGGCCGACCCACGGCCCTGGCTGATCCTGCTCGCGCTGCTGATACTGACCCTCAGCGGTGCGCTGGGTCAGGCCCGGCGCGCCCGCCGGCCGATCCGGGACACTGCTGCACGGAGCATCGCATGAATCCTCTCGAGTTGACGATGTACGAAATTGCCCGGGTGTTCCTGACACCCGTGCTGCTGATCATCATGGGCCTGTTCTGTTATGCCTTCATTGCGCTCGGCGCCTTCATGGTGGAGGCATGGCAACGCCGCGATCCGGTTCGCCGCCAGGCGATCTGTCCGCTGCACCGTGAGGTCCCGACAGGGCGCCCGGTGGATTCGGAGGCACTGCAACTGCGGATCCTCAAGCTGCTCGAGCCGCTGCGCATCAGCACCCGCACCGCGCCCATGCTCGGCCTGGTGGCCACGATGATCCCGCTGGCGCCCGCGCTGCTCGCGCTCGGCGATGGCGATCTCGGTGCCGTGGGCGAAAATCTGGTGGTGGCGTTCGCCGCCGTGATCATCGCCCTGATCAGCGCGTCGATCACGTTCCTGGTGCTCACGGTGCGCCGTCGCTGGCTGCTCGCATCGCTGCATGAGCTCGAGCGCAGGGAGGGCCGCGCGTGAGTCACCGTTTTCTGGATTTCGAGGAAGACGAGGACCCCATCCTCTCGGTGGTCAATGTCGTCGATGTCTTTCTGGTGATCATCGCGGTGCTGCTGATCATTGTGGCGGCCAATCCGCTCAATCCCTTCGCCAGCGAACGGGTGGTGGTGGTGACCAACCCGGGCGAGGATGACATGCGGATCATCATCAGGGACGGACAGGAACTCACCCGCTACGAAACCACCGGGGAAATCGGCGAGGGGGAAGGCGTCCGCGCCGGTACCGCCTATCGACTGCCCGACGGCCGGATGATCTACGTCCCGGAGGACTGAAGCGGCCAGTGTGCCTCGCCCGAGATCACGGTGACGGCATGTCCGCCGACCCAGATGCCGGCGTCATCGACACGCAGGACCAGCGTGGCATCGCGTCCGATCTCCCGGCCCTGGCTGACGCGATAGCCCCGGGCGAGCGGGCCGTCGGGCTCTGCGTGCGTGATCCAGGCGGCCAGCAGGGCATTCGCCGCACCGGACGCGGGGTCTTCCTCGATGCCGGCGCCGGCTGGAAATGCGCGCACGGCGAGCTCGTACTCGCTGCCCTCGCAGCGGGCGAAGGCGCACAGGCCCAGCGTATCACTGGCCCCGGCCAGCGCGCGGATGGCCGCATGATCCGGCGACCAGCCCCGGAGTTCCGCCTCGTCGGCAAGTTCGGCCACCCACCAGCGCCGCCCCCCGTACACGCAGGCCGGCGGCAGCACACCCAGGCGCCGCTCGCCCAGCACGGCGCGCAGGCGCGGTTCGGCCTCGAGCCCGGTCATCACCACCTCGGCCGGGGGCGCCTGGACGAACAGCTGGCGGCCAGCCCCCTCACCCTCGACGAGGATGGGCAGCAGCCCGGCACCGCAGTCCTGGATCAACCGTCCCTCGGATGGCGTGACCCGACCGACCTCCAGTGCCACATGCGCGCTGCCGAGCGTCGGGTGGCCGGCAAAGGGAATCTCGCGTGAGGGCGTGAAGATGCGCAGCCGATAGTCGGCCTCGACCCGCGCGGCCGGCAGCAGGAAGGTGGTCTCGACCAGGTTGGTCCAGGCCGCGAAGCGCTGCATGTCCGCGCTGGACCAGCCTTCGGCCCCGATGACCACGCCCAGGGGGTTACCGCAGCCGGCGCGATCGGCGAACACGTCGAGCTGATGGAATTTCACGTTTGTCATGGGGTGAGCTTACCTCATTCGATAAGATGCCGGCATGCATGATGTCGTCCTGTCCCGTAGCGTGCCGAGTCCCTGCTGGTGAATACCGACCTGCTGATCGTCCTGGTCATCCTGGCCGTCACGCTTGCGCTGTTCGTCAGCGACCGCCTGCGGCTCGATCTCATCGCCCTGATGGCCCTGCTCGCGCTGGCACTCGCGGGCGTGGTCTCCACCAGCGAGGCGATCGCCGGCTTTGCCGAGCCGGTGGTGCTGATGATCGCCGGGCTGTTCGTGGTCGGGGCCGGCCTGTTCAACACTGGCGTGGCCGATGCCATGGGCCGCTGGGTCGAGCGGGTCGCCGGCCAGAGCCCTGCGCGGCTGATCGCCGTCATCATGCTGGTCACCGCGTTTCTCTCGGCCTTCCTGAGTTCCACCGGCACGGTGGCGGTGATGCTGCCCGTGGTGATCGCCATCGCGCACAGCCGCGGCATCAGTCCTTCGAGACTGCTGATACCGCTTGCCTTCGCCTCGCTGCTGGGTGGCATGCAGACCCTCATCGGCACCCCGCCCAACCTCATCGCCAGCAATACCCTCGCCCAGGCCGGCCTGGAACCCTTCGGGTTCTTCGAGTTCACGCCTGTGGGCGCGGTGATGCTGGTCATCGGCATCATCTTCATGGTGCTGTTCAGCGGCCGGCTGGTGCCCGAACGCAGCACGCCCGACGGCGGCCAGCCCTCGGAGGGCCCGGACTGGCTGGAGCTCTTTCGGGACTACACGCTCGACACCCAGCTGGCACGGCTGCGGCTGCCGCCCGGGGCGGCGCTCTCGGGCCGCAGCGTGCTCGACACCGGACTGCGATCGGAGCTCGGTGTCACGATTCTGGCCATCGCCAGCGACACGCGCGGCGGGCGGAAAATCCGTCCGGCCGAACCGGGGAGCGTGATTCGCAGCGGCGACGAACTCTACGTCAGCGGCCCCCCGCCACAAATCGAGACGGCCGTGACACGCCACGGCCTCGAGCTGCTCGAGTGG
>SKYU01000204.1 GCA_007127715.1 Gammaproteobacteria bacterium | reverse complement strand
GCAGGGGCATGCGCAAGCGCTCCACGGTGTGGCCTGCGTACAGGGTATACGAATCCGCTCGGCATTCGTGTCCGGGTTCGCCGGGGCATCTTGCGTCTGCCCGCCGCCTCCTGTCAGTACTCCGGGGCCCGCTGGCCGAGGAGCTGGCGTGCTTCCTCCACGCCTTCGCGACGCGAGTCTCCCGCCAGCGCCAGCAGGCGGGCGTAGTACCCGCGACTTCGGGGCAGGTCGCCGACGGCCTCTGCAGCCCGTGCGGCGCCCAGCAGTGTGTTGAATCGGCCAGGCCAGACGGTGTCGGCCTGCCTGTAGGCCGCCATCGCCTCCTGCGGTCGGTCCAGTTCCAGCAGCAGGTCACCGAGCGCCTCGTTCGGGGGCAGGAGCGCGCCTGGGGTGACTGGATGCTTTTCAGCCGTGCGCTCCAGCGCGACGGCCGAGCGCATCTGGGCGACCGCCTCATCCTTGCGGTTTTCGGCGAGGTGGAGCCAGCCGTCGAGGATATGCCGGTCGACTTCAAGGTAGGTCGCGAAGGCCTCTTCCCCGCGATCCCGCGCCCGTCCGGCGAGCTCGCCGAGCCGCTGCTCCGCGGTCCGCGCCAGTCCGAGGTCGCCGGCATGCACTGCGCCGAGCCCTTTGGCATACCAGCTCAGCCCCTCGGCCCAGGTCGCCTCGTCCCAGGGCAGCTCGCGCGGCGAGCGCGGCTCGATGGCCATGGCCCGCTGCCAGTCACGCTGCTCGACCGCGAGACGGGCGGGGATGGCGGCATGGTGGAAGGCGCTGATGAAGGACTGCTGGTGCGGGCCGGCAGTCAGCGCATCCTCGGCCAGGGTCGCGGCCTGCCGGTCCTCGCCACGCTGCAGATGGGCGTAGACAAGGTAGTCGATGGCGTGGATGTAGTGATGAGAGATCGCCTCGGGGGGAGACTGCGCCAGCGCTGCCCGCGCGGAGCGCTCGTTCCACTCGATGACCTGTGGCCAATCGCCGAGACGCACGTAGATGTGCGAGGGCATGTGCAGTGCATGCGGCACTTCCGGGGCGATGGTGGCGTAGTGCTCGACCAGGTCAAGGGCGTTGTGTGCGCGGCCGTCCGCGTCGGTGGCGTGGATCGAGTAGTGAATGGCGCCGGGGTGCTCGGGGATGCGTTCCCAGACCTGGCGCAGCAGGACCTCGGCCCAGTCGTGCAGGCGATCGCGATCCTTGCCTGGCGCCTGTGCCATGGACAGCAGCGCGAGGGCATACAGCGAAGTGATATCGGGGTCCTCCGGGTGGCTGGCGTAGGCCGCGGCCATACCCTCCTGCCAGCCGGCGAGTCGTTCACCGAATGCCGTCTCGTCTCCGCCCCTGAAAAACGCGGCTGTCGCGTCCAGCAGGTGTTGTTCGCGCTCGTCGGTCACACCGAGCGCTGCAGCGCGCTCGATCCTGCCCAGTCCCAGCTGCAGGTCCTCGGGCGTGGGGCGGGTGCCCCAGAGCGGCTGGAACAGGGTGGTGGCGATGCCCCAGTGGGCCATGGCACAGTCCGGCTGTGCCTCGATGATGGTTCCAAAGGCCTCCCGGGCCTGCGCGTACATCATGTGATGCATCAGGCCGAGCGCGTGGTCGAAGTCGGCCTGGACGCTCGCGTCACAACCGACGCGGAAATCCACGGTGCCGATATCGCCGGGCACGGACATGCCGGGGTCGTCATGGTGAGCGTGATCATGCTGGGCGGCGCCGCGGTCGGGCGCGCCCAGGCCGGCGATCATCACGCCGGTGAACACGCAGGTGAGTGTGCGGGATGCTTGTGTCATGTGACTGCCCTCCGTTGCGCAATCGGAGCGGGGCTGACCCTCGGGCCAGACGGTGTCGCTGGTCGCGGATGCGGCGCGACGCGCGGGTAGTCCAGGCGGGCGATCCTGGTCCGCAGACCTGTTGTTATTACCCGCCGGTTCTATGCCGTTGCGCTTGGGCGTCGGCGGGTGGGACTACAGCTTCCAATCCAAACCACCGCAGCCGCAGAAGTCAAGTTCGCCACGTATACTCAGGTGTTTTTTGCGGCGCATCACAGTCGCTGGACGGGGGAAAGCAATGAGGACGTTCGTGCTGCTTGGCGCCGTGTTCGGCGGCGTTGCCGTCGCCACGGGGGCGTTTGCCGCGCATGCGCTGGCCCCGCGGGTCGAGCCGCGCATGCTCGAGGTGTTCGAGACGGCCGCGCGCTACCAGATGTTCCACGCGCTCGCGTTGTTCGCGGTCGCCTGGGTCGGGCAGCAGACGGGTGCCCGCGCGGCCAGGGTTGCGGGCTGGGCGTTTGTGCTCGGAATCGTGCTGTTTTCGGGCTCGCTGTACGCGATGGTGTTCTCGGGTGTACGGGCACTGGGGATGATAACCCCGCTGGGGGGCGTGGCCTTCGTTGTCGGCTGGGCTGCGTTGGCCGCCGCAGCGTGGCGGATGCGTGCGTCGGCGCCCTGATCGCAAGCTGCCCGGGCGGTCGAGTGTCGGGCGCCGGCAGGGTAGAATGGGGAGTTGCGCAGCACACTGAGCCTGGAGGACCCTCCAACATGAACACCCGATACCGCAAACCCCTGCCGGGCACCGACCTGGAGTATTACGATGCCCGCGAGGCGGTCGACGACATCGCCCCCGGGGCCTACGCGAAGCTGCCCTACACCTCCAGGGTGCTGGCCGAGAACCTGGTGCGCCGCTGCGATCCGGCGCTGCTGCCCGATGCGCTGCGCCAGCTGATCGAGCGCCGCCGTGACCTGGATTTCCCCTGGTATCCCGCGCGCGTGGTGTGCCACGACATCCTCGGCCAGACGGCACTGGTGGACCTTGCCGGCCTGCGTGATGCCATCGCGGAGAAGGGCGGCGATCCCGCCAAGGTCAATCCCGTGGTGCCGACCCAGCTGATCGTCGACCACTCGCTCGCCGTCGAACATGCGGGTTTCGAGAAAGACGCCTTCGACAAGAATCGCGCGATCGAGGAGCGGCGCAATGAAGACCGCTTCCACTTCATCAACTGGACGAAGAAGGCCTTCAGGAATGTCGATGTCATTCCGCCCGGCAACGGCATCATGCATCAGATCAACCTGGAGCGGATGTCGACGGTGGTGGAGACGCGCGACGGGGTGGCCTTCCCGGATACCCTGGTCGGTACGGACAGCCACACGCCGATGGTCGACGCACTGGGTGTGATCGCCGTTGGCGTGGGCGGGCTCGAGGCCGAGAGCGTGATGCTGGGCCGGGCCTCCTGGATGCGCCTGCCGGACATCATCGGGGTGGAGCTGACCGGGCGGCCGCAGCCCGGGATCACCGCCACCGACGTGGTGCTGGCCATCACCGAGTTCCTGCGCAGGGAACGCGTGGTGTCGGCCTACCTGGAATTCTTCGGTGAAGGGGCCGAGGCGCTGACCATCGGCGACCGTGCGACCATCTCCAACATGACCCCCGAGTACGGCGCCACCGCGGCGATGTTCTACATCGACGAGCAGACCATCGACTACCTCAAGCTCACCGGCCGCGAGGATGACCAGGTGCGCCTGGTCGAGCGGTACGCGCGCGAGACCGGTCTGTGGGCCGACGCGCTGAAGACCGCCGAGTACGAGCGGGTACTGCGCTTCGATCTCTCCAGCGTGGTCCGCAACCTCGCCGGTCCCTCCACCCCGCACAACCGCCTGGCGACCAGCGACCTGGCCGCGCGCGGCATCAGCGGCAAGGTCGAGGACGAGCCGGGCCGGATGCCGGACGGCGCGGTGATCATCGCCGCCATCACCAGCTGCACCAACACCAGCAATCCGCGCAACATGATCGCGGCGGGTCTGATGGCCCGTAACGCCAACGCCCGCGGGTTGACCCGCAAGCCCTGGGTCAAGACCTCGCTGGCGCCTGGCTCCAAGGCCGTGCAGCTCTATCTCGAGGAGGCAAAGCTGCTGCCCGAACTCGAGGCACTGGGTTTCGGTATCGTCGGTTTCGCCTGCACCACCTGCAACGGCATGAGCGGTGCGCTGGACCCGAAGATCCAGCAGGAGGTCGTCGAGCGCGATCTCTACGCCACGGCCGTGCTCTCGGGCAACCGCAATTTCGACGGCCGCATCCACCCCTATGCCAAGCAGGCCTTCCTGGCCTCGCCGCCGCTGGTGGTGGCCTATGCCATCGCCGGCACCATCCGCTTCGACATCGAACGCGACGTGCTCGGGCATGATGCCGAGGGCAAGCCGGTCACCCTGAAGGATCTCTGGCCGAGCGATGAGGAAATCGACGCCATCGTGGCCGAGAGCGTCAAGCCTGAGCATTTCCGTAACGTCTACGCGCCGATGTTCCGCATCAGCGTGGAGGGTGGCGAGAAGATCAGTCCGCTGTACGACTGGCGGCCGCAGAGCACCTACATCCGTCGTCCGCCCTACTGGGAGGGGGCGCTTGCCGGGGAGCGCAGCCTGCGTGGCATGCGTCCGCTGGCGCTGCTCGGTGACAACATCACCACCGACCATCTCTCGCCCTCGAATGCCATCCTGCGCGACAGCGCCGCTGGCGACTATCTCCACAAGATGGGCCTGCCGGAAGAGGACTTCAATTCCTACGCCACCCACCGCGGCGATCACCTCACCGCGCAGCGGGCCACTTTCGCCAACCCGAAACTCATCAACGAGATGGCGCTGGTCGACGGCGAGGTGAAGCAGGGCTCGCTCGCGCGGGTCGAGCCGGAAGGCCGGGTGATGCGCATGTGGGAGGCGATCGAGACCTACCTCGAGCGCAAGCAGCCGCTGATCATCATCGCCGGGGCCGACTACGGCCAGGGGTCTTCCCGCGACTGGGCGGCCAAGGGCGTGCGCCTGGCGGGCGTCGAGGCGATCGTCGCCGAAGGCTTCGAGCGTATTCACCGTACCAACCTGATCGGCATGGGCGTGCTGCCGCTGGAGTTTGAGCCCGGGACCACCCGCAAGACGCTGGGGCTGGATGGCACGGAGACCTACGACGTGGTGGGCGAGCGCACCCCGGGGGCCACACTCACGCTGGTGGTGAACCGCCGCGATGGCGAGCGCCTCGAGGTGCCGGTGACCTGTCGCCTGGATACTGCCGAGGAGGTCTCCATTTACGACGCCGGGGGCGTACTGCAGCGCTTCGCCCAGGACTTTCTTGCCGCCGAAGCGGCGGCCTGAGTAGCGAGTGCGCGAGATGGCTCCCATC
>SKYU01000001.1 GCA_007127715.1 Gammaproteobacteria bacterium | reverse complement strand
CGAGTTCGCAATGACCCGTCGCAACGCGCCTTCCAGCTCGCGCACATTCGACCGGATGCGCTGTGCGATGAAGAAAGCGACTTCATCGGGCACCGGATATCCTTCCGCCTGCGCCTTGGATTTCAGGATGGCAACGCTGGTCTCGAGTTCCGGGGGTTCGATCGCGACCGTCAATCCCCAGCCGAAGCGCGACTTAAGCCGCTCCTCGAGGCCATCCACTTCCTTCGGATAGCGATCACAGGTCAGGATGATCTGGCGCTGCCCCTCCAGCAAGGCATTGAAGGTATGGAAGAATTCCTCCTGGGAGCGTTCCTTCCCAGCGAAGAACTGGATATCGTCGATAAGCAATGCGTCGAGCGAACGGTAGGCGCGCTTGAATTCACTGATGGTGTTGTGTTGCAGACCCTTCACCATGTCCCCGACAAACCGCTCGGAGTGGACATAGGCGATCTTCGCTGCCGGATCGTGTTCGAGCATGGCGTTGCCGACGCTATGCATCAGATGGGTCTTGCCGAGCCCCACGCCGCCATAGATGAACAGCGGGTTGTAGGCCCGGCCGGGGTTCTCTGCCACCTGGCTGGCCGCCGCCCGTGCAAGCTGGTTGCTCTTCCCCTCGACAAAATTCTCGAAGGTGAAACCCGGGTTGAGCCGGCTCCCAAGCACCTCCGGCTGACGCACCGGTGCCGGCGCGGCGGCTGGACCCGAGGCTCGCGTCGGCGCGGCGCGCGTTCCGACCTCGATGACCACCCGGGCGGCCTCGCCACCGGGCAGGGTGGCAGCCACCTCCCGGATGCGCTCGGCCAGATGCTGCTCGAGCCAGTCGACCACGAAGCGGTTGGGTGCGAGCAGGCGGAGTTCGCCACTGGACTCCACCGCCTGCAGGGGACGGATCCAGGTGTTGAGCTGCTGTTCGGGCAATTCCGCCTCGAGCTGTCTCACGCACCGTGTCCAGAGCGATGCCTGCACCTTGCCCCCTCGTGATCGTGTCCCGGCGCGCCATGCGCGTCGCCGGGCCGCAAGTCTACCCGGCTGCTGAAAAGTTATCCACAGGCCTCGACCCTGCCTGCCTATTGACTTCCGAGGCTCTTCGCCCTTAGGATTTCCGGCTCGAAAATTCCAGCCCATATGCCTGTTTTACGGGCATTTCCGACCACGGACGCACTCAACCATGAAACGGACCTACCAGCCCGGCAAACAGCGCCGCGCACGGACCCACGGCTTCCGGGCTCGCATGGCGACCAAGAATGGCCGCAAGGTCATCAATCGCCGTCGCGCGAAGGGCCGCAAGCGACTGACTCCCTGAACGAGCGCACTGCGCCGGCGGCGCCTGACCCGGGCGGGCCGGCACCGTCGGTGACCGGTCGCGACGACGCTGCGCCTGCGTGCCGCTTCCGCCGGGCCTACCGGCTGCTCACCCAGGCCCAGTATGCGCGTGTCTTCGGTGGGTCGCGCCGGTTCGGTCGACGCCATCTCACTGTTCTCGTCAGCCCCAACACGGTAGGCTTTGCGCGGCTCGGCCTGGCCGTGTCACGGAAGTCCGCCCGGCGCGCCGTCGATCGCAACCGCATCAAGCGCATTGCCCGGGAGTCCTTCCGCCAGGCACACGCGACGCTGCCCGCGGTGGATATCGTGCTGATCACACGCCCGGGCATCGCCAGCCATCCCGCTCCGGAACTGCGTCGCACGCTCGACGGGCTCTGGGTTGAACTGAACCGAAGGTGCAGGGACGACAGCAGCAGACATGGATAACCAGCGTCTCTTTCTCTGGCTTGGCCTGGCCATCATCCTGTGGATCACCTGGCGGACCTGGGTGGAGGACTACGGTCCCCAGCAGCAGCCGCAGCCCACGGTCACCGAGCAGACCGCCGACGCCCCTGTCCGGGCGCCCGAAGACCCCGACCTCCCGGCGCTGGCCGACACCGATCTGCCAGCGTTGACCCCCGGTATGCCGAGCGACCAGGACGCGCCGGACCTCGGCCCCGTCGTGCGCGTGGTGACCGACGTTCTCGACATCGACATTGCCCTGCTCGGTGGCGATCTTGTCCGGGCCGAGCTGCCGCGCTATCCCCTGCGCAAGGATCAGCCGGATGTCCCGATCCGCCTGTTGAGTGCCGAGCCCGAGCGTCGTTTCGTCTTCCAGACCGGCCTGCGCCGGCTCGGTGACGGGCCCGAACCCAATCACCTCGCGCGGTTCGAAGCGGACCGATCGGAGTATCGGCTGACCCCAGGCCAGAACGAGCTGCGGGTGATCCTGCGCTGGCAGAACGGCGAAGGTGTCCGTGCCTACAAGATCTACACTTTCCGCCGCGGCCAGTACCGGGTGGACCTTGAACAGCGGTTGGTCAATGAGAGCGATGCGCCCTGGGCCGGTGCCCCCTACCTCCAGATCCAGCGCCGGCACCTGCCTCCGCCCCGCTCGCTGTTCTCCGTCGAGTCGTACTCGTTCTCCGGACCCGTCCTGTTCAACGGCCGCTCCTACGACAAGCTGAGCGTTTCAGACCTGCATTCCACGCCGGTCACCCAGGCCGTTGAAAACGGCTGGCTTGCGGCGATCCAGCACCACTTCCTGGCCGCTGCGGTCCCCACGCCAGGGGCGGTCGTCAATTACCGCGCCAGCGCCCGCGATGGCGTCTTTACCGTCTCCGCGGTCGAACCGGTCACCCAGGTCGCCCCCGGCACGACCGCCAGCTTCGACAACCGGCTGTTCGTGGGCCCGAAACTCCAGAGCCAGCTCCGCCAGACCGCCGACGGGCTGCACAAGACCGTCGACTACGGCATCCTGACCATTCTCTCGGAACCGCTGTTCTGGCTGATCGACCGGACCCATGATGTCGTCCAGAACTGGGGTCTGGCCATCATTCTCGTCACCGTCCTCATCAAGCTGCTGTTCTGGAAGCTGACAGCGATCAGCGGCCGGTCGATGGCCAAGATGCGCAAACTGCAACCTCGGCTTAAGGCCCTGCAGGAGCGCTACAAGGATGACCGCCAGGCGCTTTCCAAGGCCATGATGGATCTGTACAAGCGCGAAAAGGTGAACCCTGCCGCCGGCTGTCTGCCCATTCTCATCCAGATGCCGTTCTTCTTCGCATTCTACTGGGTGCTGCTGGAGAGCGTGGAGATGCGCCAGGCGCCGTTTGCGCTGTGGATCACGGACCTGTCTTCGCGTGACCCGTTCTTCATCCTCCCGCTGCTCATGGGTGCGGCGATGTGGTTCCAGCAGCGGCTCAATCCCGCGCCGCCGGACCCGGTGCAGGCGCGCATCATGCAGGTCTTGCCGATCATCTTCACTGTGTTCTTCGCCTTCTTCCCGGCCGGCCTGGTGCTGTACTGGCTGACCAATACCGTGCTCTCGGCCCTCCAGCAGTGGCGCATCAACGTCGTGATCGAGCGCGACGCCAAGGCCTGAGGACTGAGCGGCGTCGGCATGGGTGCGACGCGCGACACCATCGCCGCCGTCGCCACCCCGCCCGGGCGTGGCGGCGTGGCGGTGGTGAGGGTCTCCGGACCGCGGGCCCACGCCATCGCCTGCGCGGTCACCGGCCGCGCGTTGCCCGCGCGCCGCGCAGTGTTCTGCCGGTTCAGGGACGCTGACGGCCAGACCCTGGACGAGGGGCTGGCCCTGTATTTCGCCGCGCCAGCGTCGTTCACCGGCGAGGACGTGGCCGAGTTCCAGGGCCACGGCAGCCCGGTCGTGTGCGACCTGTTGCTCGCGAGGGTGCTCGAACTGGGCGCGCGGCTGGCCGAACCCGGAGAGTTCTCCCTGCGGGCTTTTCTGAACGACCGTCTGGACCTGGTCCAGGCCGAGGCCATCGCCGACCTGGTGGCCAGCCGCAGCGAGCAGGCCGCACGCGCCGCCCTGCGTTCACTGGACGGGGCGTTTTCCCGCGAGGTCCATGCCCTGGTGGCGGAACTGACTCGCCTGCGGGTATACGTCGAGGCGGCGATGGATTTTCCCGATGAGGACATCGACTTCCTCGCTGATCAGGCACTGCGCGACGGACTCGCTGCCCTCCAGTCGGCTTTCGAGGCCCTGGATGAGGCCACCCGTCAGGGTCGGTTGCTGGCCGAAGGCTTCACCGTGGTCATCGCCGGTCCGCCCAATGCCGGCAAGTCGAGCCTGCTGAACGCGCTTGCCGGCAGCGAGACCGCCATCGTGACCCCGATCCCGGGAACGACACGCGACATCCTGCGTGAGCAGATCGTCGTGGAGGGCATGCCGCTGCATGTCCTCGACACCGCCGGTCTGCGCGACACGGTCGACGTCATCGAGCAGGAGGGCCTGCGCCGGGCGCGCGGTGAACTGGACCGCGCCGACCATGCGCTGATGGTGGTCGATGGCAGCGCGACCACCCCCGACGAGATCGCTTGGCTTCGTACCGAACTGCCCGATGGCCTGCCTCACACCCTGGTGCTGAACAAGCTCGACCTCGGCCATTCCGCCGCGTTCAAGCCCCCGCCCGACGGGGCCGTCGCCGTCTCGGCGTTGACCGGCGCGGGACTGTCGGCGCTGCGTGGGGCCCTGTGCCAGGCGGCCGGTCTCGGCGAGGATGCCACGACGACGCTGAGTGCGCGCCGCCGACACCTCGACGCGCTGGAGCGCGCGCGGGCCCATCTCGACGAAGGTATCCGGCAGCTGGAACAGCATCGGGCCGCCGAACTGCTGGCTGAAGAACTGCGCCTGGCGCAGGATGCGCTGGGCACCGTCACCGGGCGGGTCACCAGCGACGACCTGCTCGGGGAGATCTTCTCGAGTTTCTGCATCGGCAAGTGATCGCGGTCTGTGCCCCGGCGGCGCTTTTCTGGGGTAGGATCGGCGCGGTCGATCCATCTCTCGGGGGAGGGCTGAGATGCAGGGACTGATGATGAACGTGCCGCTGACCATCACCGCGCTGATGCGTCATTCCGAGCGGCTCCATGGTGACCAGGAAATCGTCTCGGTCACGGCGGACAACCCGTTACACCGCTACCGCTTCGCCGACTGCTTCGCACGCGCCCGCCGGCTGGCGAATGTGCTGGCCGCCCTCGGCGTACAGCGGGGCGACCGGGTCGCAACGCTGGCCTGGAATGACTACCGTCATCTCGAGCTGTACTTCGGCGTGTCCTGCTCCGGTGCGATCTGCCACACCGTGAATCCGCGGCTGTTCGCCGATCAGCTGGTGTGGATTATCAACCACGCCGGCGATCGGGTGCTGTTCACCGACCCGATGT
>SKYU01000199.1 GCA_007127715.1 Gammaproteobacteria bacterium | reverse complement strand
CGAACCTCCGGCCCCTGCCTCCCGAAGACAGTGCTCTACCAGGCTGAGCTACACCCCGTTCCTGCGGCGATCCTTACTCGTCTGTCGGCTAGAAGCGCCGGCGGACTGCAAACCCTGCCAAGGCTGCAAGGGCATCCTTGAATTCCGAATCGGGAATGGCGCCTAGGGCGCTTTCGGCCAGGGTGGCTTCGGACTGCGCGAGCGAGAGAGTGTACTCAAGCGCCCCGGTGGATTCAATCGCCTGTTGAATCGCTCTCAACTGGTCGCGTCCACCGTGTTCGATGGCCTCGCGGATGAGCTCGCGCTGTGCCGGCGTGCCCTGCTGCATGGCGTGGATCAGGGGCAGGGTGGGTTTGCCTTCCGCGAGGTCATCGCCGAGGTTCTTGCCCAACTCGTCGCGGTCGGCAGCGTAGTCAAGCGCATCGTCAACGAGCTGGAAGGCGGTGCCGAGGTGGCGCCCGTAGGCGGCCACCGACGCTCTCGCTGCGGGGTCCAGCCCGCCCAGGACGGCCGCGATTTCGCTGCCCGCCTCGAACAGGCGCGCGGTCTTGCGGTAGATGACCTGACGGTAGCGTTCCTCGGTGGTGTCGGGATCGTGCACGTTCAGCAGCTGCAGCACCTCGCCTTCGGCGATGGTGTTGGTCGCGTCGGCCATGATTTCCATCACGGGCATGCGCCCGAGCTGGACCATCATCTGGAAGGCGCGCGAGTAGAGAAAGTCGCCGACCAGGACACTCGCCTGGTTGCCGAACAGCTCGTTGGCCGTCTCCTGCCCGCGGCGCAGCGCCGACTGATCAACCACGTCGTCATGCAGCAGCGTGGCGGTGTGGATGAACTCGACGATGGCGGCCGCCTGGATATGCTCCCGGCCGCGGTAGCCGCAGGCGCGGGCGCCCAGCAGCACGATCAGCGGCCGCAGACGTTTGCCACCGCCGCCGGTAATGTGTACCGCCACCTGGTTGACCAGCACCACATCGCTGGCCAGCGACGTACGGATCAGCGTGTTCACGGCGGGCCAGTCCTCGCCTAGCAGGGCGCGGATGGCCTCGAGGCTGAACTCGGGCTCGGATCGTGCGGTGGCAGGTTGCATGGCTGTGAATGATGCCCCATTTACGCCTTGATGACGAGATTTGACCGCCGCGCGGCGCGCCTGTTGCGCTGCCCGGTCCCGGACGGACGGTTCGGCGGCGGTGTGCGCCTTCGTTGACGCGCTGAACCCTGGCAGATTAGAATGCGCGTTTGGCTGCCCACGCGATGGTTTGCAGCACCATTCGTTTGCAGCACTATCCGGGAGAACAACAGATGTACGCGGTTTTCAAGACCGGCGGCAAGCAGTACCGCGCTCGGCAGGGCGATCGCCTGCGCATCGAGAAGATCGATGCCAGCGAGGGCGATGCCGTCGAATTCGATCAGGTGCTCCTCGTCGGTGAGGGTGGTTCGGTGACGGTCGGCAAGCCTCTCGTAGAGGGTGGCCGGGTGCAGGCGACCGTTCGTTCGCAGGCGAAGGCCGACAAGGTCTCCATCATCAAGTTCAAGCGTCGCAAGAACTACCTGCGCATGAAGGGTCATCGTCAGCACTATACGGAAATCGAGGTTACCGGCATCGTGGGCGCCTGAGCGCACGGTCGGTTCTTCAGGAGGATAGACTCATGGCACACAAGAAAGCCGGCGGCAGTTCCAAGAACGGTCGCGATTCAGAATCCAAGCGCCTCGGCGTGAAGCATTTTGGTGGCGAGGCGGTGGTTCCGGGCAACATCCTGGTCCGCCAGCGCGGCACCCGCTTCCATGCCGGGCGTAACGTGGGCATCGGGCGCGACCATACGCTGTTCGCCAAGGCGGCCGGCAAGGTCCTCTTCGAACGAAAGGGCCCGCAGAGCCGGCGCTATGTCAGCGTGGTGGCCGAAGAAGCCTGAGCATCGAGCCCGCCGGCACGCCGGCGCTCGAGCTGAAAAACCCCGCCGCTGGCGGGGTTTTTTGTCTCCGGGCCGTCGTTGGGTGCGGCGGAACCATGCCATCGGGGTGACACCATGAAGTTCGTCGACGAGGCCACCATCAGGGTGCAGGCCGGCAATGGCGGTCACGGCTGTCTGAGTTTCCGCCGGGAAAAATATATTCCCAAGGGCGGGCCGGATGGCGGCGATGGCGGTGCGGGCGGCAGCGTGTACCTGGTGGCCGACGGGGCCATCAACACCCTGGCCGATTTTCGCGTGCAGCGGCGTTATCGCGCCGAAAGCGGCCAGGCCGGCGCAGGCCGTGAGAAGACAGGACGCTCCGGGGTGGATCTTGAAGTCACCGTGCCCGCAGGCACCGTGGTGCAGGACGTCGATACCGGCGAGCTGCTGGGAGACCTGGCCGAGGCCGGGCAGCGCCTGTGCGTGGCGCGCGGGGGGCGCGGGGGGCTCGGCAACACCCGCTTCAAGTCGAGCGTCAATCGGGCGCCGCGACAGACCACCCAGGGTCAGCCGGGCGAAGCACGCCACCTGCGCCTGGAGCTCAAGGTGCTCGCCGACGTCGGGCTGCTCGGGCTGCCCAACGCCGGCAAGTCCACCCTGATCCGTGCCGTCTCGGCCGCGCGTCCCCGGGTGGCCGACTACCCGTTCACCACCCTGCATCCGCACCTCGGCGTGGTCAGGGTTGGCGACCATCGCAGCTTCGTGATGGCCGACATTCCCGGTCTGATCGAGGGCGCCGCCGACGGTGCCGGGCTCGGGCATCGCTTCCTGCGCCACCTCCAGCGCACCCGCCTGCTGCTGCATGTGGTCGATATTTCGCCGCTGGAGGGCGACCCGGTGGCGCACGCGCGCACGGTATCCGAGGAACTCGCGCGCTATGGCGAGGGCCTCGATCGACTGCCACGCTGGCTGGTCCTGAACAAGTGCGATCTGCTCCTGCCCGAGGACGCCGAGCAGGCGTGCGCCAGGATCGTCGGTGAGCTGGGCTGGGAGGGGCCGGTCTACCGGGTCAGCGCACAGAGCGGCTCGGGGACCGAGCGGCTCTGTCAGGACGTGATGCGCTGTCTGGAGGAGGAGGCCGCGCGGGCGCGCGACGCCGCGGTTACTGACCCAGCGTCCTGACGCGGGCGTTCAGCCGACTTTTCTGCCGGGCAGCCTTGTTCCGGTGCACCAGACCCTTGTTCACCATACCGTCGATGACCGGCACGGCAGCGCGATACTCTGCCTCGGCGGCTTCACGATCACCGCTCTGGATCGCCTTCAGAACCTTCTTGACGGCGGTGCGCATGCGCGAGCGAAGTGCCATGTTGTGGGCGCGACGGACGACCGTCTGCTTGGCGCGCTTCTGGGCGGATTTGGAGTTGGCCACCGGATACCCTCGAAAACTGCTGGTCTGAACGGGCCATCCAAGGCCCGAGGAAGCCGGGAAGTATCTGAAAAGAAGCGCCTTCGTGTCAAGGGAAATCCCCTGTACACTTGCGCCACCATGGAATCCCAGCCGCCCGCCGAGCCTGCCGCCGGACGCAGTGGCCTGCTGCGCTCGACCGGCGTGGTGGGCGGCATGACGCTGGTCTCGCGTGTGCTCGGGCTGGTCCGGGACGTGGTGTTCGCGCGGGTGTTCGGTGCCGGGACCGGCATGGACGCCTTCTTCGTGGCGAACAAGATCCCGAACATGCTGCGGCGCTTCTTCGCAGAGGGGGCCTTCGCTCAGGCCTTCGTGCCGGTGTTCACCGATTATCGCAGTACGCGCGGGGAGGCGGAGACCCGCGCGCTGGCCGATGCCGTGACCGGCGTGCTTGCGCTGGCGCTTTTCGGGGTCACCGTGCTTGGCGTGCTGGCCGCGCCGGTGCTGGTGTTCCTGGTTGCGCCCGGCTTCACCCAGGACGGCGCGCGCTTCGACCTGTCGGTGGAGATGCTCCGCTGGACCTTCCCGTATCTGCTGTTCATCTCGCTGACCGCGCTGGCGGGCGGGATACTCAACAGCCACGGTCGTTTTGCCGTACCGGCTTTCACGCCGGTGCTGCTGAATGTGGTCCTGATCGTGTTCGCCGTGTGGCTGTCGCCCCGCTGGGCGCGCCCGGAAATGGCGCTGGCGTTGGGGGTGTTCGTCGCCGGTATCGTGCAGCTGGCCTTCCAGCTGCCGGCGCTGGCGCGGATCCGCATGCTGCCCCGGCCCCGCCTGCGCTTCGACCATCCCGGGGTACGCCGGATCGGCGTGCTGATGCTGCCGGCAATCTTCGGTTCCTCGGTGGCGCAGATCAACGTGGTGTTCGACAACATCATCGCCTCGTTCCTGCAGACCGGCAGCGTCAGCTGGCTGTACTACGCCGACCGGCTGATGGAGTTTCCGCTGGGCGTGTTCGGTATCGCGCTGGCGACGGTCATCCTCCCGGGGCTCTCGGCGCAGCATGCCCGGCGCTCGCGCGAGGGGTTCGCGAGCATGCTCGATTACGCGCTGCGACTGGTGCTGCTGATCGGGATACCGGCGACCGCCGGGCTGGCCGTGCTGGCCACCCCGCTGATCGTGACCATTTTCTTCGGCGGCGAGTTCGCTGCGCGCGACGTCGGGATGGCCTCGGTGGCCCTGGTCGCCTATGCCGCGGGCCTGCTCGGGTTCATCCTGGTCAAGGTGCTCGCGCCGGGCTATTTCTCCCGCCAGGACACCCGTACGCCGGTGCGGATCGGGGTGATCGCGCTGGGGCTGAACATGCTCCTCAACGTGGTGTTCGTGCTGGGGCTGCTGCGTCTGGGCTTCGATGCGCCCCATGCCGGGCTGGCGCTGGCCACCTCGCTGGCGGCGCTGCTCAACGCCGGGCTGCTGTACCGCGGTCTGCGTCGCGAGGGGGTGTACTGGGCGGGCGCCGGCTGGGCAGCCCTGATCATGCGCATCGGGCTGGCCGTGTCGGCGATGGTGCTGCTGCTGTGGTGGCTGCGGGACGTCCCGGGCGACTGGCTGGCACTGGCGCCACTGGCACGGGTCGGCTGGCTGGCACTGGCCGTGTGTGGTGGCGCAGCCTGCTATTTTCTGGTGCTGTTCGCCAGCGGCTTCCGGCCGGCCCAGCTGCGCGGGTTCGCTTCGCATGGGCAAAGGTCGGACCCTTCCCTATAATCCATGGGCTGGACCTCGTGGGCCTGTCGCCCCGCCCGGATGCCCGCCATGCAAGTCTTCCGCAGCCTCCCGGCGCTCGCCGAGCTCACCGCCCGTGACCGCCGCGGGTGCGTGGCCACGATCGGGGCCTACGACGGTATCCATCTCGGCCACCAGGAAATCCTGCGCCGGGTGCGCGAACGCGCGGCGGAGCGAGAGGTGCCGAGCCTGGTGTTCTCCTTCGAGCCGATTCCCCGCGAGTACTTCGCCGCGGCGCTGCCGCCGCCGCGACTGACACGCTTCCGCGAGCGTGTGGAGCTGTTCCAGGAGGCCGGTATCGACTGGTTCTTCTGCCCGCGCTTCGATGCACGCATGCAGGGGATCCGTGCCGTGGAGTTCATCGACCGCCTGCTGGTGCGTGGCGTACGTCCGGCCCGCGTGGTGATCGGCGATGATTTCCGCTTCGCCCGCAACCGCGAAGGCGGCCTGGACGAGCTGCGCGCCGCGGGGCGCAGTCATGGGTTCGAGGTCGAGCAGGTCGGGAGTGTGTTCGTCGATGGCGACCGGGTCAGCAGCACCGCCATCCGCGCGGCGCTGCAGGGCGGTGATCTGGCGCGGGCCGAGCGCATGCTCGGGCGGCCCTACCGGATGAGTGGCCGGGTGGTCCCCGGGCGGCGGCTCGGGCGGGAACTCGGGTTTCCCACCGCCAACGTCAGCCCGGGCCGGCGCAGCAGCCCGCTGTCGGGGATTTTCGCGGTTCGCGTCCACGGGCTGGGCGCGGCAGCGTTACCCGGCGTCGCCAGTATCGGCACCCGGCCGACGGTCGAGGGCGGGGACGGGCAGGTGGTGCTCGAGACCCACCTGTTCGATTTCAGCGCCGACATCTACGGACGGCACATCGCCGTGGAGTTCGTCGCGCGCTTGCGTAACGAGGAGAAGTTCGACAGCCTTCCGGCGATGGTCGAGCAGATGCACAGGGACTGCGCGATGGCACGCGAGATCCTCGCCGCCTGAACCGCCAGGGACAATCACAGTGGCCGATTACAAGCACACCATCAATCTCCCGAAGACGGACTTCCCCATGCGCGCGGGCCTGGCCCAGCGCGAGCCGCAGATGCTCGAGCGCTGGGAAGCCATGGACCTCTACGCGCGCATCCGCGAGACTGGCCGCGGCCGCCCGGTGTTCTACCTGCCGGACGGCCCGCCGTACGCCAACGGCGCGATCCACATCGGCCATTGTGTCAACAAGGTGCTGAAGGACATGGTGGTGAAGTCGCGTCGGCTGGCCGGCTTCGACGCGCCCTATGTGCCGGGCTGGGACTGTCATGGCCTGCCGATCGAGCTGCAGGTCGAAAAGAAGCATGGCAAGGTCGGCCAGAAGCTCGATGCCGCGGCCTTCCGCCGCGCCTGCCGCGAATACGCGCTCTCGCAGGTCGAGGTGCAGCGGCGGGATTTCCGCCGTCTGGGCGTGCTCGGCGATTGGGACAACCCCTACATGACGATGGCGCCGGCCTACGAGGCCGAGCAGCTTCGCGCCTTCGCGCGCATCATCGAGAACGGGCACCTCTACAAGGGGTACAAGCCGGTGCACTGGTGCCTGGACTGCGGCTCGGCGCTGGCTGAAGCCGAGGTCGAGTACCAGGACAAGCGCTCCCAGGCCATCGATGTCCGTTTCGAGGCGGTCGAGCCGGCCGCACTGCTCGGCGCAGCCGGCGTGGCGCCGGAGGCCTCAGCGCGGGCGAGCATCCCCATCTGGACCACCACCCCCTGGACCCTGCCGGCCAACCAGGCGGTGGCGCTGAATGCCGGGCTCGAGTATGCCGTGTTGCGACTGGACCTCGGCGAGGGGCCGGAGGTGCTGGTGGTCGCGGCCGACCTGGTGGCGGCCGTGCTCGGGCGTCTGGGTGGGCCGTCGCATGAGTGCCTGGCCACGGTGCCGGGCGAGGCCTTCGCCGGTCTGCGCCTGCGCCACCCGTTCATCGCCCGCGAGGTGCCGGTGGTCCTCGGCGATCACGTCACCACCGAGACCGGTACCGGCGCCGTGCACACTGCCCCGGGTCACGGCGAAGAGGATTTCGCCATGGGGCTCGCCTGGGACCTGCCGCTGGACAACCCGGTGGACGGACGCGGAGTGTTCATCGAGGGCACGCCCCAACTGGCCGGGCGGCACATCTATCGAGACGAGCAGGCCATCATCGGGCTGCTGCGCCAGCGCGGCATGCTGCTGCACGCCGAGACCTTCCAGCACAGCTATCCGCACTGCTGGCGACACAAGACCCCGCTGATCTTCCGGGCCACGCCGCAGTGGTTCGTGAGTCTCGATCAGAACGGCCTGCGCGAGTCGGCACTCGCGGCCATCCGCGGGGTGCGCTGGACGCCGGAGTGGGGCGAGCAGCGCATCACCGGCATGGTCGAGGGGCGACCGGACTGGTGCATCTCGCGCCAGCGGACCTGGGGCGTACCGATCGCGCTGTTCGTGCACCGCGAGACCGGCGAACTCCACCCGCGCACCGGCGAGCTGCTGGAGGCCGTGGCCGAACGCGTCGAGCACGAAGGCATCGAGGCGTGGTTCGAGTTGCCGGCCGAGGCGCTGCTGGGCGAGGAGGCGGGTGAGTACGAGAAGGTCACCGATACCATGGATGTGTGGATGGACTCGGGCATGGTCCATCACTGCGTGTCGGCCTCGCGCCCCGAACTGCCTGCCGAGGCCGATCTCTATCTTGAAGGCTCCGACCAGCATCGCGGCTGGTTCCAGAGCTCGCTTTTGACCTCGACGGCGATGTTCGACCGCGCACCCTATCGCGGCGTGCTGACCCACGGGTTCACGGTCGACGAACACGGCCACAAGATGTCGAAGTCGCTGGGCAACGTGGTGGCGCCGCAGCAGGTCATCGGCACGCTTGGCGCGGATATTCTCCGGCTGTGGGTGGCGGCGACGGATTTCCGCTACGAGATCCACGTCTCCGACGAGATCCTCAAGCGCATCAGCGATTCCTACCGGCGGATGCGCAATACGCTGCGTTTCCTTCTCGGCAATCTCGATGGTTTCGATCCGGCGCGCGACCTGCTGCCGGTCGACTCGCTGGTCGAGCTCGATGCCTGGGCCATCGCGCGGGCCGCGGCCCTGCAGGCCGAGCTCCAGCGCGCCTACGAGCGCTACGAGTTCCATCAGATCTACCAGAAGGTCCACAACTTCTGCGTGGTCGACCTCGGCGGGTTTTATCTCGACATCATCAAGGACCGCCTCTACACCACGGGCGCCGACGCTCACCCCCGGCGCAGCGCCCAGACCGCCATGTATCACATCCTCCACGCAATGCTCCGGTGGCTCGCGCCGGTGTTGAGTTTCACCGCCGAGGAGGCCTGGGGCATGCTGCCTGGTGAGCACGAGGACTCGGTGTTCCTCACTACCTGGCACGCTCTGCCCGAAGTGCCCGAGGAGCGGCTGACGCTGCCATGGACAGCCCTGATCGAGATGCGCGACGCGGTATCCCGCGAACTCGAGGCGCTGCGCAACGCCGGCAGGATCGGCTCCGGGCTCGATGCCGCCGTCCAGGTGCACGCCGACGGGACGCTGGGCGAGGCGCTGGCGCGTATGGGCGAGGAGCTGCGCTTCCTGCTGATCACCTCGGCGGCGACACAGGGCCCCGCCGACGCCCGCCCGGCCGAGGCCCGCGCGTGCCGACTGGACGATGGCACGACGCTGTGGCTGACCGTGCAGCCGACCGAGGAGATCAAGTGCGTCCGCTGCTGGCAGCGTCGCGAGGACGTGGGTGCGGATCCTGCACACCCGGAACTCTGCGGACGCTGTGTGACCAATGTGGAGGGCGACGGTGAGCAGCGGCGCTGGGCCTGAGCGCGCGGCGTCCGCCGAGGCGGGGCGTGCAGGCGCCGCCGGCGGGTGGCTGGGCTGGCTGTTCGCCGGGGCAAGCCACTGGCTATGGCTCACCGCCGTTATCGTGGTGCTGGATCAGCTGACCAAGCGCTGGATCATCGACAATCTGCAGCTGTTCGAACGCATCGACGTCGCGTCCTTCCTGGATATCACCCACCTGCGCAACGAGGGCGCGGCGTTCAGCCTGCTGGCCGGCGCTTCGGGCTGGCAGCGCTGGTTCTTCATCGGCGTGGCGGCGGTGGTCAGTGTCGCCATCCTGGTGTGGCTGCGGCGCCTGCCGGCCCGGGGGCAGCTGATGCTGGCCAGTGGCCTGTGCCTGGTGCTCGGTGGCGCGCTTGGGAACGTGATCGACCGGATCCTCTACGGCAATGTCGTCGATTTCATCTACTTCAACTACGAGCGCTGGTATTTTCCGGCCTTCAATGTCGCCGACATGGCGATCACGCTCGGCGCCGGCCTGCTGATCCTCGACAGCCTGCTGGAGTTTCGTCGCGAGCGCGCAGGGCGCCGCGGCGGTTGACCGACAGGCCTGCCATGGGAGAATGACGTCATGAAAATCCTGCTGGCCAATCCCCGGGGCTTCTGCGCCGGCGTCGACCGGGCGATCGATATCGTCGAACGGGCGCTGACGCTGTTCGGCAAGCCCATCTACGTCCGCCACGAAGTCGTCCACAACAAGTACGTGGTGGACGAACTGCGCGAGAAGGGCGCGATCTTCGTCGATGAGCTCGTCGAGGTCCCTGACGACGCCACGGTGATCTTCAGCGCCCATGGCGTATCGCGTGCCGTCGAGCAGGAGGCCGCCGACCGCGGGCTCAAGGTCTTCGACGCCACCTGTCCGCTGGTCACCAAGGTGCACATGGAGGTGCGGCGGTATGCCGAACAGGGGCTGGACGTCCTGCTGATCGGCCACGCCGGTCACCCGGAGGTCGAGGGCACCATGGGGCGTTTCGATGACTCCAGGGGCGGGCGAATCCTGCTGGTGGAGAGCAAGGAGGACGCCGCCCGGCTCGAGGTGCGCGATCCCGAGCGCCTTGCGTTCGTGACCCAGACGACGCTTTCGGTCGACGACACCGCCGAGATCGTCGAGGTGCTGCGCGGGCGGTTCCCCGCGCTCAAGGCGCCCCGGCGGGAGGATATCTGCTACGCCACCCAGAACCGCCAGGACGCCGTCAAGGAGATGGTCGGCCAGTGCGATGTGCTGGTGGTCGTGGGGTCGGCGACGAGCTCCAATTCCAGCCGCCTGCGCGAACTGGCGGAGAAATCCGGCGTGCCGGGCTACCTCGTGGACGGACCCGAATACATGGAGCGCGAGTGGTTTGACGGGGCCCGTACGGTCGGTGTCACGGCAGGCGCTTCAGCGCCGGAGATCCTGGTTCAGCGGGTCGTGGCCCAGCTCAAGGCCTGGGGCGGGGAGCATTCCGAGGAGGTGATCGGGCGCGAGGAGCACGTGCTGTTCAGCCTTCCGCGGGAACTGCGCAAGGTGCCGCCCGTCGGTCAGCACACCAGCGCCCGGCCGTCGGGCGAATAGGGACTGCTGCGCGGTCGGCCCGTGTGGCTGATGATCACGGCGCGGGCCTCCGGGCTGCCGCGCCGGTCACAGAACACGACCGTGCCATTGGTGCTGCGCTGTGGGCCGGGCCGGAACACGAACGCTGCGCGGTTGCCGCGGACGGCACCCTGGAAGCCCGGCCGGTCGACCCGCAGGAGCTCCGCCGAGGCGTCGAATGCCGTGGGCCGGGTCGGCTGGGCGGGCACGAACACCAACCAGCCCCCGGACCAGTCATCGCCCCCGCCGGCGCAGTGCATGCCATCGACCGTACGGCACAGGGTGACGGGGCGGGCGCGCTTGATGGCCTCACTGCGTGCCAGCTGTACCGCGCCCACCAGTGCGTTGACGCCGGCGGTGCGCCTCGCGTCCAGCAGCAGGCCGGTGAACCCAGGGGCCGCCAGCGTCGCGAGCACCCCGAGCACCGCGAGTACGGTGACCAGTTCCACGAGTGTCACGCCCCGCCGCCGCATGTCCCGGCCTCCCTGCCAGTACCCGGTCTGCAGCATGACCGGCCCGCCCGTCATGGCGCCACAGGCCAATCTGGTCGAAGGGGGGCATTTAAGTCATGGGTGAATGGTGAGAATTGTTCTCATTCCATCTCGCCGCTATACTCGCCCGATGGACACTTCGATCAGCCGGTCCCTGGCCCCGCGAGAGCATGTCGTCACGCTGCTCGAGCGACATGGCGTGACCGCCACCCAGCAGCGGGTGGAGGTCGGGCAGGTACTGTTCGCCTGCCCGCAGCACCTCTCGGCCGACCAGATCCTCGAGCGGGTGATGGCCATCGGTGCGAGGGTGTCGAAAGCCACCATCTACAACACCCTCAATCTGTTCAGCGAGCGTGGGCTGGTCCGGACGCTGACCATCGATGGTGATCGGCAGTTCTATGATCCGACGACCACCCCACACCATCACTTCTACAACGTCGATACCGGCGAGCTGACGGACATTCCCGCCGATGCGGTGGCCCTGTCCGCGCTGCCGACGCCCCCCGCGGGCACCGCCCACGAGCGCGTCGACGTCATCATCCGCGTCCGCAGCACCTGAGCCCTCCGGGCTTCGCGGCGTTGCCGCGCCGGGCGGGGAATGCGTATACTTCGCGCCTTCCGATCGGGCCCCTGTCGCGGTCCGCGCAGTCCCGGTCACCCGCACGACGCCGATGTAGCTCAGCTGGCAGAGCAACGCATTCGTAATGCGTGGGTCGGGGGTTCGAATCCCTCCATCGGCACCACTCGATCCAGGGCCTCAGCCGGTCTTCGGTCTCCGCTCAGGGGGTCCCCGTCGCATCCCGCGGCGCGCCGAAGCCGAGTTCGGCACCCAGCCGGGGCGCGACATCGATGATGCGGATCGGTGGGGTGCGCCCGGGCGCCACGCCCTCGCCCCATTCGCAGTACACCGTGTGCATGTCCGCCTCCGTCGAATCGAAACCGTGCCCTGCCCAGATCCGCGCGTCGGTGACCGCCGCGCTGGCGCTGGCCGAGCGCGTCGTCCGGAAACCGGGGGCCAGGCGCCAGTAGAGATCGCCGCCCGCGGCACCGCCGAGCCCGAGTTCCGGGTGTTCCTCGGCGACGTAGACCCGCGTGACCACCGGCTCACCGTTGGCATCGCGCACGGCCAGCAGCGCCGCGCTCACCTCGTCGATGACGGCTCGCCGGTCGGCCGGTGCCACGATGCCCTGGTCCCACTCGGTGGTGTTGACGCTGATCCAGTAGCCGTTGGGCGAGACCGCGCGGGTGCGGGCCAGGTCGATTTCGCCGTCCTCGTCGAGGACCAGCAGCCCGGCTTCGCGCAAGACCACGTTGAGGTGCAGGAACTGCCAGCTCGCACGCATGCCGTGGTCACCGACCAGCACCAGCCGCCCGCCGGCGCCGGCCACCAGGTCCCTGAGCAGGGCAAGGCGCCGGTCGGCCAGCGCCCAGAGCCTGGCGCGGAGATCGCCGATGGTCGTGGCCAGCGCGGGGTCGTACCCCGGCCAGCGCTCATCGAGAAAACCGAGCAGGTAATGATCGACCGTGTCGGGCAGCGGGAAGTAATCCACCATGAACTCCGGCTCGAGCGTGGACCACAGCCAGTTCGAGCCTTGGTTGAATACGTGGGTGACCAGTTCCGCGGTCTCCAGCATGCGGGCTTCTGCGGTGCCGTCGCCCCCCTCGTCCAGCCTCGGGCCGAACGCGCCACGCGACCACAGGCCCATCGAGGAGTTGCCAACCCAGCCTGGCGCGCCAAGTTCGTACGCCTGCATCACCTCCGGGCGGTTCGCCTCGGCGACGTGCACGGCCGGGTGATAGAGGAGGAAATCGCTGCCATCGGCGGCGATCTCGAACAGTCGGAAGCGCATCGAGACCGGCTCGCCGGCGCCGCTCTCCATCCGCAGCGGCGGTGAGAAAAACCGGGCCAGCGCCCGACCGTCCGGGGCTTCGGTCTCGGCTGCGTGGGCCTCGACCATCACGGCGTCGTCAAGCACCGGCCGCGTGGCAACGGCAAGGCGCCGATAGCCCTCGGCGTCACCGTGCAGCAGCACGTGCAGTTGGCCGAGTGGCGTGTCCCACTGCAGCGCCCGGGGCGGCGGCCCGTCCGGGGGCAGGGCCTCCAGGCCGCGCCAGTCGGCGACCGAGCCGGGTGTCATGTCGGCGGCGCGCCGCACGCCGTCTTCGAGCAGACGCTGGTTATAGCCGTTGAATACCTTGATGTTCGCCTGCGCGAGAATCTCCCGCTGTTCCGCGCGGCGTTGTTCGGCGCGTTCCGGCGTCTGGTCTGTGTCGAGCGGCGGGAAGCCCGCCGGAAACGGCGCCTGGGTGGGATGGTGCCCGCCCACCCGGAGACCATGCCGGGCTGCCGTGATCCAGACCGGCTCCGCACCCAGTGGCAGGTAGGAGAAGCCACTGCGCAGCGCCAGCACGGTATGCTCGCTGCGCGGCAGGCGGTGCAGGGCATTGCCGGTCAGCCCGGTGACATTGCCCCAGGCGCCGGTCCAGAGCGCGGCGTGACTCGCTGCGGTCAGCGATGGAAAGGCCGGGATGACATGCTCTGCGCAGCGGCCCTCTTCGAACACCTGATGGAAGGTCGGGGCCTGTGCGGGCGACAGGGTGCGTCGCAGCGTCGCCTCGTTCAACCCGTCCATGCTGATCAACAGGACCGGCGGCGCAGTTGCGGCTGGAGTCTCGTCCGGGGCGCCGCAGGCGGCCAGCGAGGCGAGACCGAGCACTGACAACACCGTGAGCAGCGCGCGCCGCGGCAGACGGGCGTGGCGGGTGGCGGACAGCAGGTTCATGCAAACTCCAGAGTCAGGCGGTCAAGCCGTCATTGTGGCGGCGCAATGTTACAGCGGCCCGACCGCGCTGCGGTGCGCCATGGCCGGGCGCGGAATGCTAAGGTAACGACCTGTTCCGTTTCGCCGGTTCGGATCGCCTGGTTCTGTCGACCGGTGACCGACCGCTGGAGTCTCGACCATGACCGATCTCAGCCTGCGGCAGCTCTACCGCCCCACCCACGATGAAAACGCCCGCCACCGCTTCGTCGGCGCGCTGAAGGGCTACGCGAACGGCGCGCTGGAGGCGAGCCTGGATACGCTCTACACCCGCCAGATCGAGCCCGACTTCCGTGCCCGGAATGGCCGCGCGCCGGCAGACCGCGAGGAAGCCACTCCGCTGTTCGAGTCCGAGCCGCTCTACCAACTCTGGGGCTCGATGGTCTACGCCTCGCAGGACTTCATGTGGCAGAGCGTCGGCGAGACCTGTCGGCGTATCCTCCCTGCGTTCGAGGCGCGCGCGGCCCGCACCAGCGGCCAGGCCGGGGGCACGCTGACGCTCTCGCCGTCGCTGCCGCTGCCGGAGCCGATCGCCAGCACCCACATCCATCGCCAGCCGGGCGGCTACTTCGCCAGCCACGATACGCACGCGCTGCTGACCGGCCTGCTGTATTTCGGGACGGTGGAGCTCTATCGCGCCGCCAAGGGCCTCTCGGCCAACGCGCCGGTGGGCGAACCCGGCATGGCACGCTATATCCTCTCCGTGATCGGCAAACACTATCCGGACCTCAAGCCGAGGCGCATCCTCGATCTGGGCTGCGGTCCGGGCACCGAGACCGTGGGTCTGAAACAGGCGTTCCCCGACGCGGAGGTGCACGGGCTGGACCTGTCCGCGCCGTTCATGCGTTTCGCCCATGCGTGGGCCGAGGATCTCGGCCTGCCACTGCATTTCCGTCAGGCAGACGCGCGTGACACGGGTTACCCGGACGGCCATTTCGACTTGATCGTCTCGCATATTCTCTGCCATGAGACCTGGCACGATGTGCTGCCTGCGATATTTGCCGAAGCCCACAGACTGCTGGCGCCGGGCGGGTTGCTGCTCAATGCCGACGTCCCCTATCAGCCGGCGCGCCTGAGCGTTGCGCGGCAGGTCACCAATCACTGGCAGGTGCGCAACAACGGCGAGCCGTTCTGGACGGGCTTTGCCGATACCGAGGTGCCGGCCCTGCTGGCCTCCGCCGGGTTTGGTGAAGACGAAATCCATGCGAGCTACGAGCCCCTGGGGGCCGGTGCCTACTACTTTTTCGGCGGCCGTCGCGGCCGCGCCTCGGCCACGCGGCGGGCGGCGGCATGAGCGCCGGACAGGGCAGGACGCAGGGCTGGGCGGGCCCCGATCAGCCCCTCGATGCCGCCAGCGTGGCCCAGCTCACCACCGTGGCGCTGCGACTGGCCATGGAGGTCAGCGTGTTGCGGGACCGGCTGCGCAGCCACGAACTGCTGCTCGAGCGCCATGGTCTGCTGAGCACCGCGGAGGTCGACGCGCTGCAGGTCCCGGAGGATGAGCAGCGCGAGCGCGACGCCGCCAGCCGCGCGCTGGTCGAGTCCCTGGCCAGGGACATCGGCCCGCGCGGCGCCCCGGCCGGCGACGCCTGAGGCACGCGCATGAGCGATCACGCACTCGATACCACGCCCACCGGCGACGAGGCCCTGCTGGCCTGCGTGACGGAGAATGCCTACCCCGAGTGGCTGGCGGCACAGGCCGAGCCGGTGCGCGCCTGGCTCGAGGAAGCCCGCTTCCAGCCCGAAGTCCAGCGTTTCTGCTGGCTGCCCGCCGTCGAGGGCGTGCCGCGGGTACTGGCCGTGGTGGATCGGGCGCCGCTGCAGTCGCTGGCCTGGCTGCCCCAGCGCCTGCCCGAGGGCCGCTACCGGCTGGAGGCGCCGGCTGATGGCGAGGCGGGGTTTCTTGCGGTGCTGGGCTGGGGGCTTGGTGCCTATCGGTTCGAGCGCTACCGTGCGGCCAAGCGCCGGCCGGCGACACTTCTGCTGCCGGACACCGTGGACAGTGCAGAACTGGCGGCCGAGCTTGCCGCGGTATCGCTGGTCCGTGACCTGATCAACACCCCGGCCGCCGACATGCTGCCGGAGCAGCTGGAGGCGGCGACCCGCAAGCTGGCCGAGGAGTTCGGCGCCGAGGTCGAGTGCCTCACCGGCGATGCGCTGCTCGAGGCCAACCACCCGACGATCCATGCGGTCGGGCGCGCCAGCGCCTCGGCGCCCCGACTGATCGAGCTGCGCTGGGGGACGCCCGGCCACCCGCGGGTGGCGCTGGTCGGCAAGGGTGTGTGCTTTGACAGCGGCGGACTCAATATCAAGCCCGCCTCGGGCATGCGCCTTATGAAAAAGGACATGGGCGGTGCGGCGCACGTGCTCGGGCTGGCGCGGCTGGTGATGTCGGCGCGCCTGCCGGTGCAGCTGCAGGTGCTGGTGCCCGCTGTGGAAAACGCCATCTCCGGCAACGCCTTCCGTCCCGGTGACATTCTGCGTACCCGCAAGGGCCTGAGCGTGGAGATCGACAACACCGATGCCGAGGGGCGGCTGGTGCTTTGCGATGCACTGGCGCTGGCCAGCGAGAAGCGCCCCGCCCTGATCATCGACTTCGCCACCCTGACCGGTGCGGCACGGGTGGCGCTTGGCACCGACCTCCCTGCAATGTTCTGCAATGATGACGCCCTGGCGGGCGAGCTGCTGGCGGCCGCCGATGCGGTGGCCGATCCGCTCTGGCGGATGCCCCTGCATGGCGCCTATGGAGGCATGCTGGACTCCAGCGTCGCCGACCTGTTGAACGCGGCCAGCAGCCCGTACGCGGGGGCCATCACCGCGGCCCTGTTCCTGGAGCGTTTCGTCGCCTCGGGCATTCCCTGGGTCCATTTCGACGTGATGGCCTGGAACACCTCCTCGAAGCCCGGGCGTCCGGAGGGCGGCGAGGCGATGGCGCTGCGCGCGAGCTTTGAGCTGCTCCGGCGGCGCTTCGGTGCGGACTGACCGGCCCGAGGCGGCTCAGAACGGAAACAGCCGGGGCACCACCAGCAGGGTCGCCCCCAGGATCAGCAGCTGCAGCGGGATGCCCGCCCGGGCGAAATCGGCGAAGCGGTAGCCGCCCGGGTTGAGCACCAGCGTGTTCACAGGCGAGGCCACCGGCGTGGCAAAGGCGGTCGATGCAGCGATTGCGACGGTCATGAGCATGGCGTGCGGATTGACGCCCATGGTCAGCGCCGCCTGCAGGGCGATCGGCGCCACCAGCACGGTCGTTGCGGTGTTCGAGACCACCTGGCTCAGCGCAGAGGTGAACAGGAACAGCGCGGCCATCAGCGCGAGCGGGCCGAGGTCGCCGGCGAGGCCCAGCAGCGCCTCGGCCGCCAGCGCCATGCCCCCGGTATTGTCCAGCGCCGTGGCCATCGGAATGATCGCCGCGATCAGCACCACGCTCTCCCAGTTGACGCTGCGGTAGGCCTGCTCCATCGACAGGCACCGCGTCAGTACCAGCAGCACGGCTGCGCCGAGCACCGCGATCACGTTCGCGACCAGGCCGAAGGTCATCGCGGTCATCATGGCCAGCATGATGGCGATGGCCACCGGGGCGTGGCGATGTCGCCGGTCGTGCGTCGCCTGGCCGCCCCCCAGCAGCACCAGGTCACGCACGCCGTTGCCGAGCGTGGCGATCGCCTTGGTCCGCCCGGTCAGCAGCAGGGCGTCGCCGGCGGCCAGCGGCCGGTCCAGTCCCGGCGGGCCGG
>SKYU01000202.1 GCA_007127715.1 Gammaproteobacteria bacterium | reverse complement strand
TTCGGATGATAGGCCCAGGAGAGCACGAACTTGCCGCCCTGGCGGGGCACCGCGAGCTCGTCCATGGTCTTCCAGTCCGCCAGCGCCTGGCAGGGATGGTTGATGGCCGATTCCATGTTGATCATCGGCTTGTCGATCAGCGAGCGGAAGGTCTGGAACTCGCTGTCGGCGATGTCGTCCTCGAGGCGCTGGCGCTGCGCGAAGGCGCGGATGCCGATGGCGTCGCCGTAGGAGGCGATGACCGGCACGGCCTCGCGGATATGCTCGGCAGCCGCGCCGTCCATGACGATGCCCGGACGGGTCTCCAGCCCATGGATCGACATCTCGGGGCTGATCACGAAGGCACTGCCGCCTAGACGGATCATCGCCGCCTGGAACGAAGACATGGTCCGCAGCGAAGGGCTCAGGAACAGCAGTGCCAGTACGCGCCCGGCCAGCGCCTGCGGCTCCGGGTGCTCGTCCAGCCGGCGCGCGAGCGCCAGCAGGTCGTCGATCTCCTCGACGCTGAAATCGGCCAGATCGTTGAACAGCTTCATGCGGGAATCTCCTCCAGCGCGGCGGCCAGCCGCAGGACATGGTCTTCTTCCAGAATGTAGGGTGGCAGCAGCCGGACGACATACGGGTCGGCGCTGCCGCCAGCCATCAGGTCGCGGGCGAGCAGTTCGCGGTTGATCTCGCGGGCCGGGCGGGTGGTGCGCAGACCGAGCAGCAGGCCCGCCCCCTGCACGGCGGTTACCGGTCCGACCTGGCAGCGTTCGCGGATCAGGGCTTCCAGTGTCGCGATGCGATCGAGCAGGCCGTCCTGTTCGATCACGTCCAGCACCGTCTCGACGATGGCGCAGGCGAGCGGCCCGCCGCCGAAGGTGGTGCCGAGGTCACCGATCTGCAGCCCCTCGGCCACACCGGCGCGGGTCACCAGTGCGCCGACCGGAAAGCCGCCGCCCAGCGACTTCGCAAGCGTGACGACATCCGGCGTGACGCCTGCGCGGCTGATGGCGAGCGCCGTGCCGCTGCGGCCCATGCCGCTCTGCACCTCGTCGCTGATCAGCCAGGCGCCGGCGGCATCGCAGGCCTCGCGGGCCGCGCGCATGACTTCCAGCGGCAGATCGAAGGCACCGGCGACCCCCTGCACGGGTTCGAGGATGACCGCGGCGGTCTGCTCGTCGACGGCCTTGCGGAGGGCCTGCGCATCGTCGCGCGGCACGAACACCGTCTCGAACGGGCGCTGCGGGAAGCCATACCACTTCTCCGCGCCCCAGGTGACCGCGGCCGCCGCGGCCGTGCGGCCGTGGAAGCCATGCTCGAGCGCCACCACGCGGGGCCGACCGGTGGCCTTCAGCGCAAGCCGCAGCGCGTTCTCGTTGGCCTCGGCGCCGGAGTTGACGAAGAACACATGGCTGAGCCCGGCGGGCATGAACGCGGCCAGCCGACGCGCGGCCCGGGCGCGCACGTCGAGAGCCACCGCGTTGCTCTGGAACATCAGGCTGGCTGCCTGCCGGCTCAGGGTGTCCAGCAGACGAGGGTGGCCATAGCCCAGCGCAGTCACCGCATGGCCACCGTAGAAGTCGAGGATCCGCCGGCCATCGGCGGTGTGGATCCACACGCCTTCGGCGCGGACCGGTTCGAGATCGAGCTGCGCATAGACCGGCAGCAGGTGCTCGGCTTCGCGGGCGATGGCGGTCAGGGCATGCATGGACAGGGTGTCTCCAGAGGGCGATGGACGGTGTTCAATAGCAGGGCGTGGCTCAGGTCCAGCCGCTGCCAGGGGCGGTCAGGCCGGTGTGCTCGGGCCAGCCGAGCATGCGGTTCAGCCACTGCATGCTGCCGCCCGCGGCGCCCTTCAGCAGATTGTCGATGACCGAAAACACGGCAATGCTCTCGCCGTCGGTGGCCACGCCGAGCTGCGCATAGTTGCTGCCGACCACGTCCTTCAGTCGCGGTGTGCTCTCCACCACGCTGACGAAGGCCGAGCCCGCGTAGAACTCGCGCAGCATGCTGCGAAGTTCCGCTGCCGGCACGGGCTGTCTGAGTCGCGCCTGCAGGGTCGCCTGGATGCCGCGGGCAAAGGGCCCGGAGTGCGGTACGAAGTGCAGCCGGGGCCGATGCCCGGTAGCCGCCTCGATCAGCCCGGTGACCTCTGGAGCATGGCGATGCCCCAGAGGTGAGTAGGCATAGAGGTTGGCATGTCGCACCGGGTGGTGGGTGGTTGGGAGGGGCTGTCGCCCGGAGCCGGTGGAGCCCGTGATCGCGGCCACGAACAGGTCGTCCTCGACCAGGCCGAGCTTCACCAGCGGGACGGCCGCGAGCAGCATGGCTGTGGCGAAACACCCCGGGTGCCCGATGTGCCGGGCGGGCACCCCCTCGACATGCTCCGGCAGGCCGCTGGCGAACTCCGCCAGCCGATGCGCCGCCCCGTGAGCATGGCCGTAGACGTCGGCATAGGCGCCAGCATCGCGGAATCGGAAGTCTGCGGAGACATCGACCACGCGCACGTCGGTCTCGACCTGTGCGGCCGTCTCCAGAAGTCCGTCGATCATGGAGGCTGCAGCGCCGTGCGGGGCCGCGCAGAACACCGCCATCCGCGGCGTCACGGCCAGCAGCTCGGCCAGTGCTTCGGGCGCGGTGAACCGTGCGTCCCGATACAGCGGCGCCAGGTGCCCGAAGCTTGCGCCGATCGGCGCGCCGGCCTGGCTCTCGGAGACCGCCGCGGCGAGATCGAGCTGCGGGTGGCCGGCGATCAGGCGCAGCAGCTCGCCGGCGACGTAGCCGGTGGCGCCCAGCACGGTGACAGGCCAGGACTCGCTCACGCCGGGACCTCCTGGTTGCTGCGGCGGATCGGCAGCCCGAGCTGGGACTGCAGCAGATCGCCGAGTTCCGGACCGTTGGCCAGCGCGTTGATGGCCTCGACGCCGAGGCGGTCGCGGATGATGTCGATGCCCACCTGGTTGTCGGTGGCCGGGCCGGTGACCACGGAGGGTTCGATGCTGAATTCCTCGCGCAGCAGCTTGACGCCGCCCCAGGCGGCGACGGGATCGTTGGCGCACAGCACCGTGCAGGAGAGCGCCTGGCGGATCGCCGGGTCGCGCAGGATGGCATCGACGCCGTAGGCCCCGAGCAGTCCGTCACCAAGTTCGAACACGATCACGTCCGGGCGCTCGGCCGCGAGCCGGCTGAGCAGCGTGCGGGTCAGCGCCGGGCCGTTGGCCGCGGTGGTGGCCACGATGCCGAAGTCGGAGAACAGCATGGTGTTGCGCGCGCCGGCATCTTCCATGGCCAGCACGTCGCGACGCAGCGCCACGCCGGTGGCCTTGAAGCCATCGACCACCAGGCCGTGGTGGCGGAAGCGCCCGACGATGGCCGAGGCCGCGGCGGTCTTGCCCGCATCCATGCTGGTGCCGGCCAGGGCCACCACGGGGATGCCGTGGGTCTCGAGCACCGGCACCTCGGCCAGCTTGCCGATGCCCATGCGCGCCGGCACCCCGATGCGCTCTCCCAGATAAGGGAAGTGCAGCACCGTGCCGAGCACCCGGCAGTCGAACGGCCGGCCGAACTCCGGGTTGGCCGAGTCGCAGATGCCGAGCACCCCGCCGAGGTTCAGGATCTGCACGATATCGCCGGGGGCGAGCTGGGTCGGCAGGTGGCCGGAATAGCCGAACAGCGCCTTGCGATGGCCGAGCGCGCCGATGATGACATCGCCGCGACGGAGCTTGGCCATGCGCCCGCTGGTGAGTTCGAGCGTGTTGTAGCTGCTCTTGGAGTTCAGGACCTCGACGGCGACCAGCACGCCCTCCTCGCAGGGGATCCGGTCGCTGACGCGGATCTCGCGGGAGAGGTTGAGGTGGTGGGCGACAGAGGCGATCTTGTCGACGATGACGGTACGCATGCTGGAGTCCTCCCGCACTCAGGTGCCCTGGCCGCCGGCCCGGGTCTGCAGGATCCCCGGGAGGCTGAGCACGCGCGAATAGCCCAGCGCATCGGCGGGTGTCCACTCGCCCGCGGCCTCGCCATACACCCCGCGGGTGGCCTTCAGCAGCGAATGCGGCGAGACCACACCTTCGACGAATACGCTGCCCGGGCGGAGCAGCAGGTGCGCCTCACCGGTCACACGCCGCTGCGAGGAGCCGAGCAGGGCCTCGATGTCGGCGCAGACCAGATCGAGCTGCTTGCCCTCGTGCACCAGGTCGCCATAGATGGCCGCCACCTGCTCCTTCACGCGCTGCTGCAGCGACGAGAGCACCAGTTTCTCGAGTTCGCGGTGGGCGGTGATGAGCAGCTCGGCCGCCGGCGCCTCGAAGGCCACCCGGCCCTTGGTGCCGAGGATGGTGTCGCCGAGGTGGATGCCGCGGCCGATGGCATGCTCTGCACCGATCTGCTCCAGCCGCTCGATCAACGCCACGGGCGCGAGCCGCTCGCCGTCGAGGCTGACCGGTCTGCCGGCCTCGAAGCCGATCACCAGCCGCCGCGGCGGGCGGTTGGCCTCGAACGCGCCGGCGGAGAGCACCCAGGCGTCCTCGGGGATACTTGCGCGCGAATCCAGCGTCTCCGTGCCACCGATGGTCACGCCCCAGAGTCCGCGGTTGATCGAGTAGGCCGAGCTCTTGGCCGGCACCGGCAGGCCGCGTTCTTCCAGGTAGCGGACCTGTTCGGCGCGGATGAAGCCCTCATCGCGCACGGGTGCGAGGACCTCGAGCGTCGGGTCGAGCGTCTTCAGCGCGACCTCGAAGCGCACCTGGTCGTTGCCGGCCGCCGTGCAGCCATGGGCGACGGTATTCGAGCCGAACTGCCGCGCCGCCTGGGCCAGCCGCGAGGCCTGGATGCCGCGCTCGGCCCCGACGCACAGCGGGTAGAGCTGGCCTCGGCGCACGTTGCCGAAGATCAGGTGCTGGATCACCTCGTCGAAGAAAGCCTCCCTGGCCTCGACCAGCAGGTGCTCCCGGGCCCCGAGCGCGCGGGCACGCTCCTCCAGCCGCCGGGCGTCATCGGCGTCGATGCCGCCGGTGTTGACGGTGACGGTGACCACCGGCCGCTGGTAGCGCTCCGCCAGCCAGGGAATGCACATGGAGGTGTCGAGTCCGCCGGAGAAGGCGAGCACGATCGGGGTGTTCTTGTCGGCCATGATGTCTGGAGATCCTTCGAGGTCGATGTTCAGGAAGAGGCGCGCACGCCGAAGACCTTCTGCAGGCGTGCCACCAGCAGCTTCTGGCGGGCGCGATCGGCGGTCGCGACGAAGATCGTGTCATCGCCGGAGAGCGTGCCGGCGATCTCGGGCCAGCCGCTGCGATCGAGCGACAGCGCCACGCGCTGGGC
>SKYU01000021.1 GCA_007127715.1 Gammaproteobacteria bacterium | reverse complement strand
GCACGAAGATCGACCTTGGTCTGCAATCAGTAGAACAAGGGGACCCAACTGATCATCATGAGATTCCACGCGGCATGCATGACCATTGGCAAGAAAGCGCTGTTCGTCGTCAGCCGCGCATACGCCAGCAGAAGTGCACTCGGGATCATCCAGAGCCAGGCCCCAGGGTAGTCGGTGTGCATCAATATGAACGGGATCGACGTAAGGATCGCGATCGCAAAGGGCCTCATTCCAGCCTTTTGAGCGAGCGTAACCATTCCGCCGCGATGAATGAGTTCTTCAATGACTGGCACGAACACCACATGCATCGCAAGGACAAAGAGAAAAGCGTACTCTGCCCGAACGAACAGTCGCTCCGCCGGGTATCCGAAGGACATATTGATCCCGATGTAGACGACTAGCGTAAGCAGCAGGTAGAGCCCGGTCTTCGTCACCCGCGGCTCCAGCGCGAAGAACTGCCGAAGCGAGAGCTCATTTTTCTTGGCGAAAACAGCACCACAGGCGACAACGACGATCAGTCCTGATACGCGATTCATCGATTCGAAAAGGTAGTAGGTTTCTTCAACTCCGAGTGCATCGAAGACGACGGTGCGTATCACCGTCATCAACAGAGTCCACGACACGATGACCGCAATGAAGAAGTAGAGTGCGTTCAACATTCTTCTCGTTCCCGACGGCAACAAAGGTAATGCGGGCACAAGGCCCGCATCACTTGCGCGACAGTACCTGGTGCGTGTCTATCGTAACGTCATCGTCGCGCGTGCTTACCGCCACAAACCTGTGAGCCCTAGATGGCCCGGCGGAAGGTCTTCAATGGGACCGTCAGCGAGCCTCTCTACGAGTGCGTCAAAGTGGATGCTGAAAAAGCTAAAGCCTCCACAGCATGTATACGATCCATCTCCCCTTCTGAACACATGCTTCGTGTCCGGACTCGACCCGGTAGACCCGGTAACAACCATTTCACCCGATAGCCCCGTGGCGGTAAAGTTTCCGCTTTCATCTCTCTCTAGCTGAATAACAAGATCCATGATAGAGGGCGCGCCCGGCATGCCGAACCCATCCCCCAGATCGTCGTTGGTGTGTACTAATCCACCGCTGACCCGAGATGTTTCCTCAAAACTCAAAGTTCTCATCGTTTCCTCTCCTCTGTAAAGCCGCCGAGCGGATTGTCCGGGGGCGAATTAGCGGTGACCCGCTGACTGTAGTAATCCGTGTTTGCCGCTTCCTCTGTGCTCAATACCCCCGTACTGCCAGCACCGGATCCAGAAACCAGCGCCACAGCGCCCGGCGATCGATGATGAGATCGGCCTGCAAAGTCATGCCGGCCTGCAGGGCCTGTGCGGTGCCGTAGGCGCTCATGCTCTGAGCCTCCAGCGCGACCACCAGCCGATAGACCGGCTCCTGTACGGCGATGGGGCCTGCGACCTCGTGCGGTGAGAGCACAGCGCGCGAGATCTCCTCGATGCGGCCTTCCAGGCTGCCGAAGCGCTGGTAGGGGAAGGCGTCGATGCGCAGGCGCACAGGCTGGCCCGTGGCGATGAAGCCTGCGGCGCGCGTGGGCGTGAACAGTTGCGCACGCAGCTGATCGCCATCGGGTAGCAGGGTGATCAGCGGCAGGTCGGCGCGGGCAGCAAGTCCCGGCGTGGCCTGCACCGAGGTGACCCGCCCGGCCACCGGCGCGAGCAGCGTGTATCCCATGGCGCCGCGAAGCTCCTGACGGACTTGTGCCAGGGCGGCGAGCTCTGCACGGCTGCGCGATGCAGCAAGCGGGGTCTCGTAGGCTAGTGTTTCGGCGGTATGGCGCAAATCGTCGAGTTCGCTGCGCCGTGTGATTACCTGGCGCTCGAGTTCGGCGCCGGCCAGCTGGGCGCCGATCAACTCTTGGCGCCGCGCATCGAGGTCGCCGGCGGCGACGACACCACGCGCGCCCACCTGCTGCCAGCGGGCCCACTGCGCCTGTGCCAGCGCGACGCGCTCATGCGACAGGATGGCCTGGCGCTCCAGAGCCGCAATGTCGGCCACCAGCGCCTCGATACGCTCGGCCGTACGCCGGGCCTCGGATCGAAGCCGCCGCAGATTGAGCTCGCCCTGCAGGCGCTGCTCCTCGATACGGGCTTCGATCTCGATCAACTGAGCGGCCATGACACCGGGGCCGTCACCCGCCGCAAGCTCGGTGGAAAAGGTGAGCAGGGGGGAACTTTCGGCGACATGGTCGCCATCGCGGACATGAACCCGGGTGACAATGCCGCCGCGTGGCGCGGGAACCGCCGCCACCCCCTCGCTCGGTGCCAAGTAGCCGAGCACCGTCTCGCTGCGCGAGAACTCGCCGAGTACGACCAGCGGCGCGGCCACCAGCGCCACCGCGACGGCAAGGAACGAGAGCCGGGCAAAGGCGGGGGGCTGGACGATCAGCACTTCCCCGAAGTGATCTGGTGGAGAGGTTGCCAAGGCTTCGGGTCTAAACAGTGACATGGGTATCCCGACGGCTCGCAGGGTCGTACTCCGGTATCGGCGATTCCGGGTGAGCGGACAAGCCGTGTTTCCGCGCATTTCATCCAGTTTCAGGTCTTGCCATGCACGAGCCAGGGTAGTAACAGATGATGTTTTCAGGGACACCCGAAACCATGCAGGATCTGTTTCGTCGTACCCGCCTTCCGGTGGTGCTTCAGGCCGAGGCGTCCGAGTGCGGGTTGGCCTGCCTGGCCATGGTCGCCGCCCATCACGGGCAGCGTCGCTCGCTTACCGAGCTTCGCGCCCTTCTGTCCATCTCCCTGAAGGGCATGACCCTGCGCGATCTGATCGACGCCGCCGACAGCTTGGGTCTTGCGGCCCGTGCGCTACGCTGCGAACTCGATGAGCTGCAGCGACTGAAAACCCCCGCGATCTTGCACTGGAACCTCAATCACTTCGTGGTTCTGGTACGTGCGAACGCGCGCGAGGTAATTATTCACGACCCGGCGCACGGGCGTCGTCGGGTCACCCTCTCGAGCATCTCCGGATCATTCACTGGCGTAGCGCTCGAACTCACCCCGACCCCGGAATTCGCGGTCGGACAGGGCCAGCCCCCACCGCGCCTGCGGGACTTCTGGTCAAGGATTCGCGGCCTCGCAGCCAGTCTTTGGCAGTTGTTCGCGCTGTCGCTGCTGCTTCAGGCCTTTGCGCTAGTGGCCCCGCTGGTCAACCAGCTGGTGGTCGACGAGGCCATCGGCCGCCAGGACGCCCGCTTGCTGGAGACCATCATCCTCGGCTTCGCCGTGCTTGCCGTGGTGCAGACCGCGATCGGACTGCTGCGGACTTACATTGGCATGTACCTGAGTAATCTGATGACCTTCCAGATGCGTGCCAACCTCTTCCACCACCTACTGCGCCTGCCGCTGGGCTTCTTTGAGAAACGGCATATCGGCGACGTGATCACCCGTTTCGAGTCGCTGGGCCCGGTTCAGCAGTTGTTGACCACGGGCGTGATGCGCGCCGCACTCGATGGTTTGCTCTCCATCGGTACACTGACCTTCATGTTGTTCTACGCGCCGACCCTCGCAGGCGTCGTAGTGGCGTTCTTGGTGCTGCAGTTCATCGCTCGGCTAGCGAGCTACCCGTACGTCCGCGAGCTAACCGAGCTGGGCATCCAGACGTCGGCTGACACCAAATCACATTTCCTCGAGAGTGTTCGTGCCGTGCGCGCCGTCAAGCTCTTCGGCCGCGAGGAATCGCGTCATGCCGCCTGGCAGAACCTGTTTGCCGATCAGCTCAATGCCGGCATCCGCCTTACACGGTTCGGAGCCTGGGCGGGTGCGGGTCAGGGCATGCTGGGGGCGCTTGAGACCCTGGTGGTGCTTTACCTCGGGGCGCTCGCGGTGATCAGCGGCAGCATGACGCTAGGGATGCTGTTTGCCTTTCAGGCCTACCGTGCCTCCTTCACGACCGCCGCAGGCGGTCTGGTCGGGGTATTTTTCGAGTGGCGGCTCGCGGGGCTGCACCTGGAGCGGCTTGCCGACATCGTGCAGACGCCTCAGGAGCCTGGGCTAGTGCGTGGCAGCGCTTCGCGCGCACCACTCACCGGCAGCCTCGCGCTGCGCGGGCTTCGTTTCCGCTATGGTGACAACGAACCGTGGATCATCGACGGCCTGTCGCTAGAGGTAAAACCCGGGGAGCGGGTAGCGATCGTCGGCCCGTCGGGTGCCGGGAAATCAACGCTCATCAAGCTCCTAACCGGCCTCCACCAACCGGCCGAGGGAACGATCCTATACGATGGCCGCCCGCTATCTTACTGGGGCCTGCGCGCCGTGCGCGCGCGCCTGGGCGTGGTGATGCAGGACGACCGCCTGCTGTCCGGCTCGCTGGCCGACAACATCGCCTTTTTCGATCCCGAGACAGACCTGGCCCGGGTAGAAGCCTGTGCCAGGACGGCCTACATTCATGAAGAGATTACTGCCATGCCCATGGGATATCGCACGCTGGTCGGCGACATGGGCTCGACGCTCTCCGCCGGGCAGCTACAGCGTGTGCTGCTGGCGCGTGCACTCTACAGCGAACCCGCGGTGCTGGTGCTCGATGAAGGTACGGCGAATCTCGATACGGCTAACGAGCGGCGTATTGTGGCCGCACTCTCTGGCCTGCCCATGACGCAGATCATCATCGCGCATCGCCCGCGGGCCATTGCAGCGGCCACGCGCGTGGTCGCACTCGTGGACGGACAACTGCGGGAAGTGCGACGTCCCGAGACGCAATTACAGGCGTCCTGAATTTTTACCGTAGGCACACCAGCCTATGCGCCGAACTGCCGATCCGTGCTGCGGAACCTGAGGATTGCACGCCCCTGCCAAGTGGCACTGCGGATCGCGCGCGCATCAAGACCGATGCGTCGACCGTAGAGTATAGGCCGAATAAAGCCCCTTTTCGCTGGCTGCTACCCGCGCCTCACTGACGCCGACACCTGCGTGCAGCGCGCGCTGCCGCACACTGATCGACGCTGAGCGGTGCCAGGGCACCCGAATTCGCCGCAGCAACTCGCCCGTCGACGCACTTCTCACGCCCACCCATGCCACCCGCCCAGCCGGTATCGTGGCCGCACCATCATCGGCGCAGTCTGGGAAGCGTTGTTGCGGGATCATCCCGGTGAATGGAGTGAATCGAACAGGCCACGCTGCGGCGGCGCCCGGCAGGGCGGGGGCCAAGCTGGTGAGTCGGTGGTCTTCTTGTCCAGGTGAGCGAGGATCTTCTCGATCACCTCGGGATCCTCGATGCAGGCGATGATCCGCACCGCCCCGCCACAGGCCGCGCAGGTGTGGATATCGATGCCGAACACCCGCTTGAGGCGCTGCGCCCAGGTCATCGCCGCGCGGCGTTCGCCCG